>NZ_JBHTBW010000019.1:0-293897 GCF_042665195.1 Laceyella putida
CCGCTATAAAGCGGAGATGGCTGGGATCCGCTTTGAAGAAGTCAAAGCGGAATATACCAGTCAAAACTGCAAATGTGGACATCGTGAAAAAGCGAATCGAAAGGGACTTCGCTTCCAGTGTAAGCGGTGTGGCTATACCTGCCATGCAGACTTAAACGGAGCAATCAATATAGGTAAGGCGATATCCGGACTCGCCGCCTAGCGTACTGGTCATAGGTACGCCGCCCATATGGGTACATGCAACGATGTTGTAGAACTGTATGGGATGGGCTGATGAGACAGCCCTGAACTTGGAAGTTGTCCAAAGCAGAAATGGATTGAGGACATTCACTATCCAAGAATCCCACGGCTTCAGCCGTGTGGAGTCTCAAATAACTATTTCACATTGTCCCATTTTTATGTGCATGCAGTTGATGGGGAATGTTCGGTCTTCTTCAGCCAAAGGTCCCTGATGATGTGTCCCCCTTGGTTTTAAGGGTGTTTTTCCGCCAGAAAGACGGGAAAAAAGGTACGGATTGAGCGTTGATCGGGGCTTTTATGTAAATGGAGCCGATAACGAACCTGGTTGATGGTGGCGACCGATTTATAAGAGAAGCGGACGGTGGCAAGGGCGAGCAATCCCTCGGCACTGAGTCCGACGAAAAAGCCGTTTTTCTCTTTGTACAGGGTTACTTTCCGGTTGGCCACATCATCGATGGCCTCGATTTGGTAGGCGATGATGACGATGTCCGGCGTATTCGGGTTTTTCCCCTTGGGCCCGAGGTAGATGATTTGATCGTTTTCTCCCGCCTGATCTTCCAGGTAATACTTATACCAAAAGTGATGGCCGCCCAATTCTTTTTTGCGTCCTTGTTCCCCCACAAAAACATGTTCAAATCCGGTGAGATCGACGCCATTCGCCGTATCATAGTGCAAAAACCAGATTTCGTGGAGATAATCGTACCATTGTTGATCGCTGAACGGTCCCCGTTTCCTTTCGATAAAGCGGCGGCAGAGCCGCATCGGTTCCGACGCGATGGCATGCAGCAAAAATTCTTTTACTTCCAGTGCTTCCACGGTACAATGCGGTTCGGGATGTTTTTGGTTTAACGTATAATTGTCGAACAATTTCTCCACTAATCGGTAAGAGGCTTGTTTATGTTCAGGTATCACCACTTCCTGAAAGACGCAATGATTCCGTTGCTCTTCCGGGTCAGTGACGGGAATGTCACGGACGACCACAAACCCCGCAGCGGGATTCCCCTCTTCTTTTTTGTTGACAGCTTTCAGTCCATTGCCTCTCATATCTGCATCCCAAATCTCCTGATAGATGTTAGTCATAAGATGTCTCTCCTTGATGCGCTCATGTTGTGAAAGGGATGGTTCTACTAAAGCGTCTTAAATGGATTTTAAAATATTTTGCCGATGAGAAAAAGGGGAAAGAACCATTCGTGCGAAACGAATGGTTAGTAAGGTGATTGGAAGAGGTTTAACCGTCCTGCCGGATTAGAAGGGGAAAACGATTGAGGTGGGTTAAAAACAACATCATCCGTCTTGACACTCCCACAGCTGAAGCAATGGGATTCTTGGGTCATTCGCGTCCGCAGTCCGTTTCCGTTTTGGACAATGCCCAAGTTCAGGGGTGTGGCATCACCCCGTCCCATGCAGTTCTACGGCACTAGACCGTATGTGCCCACATAGGCGGAACACCTGTTACCAGCGTTCTAGTTCATCTTCGCACACTCTCATGGTTTTGCCTAGTGAGAGATTCGCCACTAGAACCTCATGCCATCACGTCACAAGAACATGAGACCTACTACCAGTAGGATGAGCACCGCTCATATGTTCGATTATATAGACAATGGTTGCTCTAAGCAATCCCTTGATGGGATTACCGAGCAATTCTGTAAGGAATGATGTTGTGAGATGTGGTCAGTCTTCTGTTTCAGTTGCCAAGAGCTGTTGGATGCATTCAGGCAACAGCTTCATTAATGGGCCGAACGCAAAGTCGACATCCAACCGTTCGGTCCATTGGTGGGCGTCCCTGCCGATGGGGCCGAGGTTTAATACCGGCACGTCGAATTGTTCCAAGGCGGTCAGCGGAACAACATAGCCGCGCTCCCATAGGGGCATGTTGGTGACGAGCGGCTGGAGGGTGGACAATGGATTTTGCAATCCCACATAACTAAGGTCAGAAATTCCGCCAAAGTAATGTTGATGCTCCAGCTTGATGCCATAGGTTTGTTCGGCGATGCGGATCATATGGGAAACGGTCCGCTGGATCAAGGGGTGCTTGCTCGTGTTGACCGCAGGATAGTAAGGGGGGGCAAAGAACAGCACAATCATGGGAGCCAACTCTTTACACAAGATGGCCAGTTCGTCCACCAGCTCGATGGTGAGTTGGCGGTCGTCGCGGGGCCCGCGTCGAAACACTTCTTGATAGATGGATTCCAAGCGATCTTGCCCGTGGGATTGCAATGCATAAGCATGCAACTGTTCATAGGTGAGCACCTTCACATCGAACTGGTTTGGCGTAAATGGCGCAAATGAACGGTACCGCTCCGCCTGTTGTCTCACCTTCTCTTTGATGCCAGCCGCGACTTCTTCCGCATGCGCAAGCAATTGCGCGACCAGTTCATCCATGCGTTTCTCATATAAAAACAGGTTGAACATGGTTACCGCACGGTGTGGGATCTGGACGGAGTATTCTTTTTTCAGGTCGGTTTGCATCAAATTGGTCGGGGGGGGTGTGACTTCATCTCCGACCACTTCACAAAAATCGGTGTTCAATTCGAAAGCGTCGGTGAGTCTTGAAGCCATGAAGTTGGCATTCAGACCGGCGAAAGGCTCACCGACATGGGTTTCTTTGCCATAGCATAAGAAGCCGGGCAATACTTTGCCAATGGACCCCGTGTAAATGTAGTTGGTTTCGTCACCGGGATATTGGGTGAACATGGGCTCAGAGTTTAAGACGGCTTGATATGTGAGTCCATGCCGCTCCGCCAATTCCAAGAGCTTGGGCACCGCGGCCCGCATTCCCGCTGAATTGACTTCCTCATCAGGCACTGTTAACAACAGCAGGTTGCCATCAAAGGCGCCATGGCAAGCTTGTTCAATCATAGCCATATGAAGGGCCAACCCGCATTTCATATCCATCGTGCCCCTGCCGAAGAGCCAGTTTCCTTGGGAGAGGTCTTTTTGGACGGCGGCTGGCATGTCGGCGCGATGGGTGTAGAAGAGAGAAGTGAGTCGATAGGGATCAAACGCATAGGACTCCCATGAGCCATAATCGATGGCATCCACCACATCAAAATGACTAACCATAATGACCGTTTTACTCACGTCGGTTCGCTGCTTGACGAGAGCGGTTACAAACTCTCGCCCATCACCGGTCGGGTGGGACTCAACATGATTGGGATGCGCTTGGAAATAAGGGAGGGAGCGAAGTTGTTGCACCACAAATCCAGGTAACACAACTTCCCCCGCGCTGCCGGTGACGCTTGGAATACGGACAAGGTCACACAAAAGATTGACCAGTTGTTCCTTGGTTTCCCATTTTTTCATCAGTGATCCGCTCCGTTTTTGGGGATAGTGTAAATAGGTTTGCGTCGATTTTTTGCTGGATACAAAAAAGTGAGTGGAACATTTGGCATATCACATCAAATCCAATTTATCAGGATTTATCTTCTTGATCAATCATCGAAATCATATTCGTTTCGATGTGTTTTCATAAATTCCCATGGCAATGAAAAGAATAAGCCCTCTGGCGCGCCGGCAGAGGGCTTGATTCAAAACGCTAGCATAAAGAATAGAAAAACGAATAAGAATCCAGTTTGTTATAAGGAACGTCCCCAGCCAGATGAGTGGAAAGGGGGCGTTTGTTTAATTCGTTGCTTTGTCTTTCCAAGCGGTCAGGCCGCCTTCCAGGGAGATGGCCGAAAAGCCGTGTTCACGCAAGAAGGCGGCTGCCTTTTGGGCTTTGTTGCCGGTGGTGCAAACGGTGACAATCTGGGCGTCTTTAGGCAAATTGGCCATGCGTTCCAGGGCGTCCGCGCTTTGATCGCGCATGGTGACATAAGGCAGGTTCTCGGTTTGCGCACCTTGGACTTCTATCGTGCCGGTTTGGAATTTTTCCGCATCACGGACATCGAGTAGGTGAAGCGCTTCCTGCTTGGCCAGCTTGTCACGCAGTTGCGCGGCAGAAATGCTGTTTGTTTTCATCTTTCATCCATCCTTCACTGTACGATTTATCTCACTTTATGGCAGGGGGGTGGCTCGCTTTATCGCGACGGCTTTGATCGCTTCGCTGATGATGGTCGCCATCTCGTAAGTCAAATGAAACCGGGTCGTCTGCAGAATATAAGATGGCATGGAACCGGTGGCATTCACAATGCCTTTGAGATAGATATCACCGATCGGCGGGAGTTTTTTGCCCAAGCCTTGTCCGGGTGCAAGCGTGCCCGCCCCGATTTCGATCGTGCCGACATCCTTTTGGTTGCCCAGACTGGCGTCAATGGCGATGATGGTGGGAGTAGGCGTAAGCCGCTTCATTTCGTTCATCACCTTTTCCAAGCGATAAGCGTGCACAGGCTGCGCCAGGGTGCCAAATACGCGGATTCCCGGTGATCGGGCTTCCGTCAACATGGTGCCGACAAGGGGGCCCAGCGTGTCGCCCGTGCTGCGATCCGTGCCGATGCAAAGGCAAACGAGCGGATGGGCAGGGGGATGGGGCAAAAGCAATTGGGTCAGATGGTGGATGAGTAAGGGAACCGCATTCGATTGATCGATGGGGATGTGCCACTTTTCCATGGAAACCTCCAGCATGAGAAATCATCGCCTACAGTGTATCATGTTCCTTTAAGCTTTGATCATTTTTTTATTTTATTATTATAAACTGACAGGTTCTTATTGGTTGGAAATATAATTTATTCTTTGTGCAATGTGAGAGCACGATTTTGAGCTAAGAGGAGGAGAGCAAATGAAACGTGATCGCGTCAAAGGGTTGGCATGGTTCATGATGCTGGTGATGTGCGTTTCATTCTCATGGCCTTTGCAAACGGAGGCGGCAAGTGACTTGGATCTGGCCTATCGCTGGGCACCTGTCCATTATCAAGATACGGACAGTACCGACGCGGATGCGGATTATCTGACATCCGTCAATTATGATGGGGACTGGAATGCCAAAAACAACTGGGAAAACCAAGATGATGATGTGGGCCGCCTGCGTGCAGACGTGTATTATTCGGTTGTGGAAACGGAGACGCACTGGTATATCGCATATAGTTTCTTCCATCCGCGCGACTGGGTAGATTATCCGGACTTCGGCTTGGACACGCATGAGAATGATATGGAGGGAGTTCTTGCCATCGTGCGGAAAGATGGAAGCGTTTATGGCAAATTGGAAGGCATGGTGACGGTTTTCCATACGAACTTCTATTCATTTACCCCGTCAGACAGTCCCCTTACCAATGGGGAAGAGAACATCGATGGCACATTGCGAATGGTGACGTATGACGGAGCGCCACATCCCACCACCTTCCAGGAAGCCAAGGGACATGGCGTGAAGGCTTGGAATGGGAGCGACTTTCCCGGCGGGGACGGAGTGATTTATTATCCCGACCGATACACGGGAGAAGTGCCAACCGATGGGAATGACCGTTCCGTCAAGTACCGTTTGGTGGATACCTTCGCCAGCGAGGGGTTGTGGGCGCACCGTTTCGACAGTCAAACCTTTGCCAGCTGGGGGTCCTTTGCCGGAGACAATGGCAAAGATAATGCCGCCAATGCCGCATGGGGTTGGGATGATGGAGATGATTCCGTCGCTCGGGGCGCCATGGCTACCGACCCCGCTCATCTGACCGATGTCTATTTTAATGGTTTGGGGAATTTCAGTTCCGCTTATGTGCGAAATGTTTATCAATAAACATATCACTTCCCTTTACCCAATTTTTTGAAACCTGGGCAAAAGCGCCTGGGTTTTTGATTTTTAAATCATTTTTGTATTATAGTGAAATCACTGATGTTTGCGTATCTTCAATAAAGGTGTGTGATAACCATGTTATCGACGGAAAGGATTACGATTCGCCGTCTGGAATTGCAGGATGCGGAAGCCCTCTTTGATTTGCGAACAGCCAATCGCCGCTATCTGGAGCCGTTTGAACCCCGATTTCCGGAATCGCATTTCACCTTGGCAGGGCAGCGTGAAGCGATAGAGCGCGGTTTGGAAATGTGGGAAAAAGATCAAGGCTATCCATTTGGCATTTTTCTGAATGAGACAGGGCATTTGATTGGCAGGGTCATTCTGAGCAATGTGGTGCGGGGAGCTTGGCAGAACTGCACCTTGGGCTATTTTATCGCCGAGGGGCAGCAAGGGAAAGGATATATGACCGAAGCGGTAACATTGGCGGTGCGCTTCGCTTTTGACCACGTGGATTTGCACCGTGTCCAGGCAGCGGTGATTCCGCGCAACCAACGATCCAGTCGGGTTTTGCAAAAAGTGGGTTTCCGTTATGAAGGCTTGTCCAAATATTATCTGTTTATCAATCAGGTGTGGGAAGATCATCATATCTACGCGCTTACCCGTGAAGATTGGGATCAGCTTGCTGAATGAATTTATCAAATATCGATGTGAGTTTATATGATTGAAATCTGATTTTATCTAGTGGTCATGCAACATTTCGTTTGAGTGATCCGTCAGTGATGTGGTTGGGACGCAACCGGAGATGAAGACAGATTCCCAGGCATTCATACATTACATTTCATGAAGTGGACCATTGCTGACGGAATCACTTTATAATGGATGCAGATATTATTCAACGCAGGGCAAAGGAGGAACGGTCATGTCAGAAGAGATGTTGGCCAATTTAAAGCCACCCCATGAACGGCGCTTTAAAACGCTGAAAATCGATGCTCTGGGCAATATCAATACAGAAGAAGGTTATGACCGCGCGGTTGAACCGATTCCCAAGCTATTGGAACAGATGTCGGACATGTTTGCGCAACTGCCCGACGATAACCCGGTTGCTTCTGTCAATTTTGATGTGAAGTTTCCATTGTCGATCAGTTGCCAGTGGGTCGTCTGTCAATTTCATGAGTTATACCCCAATGTGACGCTGAGAATCACGGACCAGCACGGAAAGGTCATCTACCTGCAAGGTGACCAGGTTGCACCTGAGGCGAAGCAGAAGGGACAAGAGGTGACATAAGATGGACTGGATAGAATTTGATGATCCGCGCTTGGGTTTGTATGAGATCTGTTTCCCCAATGAATATACAGAAGCCATTGTTTCCGATTTATGTGGATATCTCCGCTTGCCTTTTGACCGAGAGGCGTTGGCGAAAAAATTGGAGAATGATGGGACTCCCGGCTTACAGTGCTTATACATTGAACAAAACCAAAAGCTGCGTTCCCTCTTACTCCTTGATTGCAGCAACACCGATTGGCTTTATACCCTTTGCATCTTGTACGATGAAACCACTCATCTTCCCGTCAAAGAGCGGTTGTTGGCATGGGATCGTTTCTGTCGGGAACAATACGCCCAGCCCCGGCCAGAAAGTTATCGCTTGCGCAACAAACGCGAGGATGAACGCGCTTTGTTTCGGCAGATCATTCATAGACATAACGGGCGATAAGAAGTACATATCCGGAAAAGACCCCCGCCATTCTTGGACAGGGGTCTTTTCGTTATTAGGGCAACAGTTTTCCCAACGGGCCTTGTTCGTCAAGGATGGAAGTGAGATCATAGATGGAAATGGGAAAATAGGGGAAACCATAGACATAGGGGGCTAAGTCATAAAGCTGGAAATAGAGCACCAGTGCTTTATCGGCAAGATAGAAGTCTTGCTCCGGCTGGATTTGTGTGAAAGGTGTGACCACAGGGATATTGCGCTGGGTGATCTGTCCGCGCACAAGCCGGGACAAAACCTCAACCTCATTGCTGTTGGGCTTAAACAGTTGTCGCAAAGTGAAGCGTTGTCCCGTTTGGATATCGAACGTTAAGGATTTTTGCACAGTCAGGCCGTGGGCGCCACCACTAAAGGCATAATTGAACAAAGAGAGGCTCAGCAGGTTGCGTTCGTTCGTCTTCACTTCAAACCATCCCGACATTTCGACAAGCTCCCGTTGTTGCAACCCTTGGTCTTGGGCCAGGCGTTGCACGGTGTGGAGAAGGATTAGGTTGATGTGCTGTCTGACTTGAGGCCGCATGGTTCCCCCCAACACGGGATAATGGATGACAATGCCCGGGCGTGGAGAATAGGAAAAGGATTGGATCAGGACAGGGGGTGGATTCACCGAGAACACTCCATTTCTTGGTCATGGTTCCATTCTTGCATGTTACAGCATATTCAGACAAGGAGATGTTTTATGAAGCGGAGAGAGATTACCTTTTTGTCCCGCAACAGTGTAAAATAAGAACAGGCTTGTTTCCTTGGAAGAAGGAGGCAACCGACTTGAGCAGAAAGTAATGAGGTTGAATCGAATGAAAATCGTACTGTCTACATTGAATGCAAAATATATCCATACTTCGTTGGCTTTGCGCTACTTGAAGGCATACAGCGAACGGGAATTTGCCATCGAGATTGCCGAGTATACGATCAAAGATCCGGCGATGAATATCGTGTCCGATCTGTATAACCGCCAACCCGATGTGGTGGGTTTTTCTTGTTATATATGGAATATTGAAGAGACGATCACCGTCATCGACATGTTGAAAAAAGTGAAGCCAGATGTGAAGATCGTGCTGGGTGGGCCGGAAGTTTCCTATGACACCGACTTTTGGATGAAGCGTTTGCCCCAGGTCGATTACATTGTGATCGGGGAAGGGGAAGAAACCTTTCACCATCTTTTGACGGAACTGCGCGGGGAACAGAAATTCCATTTTGTGATGGGACTGGCCTACCGCAAAGGGGAGGAGGTTCTCATCAATCCGCCTCGGCCCAAGCTGGATCTGAACATGATCCCCTCGCCGCACCGTTTCCCGGAAGATCTGGCCCAGCTCCCCAACCGTGTCGTCTACTTTGAGACGAGCCGGGGCTGTCCGTTCAGTTGTCAATTCTGTTTATCCAGTATTGAGGTGGGCGTCCGTTACTTTGATATGGACCGCACCAAACAAGACCTGCTTTATTTGATCAACCATGGCGCCAAATTGATTAAGTTTGTGGACCGCACCTTTAACATCAAGCGGGATTACGCTTTGGAAATCTTCCAATTCCTGATTGACAACCACCAAGGCTGTGTGTTCCAGTTTGAGATTACGGCTGATATCATGCGGCCGGAGGTGGTGGATTTCTTGGCGGAGCATGCGCCGCCGGGGATCTTCCGCTTTGAGATCGGTGTGCAGTCGACCAACGATCTGACGAACTTGGCAGTGAAGCGTCGGCAAAATTTCACCAAGCTTGCCCGTACGGTGACCAAAGTGAAAGAAAGCGGCAAGATCGCCCAACACTTGGACTTGATCGCCGGTTTGCCGTTGGAGGATTATGAGACCTTCAAGAAGACCTTTAATGATGTGTTCGCGCTCGGGCCGGAAGAATTGCAACTCGGCTTTCTAAAAATGTTGCGGGGCACGGGGATGCGGCTCGAAGCGGAGAAATACAATTATGTCTTTATGGAACGGGCCCCTTACGAAATCCTGGGCAATGACATCTTGCCTTTTTCCGATATCGTCCGGATCAAGCGGGTGGAGGATGTGCTGGAGAAATACTGGAACGCCCATCGCATGGACCATACCCTCCAATACTTGATTGAGCATGAATTCGCTTCTCCGTTTGACTTCTTTCAGGAGTTTGGGGATTTTTGGGAAGAGCGCGGATGGCAGAAGATCGGCCATCAATTGGAAGACTTGTTCACCCGTTTGCGGGCTTTTTTGGAACAGCGCGGAACCAAGCGAATGGAGATTATCCTGGGCTTGATGAAATACGATTATTATCTCAACCACAAACAGCGACCGCGCAAAGTGTGGTGGGATTTCACCTTGGATAAAGCGACGCACGCCGCCTTGTTGCGCCAGGCGGTCGAACAGCCCGAACGCGTCTCCGCCGATTTTGCCGCTTGCCGCCTGAATGAACGGGATTTGCATAAACATGCCGTGGTGGAAGTCCTGCCCTTTGATCTGGACACCTATCTGAGCACGGGGGAGATCGTGGCGCAATGGACAGCCCTCTTGGCGATGTATCGGCCAAAGGGCGAGGTGCCGGTGCGTTGCTATACGATGAAACTGGATGAAGAAGCCGTCAAATTGGCCTGAGTTGGGAAGAAGTCCTCATGGGGAGAGGGCTTCTTTTGTTTTTGGACAGGTTTTTCAATCGAAACGAAAAAAATATATATCGCAAAGGAGAGGGTGATGATGAGTCAGTTGGGAACTCCGTTTCAGAAGAGCGGCGCGGGATGATGGGTGTCGGCCTGTTGAACCAAGCGGGCTATCAGCTCTTCTTTTTCTTGGCTCTTGGCGTATGAAGTGTCTCTGGGATTATTGGCCCTCAACTTGGGTGCACAACCGATTTTGACGACGCTTCTCGTGCAGAAAGAGGCAAGCGGAAGCCAGTGGTGGGGTCTGGGATTGAGAATGAGCGGGTTACTGGTGGTCTTGGGGGATCGCCTCTTCGACGGGAAGATCTCCGTCATCGGGATGATCAGCGCTTGTTTGTCTCTTTTTCATGAACAAGTTTCGCTGTGTGGCCAAGGAGGATGAACTTGTTGTATATAATTTAAAAACGCAAAATTAGTAGAATAGATTGACTATTGGCAAATGACATTATATCATGTTTTTACGAAACCGATTTCCATTTGCAATGTAAGCGCTTCTTTATCCAATTATGTGTTTTATCGAGGCAGTTTCGTTGTTGGAGCACTTATTTTTGGGGATTTTTCGATTGGTTATTCAGAGTTTAAACTTGAGCGCGAGGAGGAACCTTGATGAGAAAATGGATCGCTTGCCTGTTTGCACTGTTGTTACCGTTGACGATGATCGCTTGCAGCAATCGGAAAGTGGCTGAAGAAGGGGAGCAAACACAAGGGAAAACCGTCATTAATTTTTGGACGTTTGGCGTCACCGGCTATGACAAGCTGATTAAAGAATATGAAAAAACGCATCCCAATGTGAAGATCAAGAACCAAAACGCCGAATTTAACGATCATCATAACCGTTTATTCAATGCCATCTCCACCGGTTCAGGCGCTCCCGATGTGACGATGATCGAAGTGGGCGCGATTGAAAAATATCGCGATGCCCAAACCCGGTTCAATAACTTATATGATTTAGGGGCCAAAGAGTTGCAGAGCAAGTACCTCGATTGGAAGTGGAAGATCGGTGAGAGTGCCGACGGTTCCTTCCTCTTCGGCTTGCCGACAGATATTGGGCCCACAGTGATGTATTATCGGACAGACCTGTTTAAGCAAGCGGGTTTGCCAACCGATCCGCAAGAAGTAGCAGCCAAGATCAAAACATGGGACGACTTTGAAAAAGCGGCATTGCAAGTGAAAGAGAAAACGGGCAAACCAATGTTGGACAATGTGGAGCTCATTTATAACGCGCGGCGTGACCAAGCCCCTGAAACCTATTTTAACCGCAAGGACGAACTGATCATCGAAAGTTCCCCTTATGTGAAGCGGGCTTATGATTACACCGTGAAGCTGATCAAACAAGGCGTTGTCGGCAATCAGAATCTGTGGACGCCGGAATGGGGCGCGGCCATGAAAAACGGTGGCTATGCCACAATGTTGAGCGCTTCCTGGATGAATGCGCAAATCAAAGGAAATGCGCCCGATTCCAAGGATGTGTGGGCTGTGACGGCGATCCCGGAAGGAGCGGGCAACTGGGGCGGTTCCTACCTGGCGATTCCCAAAGAATCGAAACATGCCAAAGAAGCTTATGAATTTGCGAAATGGCTCGTTTCTCCAGAAAACCAGTTGAAATCGTTTAAGGACGCGGGGCTGTTCCCGTCGACGCCGGAGCTGTACGACAAACCGGAGTTTACTGAATTTGAGGACGAGTATTTTTATAACGACAACATCACGCCAGTCTTTGCCGCGGCCGCCAAAAAAGTGAAACCGGTTTACACCGGCAAGAACTATCAAATTGCCCAAGCGGAGATCATCAAGGCGCTGCAAAACGTGCAAACCAAAAAAGCGGATCCCGAAGCGGAGTGGAAAGCGGCCATCGAGCGGATCAAAAAACAGATTGAGCGCCAATAGGCCATGAAAGGGGCAGAGTGCTGATGACGGGGAGCGCCCCCTCCCCCTTTTGTTTTTAAGACAAGTGCAAGAAAGGGTGAACGCTAGTGAAAACCGTGCCGACTCCGGTCAAACCGTCATATTGGAGTGAACGAAGGAAAGAAGCGACAGCGGGTTTGCTTTATATCTCACCTTTTTTCATCTTGTTTGCGATTTTTGGACTATTCCCTATGTTGTACAGTTTTTATCTCGCTTTTCAAAATTGGAACGGCTTGGGGGAGATGAAGTTTGTCGGGTTTGCCAATTTTCAATTGATTATGAGTGACCCGCTCTTTTGGCGTTCCATCTACAACACGGTCATTTTGGGCTTGCTTGGCACGTTGCCGCAGATTCTTGTGGCGATCCCTCTGGCCGCGTTGTTGAACGCCGCTTGGCTGCGGTTTCGAAACCTCTTTCGGATCGCCATCTTCATGCCGTATGTTACCTCTACGGTGGCGGTCGCCCTCGTGTTTAGCGTGATTTTTAGTGAGCACCCCTCGGGGCTGGCCAATTCCTTCTTCTCCCTGTTCGGGTTTGAGCAGATTTTCTGGAAAAAAGAAGAGTGGGCGGTGAAGGTGGCCATATCGGTGATGGTGTTTTGGCGCTGGGTCGGGTACAACACGATTATTTTCTTGGCTGGATTGCAGCGCATTCCTCACGACCTCTATGAAGCGGCCACCATTGACGGCGCTTCGGCTGTGCAACAATTTCGCTTTATCACACTTCCATTGTTGCGGCCTGTCATCGTGTTTGTCACGTTCCTCTCTACCATCGGGGCTTGGCAATTGTTTGTGGAGCCGCTTGTCTTTTATGGCAACGTCAATTTGGTTCGTGAAGAGGGCATGACCATTGTGCTGTATCTTTGGAAAGAAGCGTTTGCCAATAGTGCCTTCGGCACAGCTTCGGCTTCAGCGATTATCTTGTTCCTCATCATCGCGCTGTTTTCCGCGCTGAATCTCAAACTTTCCGGACGAACCGGGAACGCGGCTTAAAAAGGAGGGGAATTTGCATGCGTGCAACTGCTTTAAAAGAAGGTGGCCATGGCCAACGGGGGCTGGCGAGAGGCATTCTTTATGTTTGTTTGACTCTGTTTTCGATCGTTTCACTCTTTCCGTTTTATTGGATGTTTGTCATCGGCACCAATACTTCAGACCGGATCAACGATACCCCTCCCGCCATGCTTCCGGGATTGCAGCTGGTCGGGAACTTTCAGAAAGTGCTGGGCAATATTGATTTCATAAGCGCTTTTGTCAATTCAGTCATCGTTTCTTCCATTTCCACCTTGGGCGTGTTATTTTTAAGTTCACTGGCGGGATATGCTTTTGCTAAGCTTCGATTTCCGGGGAAAAAATGGTTGTTTGGCCTGGTTTTGGTCACGATGATGGTACCTACCCAGCTGGGCTTGATCCCCTCTTATATCATCATGTCGAAACTAGGGTGGCTCAACACCATCCAAGCCTTGATCGTGCCGGGGTTCGTCAATGCGTTCGGCATCTTTTGGATGCGCCAGTACATTTCCGATGCCGTGCCTGATGAGGTGTTTGAAGCGGCGAAAATGGATGGCTGTTCCCATTTTCGGATCTACTGGAACATTGTTGTCCCAGCGATTTTGCCAGCGTTTGCCACGTTGGGAATCATCAACTTCATGGCGATTTGGAATGATTTCATCTGGCCGGCCGCCGTGTTGACCGACAATTCACTCCAAACGTTGCAGATCGCCCTTCGTTCCTTAAACGATGTGCGCTTTACCGATTATGGCATGATGCTGTCGGGCACTTTCTGGGCGACCGTGCCGTTGATTATCGTCTTCTTGTTCTTTAATAAATGGTTTATCTCAGGACTGACGCAAGGCTCTGTCAAGTAAGACAGGAAGGGGAATGGGATGAAAATCACGATTAAAGACATTGCCCGCATGGCTGGTGTGTCAAGGGCCACGGTATCGAAGATTTTGAACAATTATACGGACGTGAGTGAGAAGACGCGTCGAAAAGTCTTGCAAATCGTGGAAGAGACGGGCTATCAGCCCGCTTTTTCCGCGCAGACCCTGTCGGCGAAACGGACGAATCTCATCGGGGTGATCTATGCGGGCAACATCAATGCCGACCTGACTCATCCGTTTTTTGTTGAAGTGGTGAACGCCTTTAAAAAACAAATTGGCGAATTGGGTTATGACTTGCTGTTTTTTTCCAATGAGAAATTTCGCAACTCACAAGAGAATTATCTGGCTCGCTGTCAGTATTTTCGCTTGGATGGTTGCATCATCATCAACGGGATGGATATCGAAACGGCCATTACCGAGTTAGATCAAAGCGATTTGCCCTGCATCGGTGTGGACATCCAATTGACTGGGAAAAAGTCCGGCTTTATCATGACGGATAATCGAAAGGCTTCGGCCATTGTGGTGGAACACTTCTATCTGGCGGGATATCGCTCCATTGCCTATATCAGTGGACAGAGAGATTGTGACATTGGCAATGCTCGCAAGGAAGGATATATCCAGGCATTGAACCAGTTTGGCATTTCGGTGCGGGAAGAGTGGATTCAGTACGGGGATTATCGGGAGCAAAGCGGCTATGAGGCGATGAAACATCTGCTCAAACAACGGCCTTATCCGCGAGCGGTATATACGGCGTCCGATTTGATGGCCTTTGGGGCGATTCGCGCGATCAAGGAAGCGGGTCTGTCTGTGCCTGACGATGTTGCGGTGATCGGCTTCGATGATATTCATGCTTGTCAGTATTCAGATCCAACCTTGACCACGATTCGGCAAAACAAAGAGAAAATTGGCAAGTTGGCGGCATTTATGTTGTTTGATTTGATTAAAAATCAAGTGCAATCAAGCAACGTTATGGTTGAACCGGAACTGGTCATACGCCAATCTTGTGGAGGAAGGGTGGAATAAGCTGGGGTTTGCACCCGGTTTTTGGCTTTGTGTGAAAGCGGTTTCGGAAAAACTCATCGATGATAAAGAATGTTTGATGTGCGGAATCGAACCTAATCAACGCAATGGGAACTCCTTCTCTCGCCAAATGTAGGGAGAAGGAGTTCCGATTTTGTCGATTAGTCCACAACACCATTGGGAAACGATAACCATATAGATAGGGATGGGTGACCCTTCATACAGAGTGTATAATAAATGGGTAAGAAAATGTGTGCACGGTCTACATACCGAATGATTGGTCCGAGTGGTATACTCATGGATGAATTGATTGGATATCAAAGGATTGGAAAAAGTGATGGATATGGTTAAATTTCGTTTTTTTAACTTCGTGAACATCTTTTTGTCGTCGGTTTTGATTGCGTTTGCTTGGAACATGTTTCTATTGCCACACAAGATTTTAAGCAGCGGCGTTTCAGGCATCTCGATGATGCTGGCTTTAATTACGCCCATTAACACGGGGATTATCAATTATGCTTTGAACCTTCCGCTCATGGTGCTCGGATTTTATAAGCTGGGCAAGCGTTTTATGTTTTATACCATTTTTTCCGTTACGGTGACCTCCATTGCCTTATTGTTAATACCCATTAAGCCGATTTCGTCAGATCCCATTTTGTCTTCGGTATTTGGCGGGGTATTGGCTGGGATCGGCACGGGCTTTATCTTCAGGGCATCCGCTTCAACCGGTGGTTTCGATATCATCATCTTTATGTTGACACGGAAAAAAGAGCTTCCCGCCGGAACCCTAACCTTTGCAATGAACGCGGTCGTGATTTTTGTGGCCGGCTTTATTTTCAATTGGGATAGCGCCCTTTATACGATGCTGTCCATCTTTGTTTCCGGCAAAGTGATTGATGCGATTCATACGAAACATTTAAAACTGACCTTGATGATTATCACCAATAACGGAGAAAACGTAAAACAGCATCTCATTTCCAAGTTGGTGCGGGGGATCACGATCGTAGATGGTGAAGGCGCCTATACCCGTGAACAGCGGAAGGTATTGTTTATGATCATTTCGCGTTATGAGTTGGCGGAAGTGAAACGGTTGATTAAGGAAACGGATCCCAAAGCGTTTGTCAATGTCATGGAAACCGTCGAAGTGATGGGATACTTTCGGAGAGACGGTTAGAAAGCGACGACCCCTTCAGCCCCGCCGGGGCGACAAAAGGGGTTTTTTTATTGTTGTTTCTCCTGAAATTGGAAAAAGCAGTATCCCTGCAAAAAAAAGGATTCTGTCAACCGAAAGGCGAACAATGGAGAATGAAGCGGCATTAATAGACGGGATTTTGTCAAAGGAGGGCGACCCGTGGAGGCGATTGTCATACAAAGCACTCAGCAGGCGCAGGGGTTTTCATCCTTTGGTCTACATATGATCAGAAAAGGATACTCTTGCTTTTTCTTATGGCTGGTGTTGAATTTGGTGATCATTGTGTACCCTGGCCATTCCATCCCTTGGAGTGTCATCGTGCTGTCGTATTTTTTCTTTACCTATGGGGTGATCTTTCCGCTCACCTTTTGGATAGACTACCTGATCCTGCTGAAACTAAGTCCCAATCGGGCCATCTTATCCCTCACCTTGCATCTGGTGGTGTCACTCTTCTATCTCGTGGTGTTGTATCAGGGGGATCTTCTCTTGAAAATGTTATTCCTGAGCAGTTTTATGGGGTATTGGTACGTGGACTATCGGTTGAGAGTCCCTTTCTCCGAATGGATTCGCGAACGGACCGACCACTGGCGGAGGGGGGGGACGCGGGTGATTACGGCGATTGGCATGATTGTTTTCGGAGCGATCTTCTTGTTTACCCAGCCCTTTTTCTTGGTGACGATCATCGTGCGCGATGATGTGATCAAAGAGGTGGACTCTCCTGACGGGAAATACCGGATGACCATCGCCGTCAATCATGGCTCCCGCATCACCGCCGAATGTGTGGCGCGGGTGAAGGTGACCAGTAACGACAATCCTTTCCTTCCCTCACGGGAAATCTATCTGGAAGAGGATGAGTGTTGGCCCGATGGGACTTGGTTAAATAATCACATGGTGAGGATTGAAGGGAGAAGCCTGAATATTTTTACAGATAGAGCGAACCTGACGAATGGCCAAGACTTGGAGCGCATAACGGAGCGGCAGTGAAAAAGCGGAGTCGATTCCATTCGTTGGAAGAGGTTGTTGAAATGCATCTGCACGGACATGATTAGAATGCTGAAAGTTTGAAATATGTCTTGTGGAGCGATCGTTTCGCGCGAAACCAATGGATGCCCGCCATGTCGGATGGCGGGCATTTTTTGTGTTTCCCCACTCCCGGAGACACACCTGTGGACGGCCATCGTGAGGAAAGGCAGGTTTCAAACGTTAACGGGTTGGAGATATTACTCATAGCAGATGACGGCTAAACGAAAGGGATGAAGTGGATGCTTGAGCGACAAGAAGGGACGAAGCGTCGCAAATCGGAACATATCGATATCGTGTTGAAGCGGGATGTGACGGGCAAATCAATTACCACTGGTTTTGAGCGTTACCGTTTTCGCCACCAAGCCTTGCCGGAATGCGATTTTGCGGATGTGTCTTTGGAGACGGCTTTTTTGGGCAAGCGCATAAAAACTCCCTTATTGATCAGTTCCATGACGGGAGGAACCAAGGAAACGGGGGAAATCAATCGACAATTGGCGATGGCAGCGCAAGCGCGCGGATGGGTCTTGGCACTGGGCTCGATGCGGGTTGCCCTGGAATATCCTGAGGCGATGGAGACGTTTCAAATGCGGCACGTGGCACCGGATATTCCGATCTTGGCCAATGTCGGCGCTGTGCAACTGAATAAAGGATTGGGCGTGGATGAATGTCTGCGCTTAGTTGAGCAAATTGAAGCGGATGGGCTGATTTTGCATCTCAATCCACTGCAGGAAGTGTTTCAACCGGAAGGAGATACCGAATTCAGCGGATTATTGGATAAGATTGAGCGCCTATGCCGTACGCTGGAAATGCCTGTTGGCATAAAAGAAGTGGGGTGGGGGATTCACGGTGAATTGGCCAAAGCGTTGGTTGAGCGGGGAGTCGCGTTTATTGATGTGGCTGGTGCGGGTGGCACGTCATGGAGCCAAGTGGAAAAATACCGTTCGCATGAACCCGTGCGGTTTGAAGCGGCAGACGCTTTTGTCGATTGGGGGATTCCCACTTCCCAATGTATCTTGGAAGTGCGTCATCTAGTTCCGGAAGCGATGATCATTGCCAGCGGAGGGGTGAAAAACGGAGTGGAAGCGGCGAAAGCCATTGCGTTGGGAGCGGATTTGGTCGGATTTGGCCGCACGCTGTTACAGTCCGCCGTTCAGAATCCAGCCGGGTTGATCCGGCGGTTGGAACAGGTTGAGTTGGAAATGCGCATGGCCATGTTTGCCACCGGGATTCGCACCATCAAGGAATTGAAGAACACGGAAAGAATGGAAAAAATAAAAGAATAGAGCGGCCACGCGCAAATGAATGCCGAAGCATCTGCATCATGCTTCGGCATTCATTTGGCTCTTTTTAGAAACGGGGGGGCGTGCTCCAGCCCCGGGGATAAATGAGATAAGCCGTCCCATTGGAGTGTTTTAGGAATACACTCTCAAATTCCGTTCGGCTATACGTGATCCGCACTTTATCGTCGGCAGGGCCTGCGGGATCGTTGGTCAATACATTCCCGTTTTGGTCAAAGCCACGAATGACGAGGAGATGCCCGTTGGAGCTGGGGATGGGGGTGCCGGGCAATTCTCCTTGACTATAGGCTATACTGACAATCACCGGGACGCCCGCTTGAATCCATCGTTCCACTTGGCTTAAGCTGCTGAAGCGAACCACTTTGGCATTGAGGCCCTGGGAGGCGGCATACGCCGTGTTATAAGGCCAGTTGCCTGCACCGTCATACACGTAATCCCACACTTTGTTAACTACTTGGGGAACCGGTTGGTTCCATTTCGAGCGTCCCGTCACTTGTGCCCAGTATGCCATTACCATCGAAGTGGACGTGGGGGAGCACCAGACTTCCCCACCATCGGGGAAGACCATCTGCGAACGCATTGGGACATCTAACGCTTTGTTTACGCCAAGACTGGGGACGGTGCCGGGCTGGTCATAGCCATTGGCGAGAGAAACACCGTAAGCTCGCAAAACGGGGGTTTTCGCTGAATCGGTTGTAAACAGGTTGATCCGCGTTTGATAAGCGGTCGCCGTTTTTTTCAGGATTAGCGTATCCGTGGCGACACTGCCATGGGTATCCCCTTGCCCGGAAACCGAATGACGTTTGAAAGGCTCATCGTGTTCAAGCCAGACGCCCATGGAATACCACTTCGTCCAGACGCCATTCACCTGGGCGCGCAGTTCGAGTTCGATCCAAGTACCGACCGGCGTACTCGCTTGCCAGGAAGCGATCGCTTCATTGAAAGAATGGCTAGTGACAGGGGAAGTCCATTGCCCGTAATAATAGGAGCCTTGATTGTAACGGCCTGTTGAATCCGTTCCTTGTTTTAGCCGTCTCGCGTCTAATTGCAATTGCGAGCCGGTGACGCGGGTTCCGGAAAATGAACCGGAGAAGAAACGGGTCACTTCCACATATTTTTTATTGCTTGAGGTAATGGTTGTGGCGGAAGCGGGGGCGAGAAATAGGCTAAACGAAAAGACCAATGCGACACAAGAGGCAAACCACATGCGCAACGGAAACTCCCTCCTAAGGGTGGTGAGAATAGAATGGTCAATGGGGATTTGACTATATTTTATAATAATTCAGTATGCAAATAAATCGATTGACGAAAAATAATTTATTTTCTCTTTATTGTCATAATGGGTGTTTTCCATGAGGGGATCAGTGTTATAAATATGGGGAAATGGTTGTTTTTTTAGATAAAGGGAGTGAGTCGATGAAGAAAATCAGTTTGGCTTGGCAGATCTTTATCGGATTGGGGCTGGGGATTGCCGTGGGTGCTTTCTTTTATGGTTCACCCGGGGTGGAGACATCCCTCAAACCGGTGGGCGATACTTTTATCCGCCTGATTAAGATGATTGTCATCCCCTTAGTCATTTCCACGATCGTGGTTGGGGTTGCCGGGATTGGGGATGCGAAGAAAATCGGGACATTGGGCGGCAAAACGATTTTGTATTTTGAATTGATTACCACTGTTGCCTTAATGTTGGGTATCTTGGCGGCACACTTATTTCAGCCGGGTACAGGCGTGGACATGAGGTCCTTGGAAAAGGGGGATATCCAGAAGGTAGAAGCCGCGGCAAATGAAGCGGGTCAACAAGGGTTTGTGGAAATGCTTGTGCACATTGTGCCCAGCAATTTGTTTGATTCATTGGCCAAAGGGGAATTGCTGCCGATTATTTTCTTTTCTGTCCTGTTCGGTTTGGGCGTGTCGGCAATTGGCCAACGGGGGGAGCCGGTGCTGCGCGTGATGCAGGCGGTGGCTGATGCCATGTTTACGATTACCCATATAATTATGCGGGTGGCCCCTGTCGGCGTGTTTGCCTTGATCGCAGTGACCGTATCCAAATTCGGCGTGAAATCACTGATTCCCTTAAGTAAACTTACGTTGGTCGTCTATGGGACGTTGCTCTTTTTTGTGGTGGTTGTGCTTGGATTGACGGCCAAAGCGGTCGGGGTCAGGTTGTGGGAGTTGTGTCGATTGTTAAAGGATGAGATCCTGCTCGCGTTTACGACAGCCAGTTCGGAAACGGTTTTGCCCCGATTGATGGAAAAGCTAGAACGTTACGGTTGCCCGAAAGCGATCACCTCGTTTGTCTTGCCGACCGGATATACGTTCAATCTGGATGGTTCTTCCATTTATCAAGCGGTGGCGGTGGTGTTCATCGCTCAACTTTATGGCCTAGACATGTCTGTGGGTCAGCAAGTCACGCTGCTGCTGACGTTGATGGTCACTTCCAAAGGAATGGCAGCAGTGCCGGGAGCTTCTCTGGTGGTTGTGGTGACCACATTAAGCGCGATGGGCTTTCCGCCGGAAGGTTTGGCTTTTATCGCCGGGATCGACCGGATTCTCGACATGGCACGGGTGGGAGTCAATGTGATTGGCAATTCCTTGGCGACAATCATCATCTCCAAATGGGAGAAAGCCTATGATGCGGAGAAAGCCAATCGCTATGCCGCCCGCACATTCAAAAACGTATCTTAAGCGAAACGTAGTCACCCGTTGATCCAACAGCAACGCAAAAATCTTAACGAACCAACGCCTGTTGGCGAACGTTTTTCTAAAAAAGAATGTGTCGAACGATGAGCGGCTCGGCTAACCCCTCTCGTTCGACATTGGCTCTCATCTCGGCTTCAACAGGCTGTGATTTTTCCGTTCGCATGAACTTGGTTGCTCCGGTGATGGATGAATTATTTTGTGCGCAAGAACTCGGGCAGTTCGAAACAGGAACGCAGGATCGCATCGTTTACATACTTTGTCTTTTTGTTGAACGGTTGCGCTGGCAGTTGATGATGCTTTTTGGAGCCAAGGGTAAAGCTCCAGAATCCGCCAGGATAGGTTGGCACGGTTGCTGTGTATACCTTGGTGATCGGAAATAAGCGATTCACATGGCGAATCGTTTGTTCCATGACATTGCGGTGAAACAGTGGAGATTGGCTTTGGCAAACCATCAAGCCATCTTCTTTCAGCGCATCGCGAATGTCGTGATAAAAGTCATACTCAAACAATTGTTTGGCCGGGCCGATGGGGTCTGAGGAATCGACGATGATCACGTCATAGTGATTTTTTATCTTTTTTACGTGCTCAATCCCATCTGCATAAATGAAATGGACACGTGGATCCGCTAGGTTGCCGGAAACAGCGGGAAGATGCTCTTTGCACACTTTCACGACCAGCTCGTCGATTTCAACCATGTCGATTTCTTGGATGTGGTCGTATTTGGCCGCCTCACGCGCCGCTCCGCAGTCTCCACCACCGATGATGAGGACGCGCTCGGGATGGGGATGGATTGACAGCGGGATATGTGTAATCATTTCATTGTAGATATGTCCGTCTAAGGAAGTGGTTTGTACTACACCATCCAATACCAGCATGCGGCCAAAATCGTAGGAATCTAAAATCATGACATGTTGAAATTCGGATGGGGCAGAGAAGATCACATCTTTGATGCGATAACTGATCTTCATGTTTTCCCGTTCATCTTCCACCAGCCATAGATCTCCATTGATTCGTTGCAAGAATTTTGGCATTTCGTTCATGCGGATACAACCTCCTTTGATCTAATTCAAGTTACAAAAAATCATTTTAGCAGATGTATTGGCATTTTTGCAGGGGAGATTCTGTTTTGCTATAAAAAAGGAGTGAACAAGATGGTTCTTCTGTTCGTATACGGAAGTTTGCGCCAAGGGATGTACAATGCCCCGCTCTTGCGCCGAGGGCGTTTGGTTGCCAAGGAAGCTTGGGTGAATGGCGTGCTCTATGACACGGGTGAAGGGTATCCGGGTTTGATTGCCGGTGAAGGGAGAGTATGGGGGGAAGTTTATCAAATCACCCAACAAGAATTGAGATGGGTCGACCGTTTGGAAGATTACAATGGTCCCAATCATCCAGATAACCTGTATGAGCGGATCTCGCTCAAAGTGAGAACGCCGGAAGGGGAACAGACCGCTTATACCTACTACTATCGCGACGTCGAGCGTTTGAAGCAGAAGGGGAAGAAGGTTGCTTCAGGGGATTGGGTTGCTTATGTTAATATGAAATAATTTATTGAATTCGTTCATTTGAAGGCCATTATATTAATCTTATAGGAAATATCCAGCCCCTACTTCAATCGGGACGGATCAGATCTGATTTGTCAGCAACGGTTTTTTTTTATATACTTTTTGTCAACAAACCTTATCTTTCAAGGTTACAAAGGAGTGCTTATGAATACACATCAACCCTTGTCACCAGAAACGGTAAATGAGATTGAACGTCTATTGCGTGAGATCAGTGTGATCGTGAAGCGAAAAGGAAGAGATATTTTAAATCATTTTCCCATTACCCCGCCACAATTCAATGCCCTCTTATGGTTATCTGATGAGGGTGATATGACGATTGGTGAATTGAGCCAGAAGATGTTTTTGGCTTGCAGCACGATGACCGACTTGATTGACCGCATGGAGAAAAACGGGGTGGTTGAGCGAGTAAGGGATGAACGGGACCGACGCGTCGTGCGGATTCACCTGCTGGAAAAAGGTAGAGAGATTATTGATGAAGTGTTGCAAGCGCGCCGTCAATATCTTGCCGAAATTTTATCTCATTTATCCGATGAAGAAGCGTTGAAGATGAAAAAGCACCTCTCTGTTTTGCATGAAGAGATGAAAAAAAGTTGAATCAGTTCCCTCTTATGCTGAGAGGGAGATTTTTTTTATATAATGGATTGGATAGAGAAATGACGATTGGGGATGAATTTGACCATGACGGTTTCAGCTACGGAACGTGCCATTGGAATCTTAGACTCAGGAGTCGGGGGACTAACCGTTGCCAGGGAAGTGATGCGCCAACTGCCTCGGGAGACGATCTATTACGTGGGGGATACTAAGCGTTGTCCTTATGGTCCGCGCAGCCCCGAAGAAGTACGACGTTATACCTTGGAAATCGTGGAGTTTCTGATGGCCCATCCACTCAAGGCGATACTCATCGCTTGCAATACAGCGACGGCGGCCGCATTGCAAGAGGTAAGGGAACAAGTGCCCATCCCGGTGTTGGGCGTGATTGATCCAGGCGCACGTGCCGCGATCAAAGCGACCCAAAACCATATTATTGGAGTGATCGGGACACAAGGGACGGTGGAGAGTGGAGCGTATGAGAAAGCTTTGCGTCGGATTCATCCGCGTCTGACGGTACACAGCTTGGCCTGTCCAGCGTTTGTTCCTTTAGTGGAGAGCGGGTACCGCCATACGCCGCTTGCTGATCAGATTGTTCACGACACTTTGCAGCCGCTTAAGAAAACCCATCTGGACACCTTGATTTTGGGTTGCACCCATTATCCGCTATTGGCGGACGCGGTAAAAAAGGCGATGGGCCCCGATGTGAATATCATCAGTTCGGCGGAAGAGACTGCGGCGGAGCTGAGCACGATTCTGCAGCATAAAGAGTTGTTGACCCATTTGAAAGTGCCGCGTCATCGTTTCTTTACCACTGGCGATGCGGCGCCATTCGCCCAGATCGCCGAGGATTGGTTTGGCTATCCCGTTGAGGTAGAGCAAATTGTCCTCAAGACGAGTGAAAGTCCGTTGGGATAAGGCGATGGTCCAGAGCTGCGCATGACGCCCATCAAAACCATCAACCCACGTGCGTCCGTGGCAAAAAAAATTCATGGACCGATGAGTGCTAAAATCCCTCCAGGCTCGTATACATGTTACTAACATGACTTGTCCTGGAGGGATTTTTATGCCAAACCCGATGATAAAGCGCTCGATCGCTTTCCTGATGATGCCGTTGATACTTGCCGGTTGTACCTGGGGATCCAAACCCACATCCCAAGCGATCGATCCGCCACCGACCCAAGCAAAATTGGATGCCGAACCAGTGGCCGCCAAACAAGCGGAGCAAAAACAGGGACGGGGGACGGAGCTGTATTTCTTGACCGACGCCGGGTATGTCATCCCTTATACGGTGGATGTGCCAGCCAGCAAACAGATTGCGAAAGAAGCAATGCGCTTTATGGTGAAAGGGGAGCCGGGGGCCCATCTTTTGCCTGCCGGGATTGAGCCGATTTTGCCACAGAGAACCAAAATCAAGGGCTTAAATATCCAAGATGGCACCGCCACCATCGACTTTTCCAAAGAGTTCCTCAATTACCCCGCCGATATGGAAGAGAAAGTCTTAAGCGCGGTCACTTGGGCCTTGACGGGTTTCCCAAAAGTGAAAGAAGTGAATATCTGGGTGGAGGGGAAGCCGCTGGCCGAAATGCCGAAAAAGAAAACGCCCGCACTCCATCTGACCCGCAACCGAGGGATCAACCTGGAGATGGAAGAAGGAGTGGATATTGGCCAAAGCATGCCGGTAACCCTTTATTTCTTGGGGCAAACACCAGATAATCATGTGTATTATGTCCCTGTCACACGGATGATTAATCGGGAGGCAAATGTGGCCCAAGCCACCCTAAAAGAACTGATTAAAGGACCAAAACAGCAGTCCGGCTTATCCAGCGCGATTGATCAGACATTGGAAGTGAATAAAGTGGACATCGCCAAGAACATGGTTGTCGCCGATCTGGGTGAACAAATCTTGCAGTTCAGCGCAGAACACCGCGCTTCCAAAGATGCCATTGGCGCCATCGTCCTGTCGCTCACCGAAAACACTGGATTGAAGAAAGTGAAGCTGACCGTCAATGGCAAACAAAATGTGACCGTGGCTGGGGAAAAAGGGAGTTTGACGAAGCCAGTTGATCGGCCGGAAAAAGTCAATCCGCAATCATTGTAGGAAAACGAAGCGATACAGGGGGATTTGCATAGGAATGATTGTAACGTCATTCCCTTTTTTGTTTTCTCATTCGGAATTTGGACATGGGGTATGCTATACTTAAGGGACTTCACACAGGAGGGGACATCATTGAGAGTAGATGGACGTGCACTTGATGAACTAAGAAAAGTAGAGATGGAGCGCCATTACATCAAACACGCGGAAGGCTCTGTCTACATAACCGTTGGAGATACGCGCGTGCTGTGCACCGCCACAGTCGAAGATCGTGTTCCTCCGTTTTTACGCAATTCCGGCAAGGGTTGGATTACCGCTGAATATTCCATGTTGCCACGGGCAACTCAAACCCGGACGATCCGTGAAGCGAGCAAAGGAAAATTGGGTGGCCGCACCATGGAGATTCAGCGCTTGATCGGGCGAGCTTTGCGCTCTGTCGTTGATTTAAACGCTTTGGGCGAACGAACGCTGTGGATCGACTGCGACGTTATCCAAGCTGATGGTGGAACCAGAACGGCTTCAATCACTGGAGCGTTTATGGCAATGGTCGATGCACTGATTCCCCTTGTCAAAAATGGCACACTCCCTGTGTTACCAATCAAGGATTTTTTGGCTGCCACCAGCGTGGGTATTGTGGGTGAGCAAGCTTGCCTCGATCTTTGTTATGAAGAGGATTCCAGCGCGATTGTCGATATGAATATTGTCATGACCGGCGCGGGCAAATACGTTGAAGTCCAAGGAACGGGTGAGGAAGCGCCCTTTTCCCCAGATCAGTTAAATGAGCTTTTGAGGCTGGCGAAAAAGGGAACAGAGCAACTGATTGCGATGCAAAAAGAGCTGTTGGGTGACGATGCGCAGTTGATTGGAGCGGAAAAAGCAAGCAAGGCATAACATAACATGATCATACGTGTCGGAACCAATAACCAGTGGGTAAACAGTGAAGTCGCAATGATTGAAAAGGGTTCCGCTTGACGATGATGACCGAAAACGAGCCCATGAGCCTTCATGGGCTTTTCCCAATAAAAATAAAGAAAGGATGGGACGGAATGAAAAAAGATTGGCCTTTTCCCCATATTATCATCGCGACGAAGAACAAAGGCAAGCTGAAACAGTTTGCCGATCTGTTTCAAGCCCATCTTCAGCTCGGGGTGAAAGGATTGGACGAGTTTCCTGAATTACCGGAGATTGTGGAAGATCAGGACACTTTTGAGGGAAATGCCCTGAAAAAAGCGGAAACGATCGCAGAAATCCTTCAAGTACCGGTCATTTCCGATGATTCGGGGTTGGTTGTCCCCGCTTTGCATGGAGCGCCGGGCATTTATTCCGCCCGTTATGCCGGAGAAGGGGCAACGGATGATGCGAACAACGAGAAGTTATTGGCGAAGATGCGGGAGATTCCCGATGAACAGCGCCAATGCTTCTATGTTTGTGCCATGGCGTTGGCCGTTCCGGGAGAGGCAAGCCAAGTGGTGCGTGGGGAGTGCCATGGCAGGATCATCCGCGAACCGCGGGGACACGAAGGGTTTGGTTATGATCCGCTCTTCTATGTGCCGGAAGAAGGAAAAACGATGGCCGAGCTTTCTAATGAACGCAAATACCAGATTAGCCACCGCGCCGAAGCGACCCGGAAATTAATCCAGCTGCTGAAGGAAGAGTATGCCTTCGGCGGGAAGGAAGAGGAGCAGTCACGATGAGAGTGTTAATTTTGAGCGACTCGCACGGCAATGCCAAGCTGTTGAACGAGATTGTCAGGCGGGTAAAGGCGGATCAGGTGATTCATTGCGGGGACTTTTGCACGGATCAAGCCGATTTGCCCAAGGTGCCGATGACCGTGGTTCGCGGCAACTGCGATTGGGAACGGGTGCCGCAGGAGCAGGTCTGGGAAAGAGGGGGGCTTCGCATTTTCGTCACCCATGGTCATAAATATCAAGTGAAGTCCACCCCACTGCCCATGCGTTACCGGACGGAAGAAGTGGGGGCGCGGATCGGCTGTTTTGGTCACTCCCACTTTCCGTTCTGTGAAGAGGTGGGCGGTGTGCTGTTGATCAACCCCGGAAGCATTTCCTACCCGCGCGGCTTTCCGCATGCCACGTATGCCATATTGGAGAAGACGCGAGAGAAGCTGAAGGTCACTTATTATAAGACGGATGGGACCGCCATCACAGAACGCGGCTATGAAGGAATATGGGGATGAGCGAAGCGAAGCCGGGCTTTATGAAACCTTTGCCTGGCTTCGTGCATACATTGGAATGACAAATGAAAATTGGTAGTAAAAAGGCCTTGACGAAGAACGTGCCGATGTTGTAATATAATTTTGTCGCTGATGCGATGAACATAACGATATGTCCCAGTAGCTCAGCTGGATAGAGCAGCGGCCTTCTAAGCCGTCGGTCGGGAGTTCGAATCTCTCCTGGGACGCCAAAGAAACGCCTCCATTTGATTACGGGGGCGTTAATTGTTATGGTTTGAGAGCCTTAAGTGATGAAATCGGCTGTTTTGAGCCGGTTGTTGCGATTGTAAAAAAGACGCGTGACGAAATAAGTAAGCCATTTTCCGTTGTGATAAGGAGGAAAATGGCTATTATTGTTAGACCCCTATGTTATTTCCGATCGGGTTCGTCATCGTAGCCTATGCTTGCCAACCGAGCATAGATGTCAAATTGCATAGACTTCCTCCTCGCTTTGCAAATTCAATTCTTGTTGAAGATTCATAACTTTCTTTATGGTGACCTTCCATTCATTTTCTGCCTCCATACTATCAAAACACTTTGCCAACTGCAATAAGGCCGTATATTGGCGTTTTTTCAGTCCATCCTTTAATGAGAGCTGTTCCGCTTCCTGATAGCAGGGGATCGCCAGGGTGAAATTCTGTTGTTCCGCATAAATGTTGCCAGCAACAATGAGCACTTTGGACAGGCGATTGCGGTAATTGCTACGGGCCACATCCAGCGCGCGTTGGATATGGCCTTCCGCTTTAGCCCAATCTTTTTCATGTGCGTAAATGATCGCCAAGTAAGTCAGCGCATCGGTTCGGCTGCGGGGGTGGTTGCCTTCGTAGTCGTGATTCAACACCATTTGAAAATAATGTTCCGCCTTGTCCAGTTGCTTTTGCAACAAATAAATGCTGCCCAAGATATTCATGATGTCGAGATAACGATTTTGGATATTGTTCCTGAAACCTAGATGGATCCCTTCTTTGCATATTTCAATGGCTTCCGCATATTTCTGCATTTTGCGCAACAACATCGCCCGGTATTTGTATATATTGAGCAACGTATAATAACTGCTCCTGATTTCAAAGCGTTTGGCCCACATGTCGTCGATGATTTGTTTTGCGGCTTCATATTGGGAGAGGTTCAACAAATAAAGTGCTTTATTGTTCAGCATGGGCGCTTTGATATCCCTGCGATCTTCACTCCCTTCGTGTTCCACATATTCAGCCAATCCCTTTTCCACATAGTGAAGCGCTTTGTCTATTTTGTTTTGGACATAGCAACAGATGCTCAATTCGTTATAACATATCGAAACGATGTTGTCTTTGGATAATAGTTTGTATTGGTTGTGCAAGCGAATGGCGAATTTATAATGCTTTTCCGCCTTATCATAAGCTTTTTTCGCTTGAAAGCACCTTCCTTCCAGATAAGTGTAAAAGGGGGCGAGCGGGTGGTACCGTTCAATGCCTATGGTTTTCAGCATTTGCTCGGCATGGGTTCCCAATTTGTTGTTATCCAACATGAGTTCAATTAATTGCAGCTCAAACGTTAACTCTTCCATTCGTTCCAGTTCTTTTTTGACTATGTTTTTAAGTGTGGCTTCGTTGAGACCCAACTTCGCAAGATACTTTAAAACCGTTTTCTCATCCACATTGCCGACGCCCCGCTCAATGTTGGAGATGGTGCCGTAGGACATGGTGGCATCGGCGATGTCTTCTTGGCGGTATCCGCTCTCTTTTCTCACTTTGCGCATCACGTAGCGCACGATGCTGGGATCAAGTCCATATACCATGTGGCTTCCCTCGCTTTAAAAAAATGATTTGGTTGAGGGTGGATGTGAGTCGGTCATCCACGCCATGGGGAAGGTAAGCATGAATTTTTCTTCAGTATATAAGATTGTTGGAAAGGAATGGAGAGAGTGTTTTATTTAATTGGTTTGGCTTAAATCAATGATTTGGCGTGTGTGAATCGGTTTATTTTTTGTGCTGAATACATAGAAAAATGAATGATTTAACAGGCTAACATTAAATTAAATTTGTATTGTACGAATATACTAAATTATATTACAATTTATTTGAATAAGCGAATGTTTTTGTCTGAGTTTATGTAATTACCAATTATAGGAGGTGAAGGGGGAATGTTAACCATCACGATAAAGGGGGATGCCCATGAGGTAAATCACTTCCTTTATGAGCTGAGCCAATTGATGCAACTCAAACTGTGCCGCGAGGAAGTGCAATTGACAAAAGATAGGGAAACGTCAGTAACGTGCGGGGTTCGCCACCAACCGAAGAGTAAATTGTCGATCATCCGGCTGGTGGATCGGGCAGGTTGTGAAATTGACATCCCGATGTTGGATCTGGTGCAAGCAGATTTGGAGGATGGGAAGTGGGTGTTGACGGGGCGTTGTTTTGATTTATTCTCTTAGGCATGGGTGGCTGGATTTGATGATTAATCATTTTGAAACATTGTATCTATCCCGGATATATTGCCGTGATTGCGATCGCATCATTACCCGTCAGCATTGTCAGACGACGAAACCCAAAATGGGACAAGTTTTCTTTTGTCCCCGTTGCGGTCAGCAAGGGAAGCAAGTCATCCAATACTGGCGCACCCATACGATTGATGATGCGGCGGAAAAGAAGCGGTGGCTGAGTTGCACGCCTTATCGCCATGCCACGGTGCCTTTGGTTGCGGTGGGGACGATCACAGTGAGCCAATATGGGAGAAGAACATAAAAAAAGAGCCAAAATAAAATGGCCCAGAACAAAGTGATTTGAGATTGTCTTCATTATAGCACGATCTGGATAAAGATGGAATGGAATGTTAGGGTTGAGTTCCATCGATAATAGGGTTGTTGATTGGGATAGGGTGGAGCGAAAGCGGTCTTGTTCGGAAGCGCGGCAGGTGGAGATTGGGTCTTTTTGTGCAGAGTGTCACATTGAGAGGGACAAGAAGTGAGACGGGTTGCGAGTCGCCCAGGCTTGTTCGGTAGAGGCAGTGCATTGCTTTGAACGGGAAAGACAACGCCTTCGTGAAGACGAGGGCGTTTTAAGGTTCAGGATGGTAAGTTGACAAAGCGCATGAGGGGGCAAGTTCTAGTTGACAGAAAGGCTGGAACGCAGGGAATCGGTCAATGATTTAAGTAATTAGTGGTGGGTGACACTCCATTTCGAAGAAGATAATGATGCAGATCATTCTGATAACTGATATGATAGGAATAAATGATGATGTAAAATATGTCCAGGGAGGAGCCTTTTATAGATGATCCGGCATTTACATAAGACGCATTTGGAAGAGAAATGCGCTGTAGACATTACTGCTTGGACGAAACGGATAGAACAGGTAATCGAAAAGCTGGAGTGGTCGCTAAAGTATATTCAAGCGAACAGGCAAAAGGCGATGAAGGCCTTGCAAAGTGCGGTGGAGCTGGAACATACGTTGAAAAATGTGGAGATCGAGGTGCAAAGCTTTCGGTTTTACCAGGTCATTAAAGACATCATCGCCAATTTTTTGGCGATCACCGACATGGATGACGCGTATCGGGACTTGATTGAACTGAAAGATGAAATCGCCAAGCAAATTGAACGGAAACGCTATATGAAGATGGTGCCCGAAGAGGAATTGGTGGCGTTGGAATCGCTATATATGGATTTGAACAGTTACGGAAAACGGCTCAAAAAGGTTTGGAGCAGTGAAGATGTGAACGGGATTGTCTATATTGTGGATGATGTGTTGGAGTTTTTGAAAGAGATGATTGCGGAAGATATTGTCCACGTGGATATTGTGCAGAAAAAGCCGTCATGACGCGGACTGGCTGCCGATGGGGATCGGCGGCTTTTATTTTTGTCATTCCAGATTGGCAGTCGTTCTGTGCCTTCACAAAGGTTGGTATATTCTGGTTTCTTCTTTACATCTCCGCGTTCCTGAAGTACCATAGAGAAAGTTGGTAAGAAGGCTACATAAACAGTTAGTCAACCCCTGCCAAAGGGGTTTTGTCGTGTTGACGTTGTTTCTTGCAAAGCAGGCGCGCTGTGTTATAATGAAAGGGTTATTGTGGCTTTATTGACTACTTTGAAATCGGACTGATGTCAACTCATTCATAGATTGCAGGAGGGTACCGTTAATGAAGGCAAGTTGGGAAAAAACTGAAACAAACAAAGGCGTACTTACAGTAGAAGCGGACGCACAACAAGTGGCGCAAGCATTGGATCAAGCATTTAAAAAAGTCGTAAAACAAGTAAACATCCCTGGATTCCGTAAAGGGAAAGTTCCACGTCCGATCTTTGAAAAGCGTTTTGGTGTAGAGGCCCTGTACCAAGATGCATTGGACATCTTACTGCCAGAAGCGTATGAAGCTGCGGTAAACGAAACAGGCATTGAGCCAGTGGATCGTCCAGAGATCGACATCGAGCAACTGGAAAAAGGAAAGTCCTTGATTTTCAAAGCAACGGTAACGGTAAAGCCTGAAGTGACTTTAGGTGAATATAAAGGATTGGAAGTAGAAGATAAAGATTTCTCCGTTAAACCGGAAGATGTGGACGCTGAATTGGAGAAAATGCGCAAACAGCAAGGCCAACTGGAAGTCGTTGAAGACGGTGCGGTAGAAAACGGCGATCGCGTCATCATCGACTTTGAGGGGTTTGTTGACGGTGAGGCGTTTGAAGGCGGCAAAGCGGAGCAGTATACCCTGGAAGTGGGTTCCGGCACCTTCATCCCAGGCTTTGAAGACCAACTGATCGGCATGAAAGTGGGCGAAGAGAAAGACGTCAACGTAACGTTCCCGGAAGAGTATCATGCGGAGGAGCTGAAAGGAAAGCCAGCTACTTTCAAAGTGAAATTGCATGAGATCAAACGCCTGAACCTGCCTGAGCTGGATGACGAGTTTGCGCAAGATGTTAGCGAGTTTGACACCTTGGCCGAGCTGAAAGCCGACATAGAGAAAAACTTGAATGAAAAAGCGGCTAAAGACAAAGAAAACTACATCCGCAACGAACTGGTGGAACAGGCGGCGGAAAAAGCTGAAGTGGAAATTCCAGAAGTGATGATTGAAAATGAAGTTGAAAACATGTTGCGCCAATTCGAGCAACGCCTGACGTACCAAGGTCTCAACCTGGAACTGTACGCCCAGTTCACCGGCCAAGACCAAGATGCGCTGAAAGAGCAGTTTAAAGAAGACGCATCAAAACGTGTTCGCGCCAACTTGGTGTTGGAAGCAATTGCCAAAACAGAAAACATCGATGTGACCGAAGCGGACATCGAAGGGGAAATCCAAGAAATGGCAAAAGAAATGGGCCGTGAGGCAGACGAGGTTCGTCGCATTTTAGAAGCGCAAAACGCGATGGAGTCTGTGAAAGAACAACTTCGCGTGAAGAAAACGATTGATCTACTTGTATCCGAAAGTAAAAATAAGGCATAATGGTTATAGGGAGATAGGAAACGAGGCACGTGAAACTACGTGCCTTGTTTTAAAATTTGAAACTCCGAAATGAGGTGTTTCCTATGCCTTTAGTGCCAATGGTCGTGGAGCAGTCCAACAGAGGTGAGCGTGCGTACGACATATACTCCCGACTGTTGAAAGATCGGATTATCTTTCTCAGTGGTCCGATTGATGATAACGTCGCAAATCTTGTCGTAGCGCAATTGCTCTTCTTAAGTGCAGAAGATCCAGAAAAAGACATCCATTTGTACATAAATTCTCCCGGTGGTTCCGTAACGGCTGGGTTGGCCATTTACGACACCATGAATCATATCCAACCCGATGTCTCTACCATTTGCGTAGGACTAGCGGCTAGCATGGGAGCTTTCCTGCTGGCGGCTGGAACCAAAGGGAAGCGTTTCGCCCTTCCAAACAGTGAAGTGATGATTCACCAACCATTGGGTGGAGCCAGAGGGCAAGCATCTGACATAAAGATTCATGCTGACTGGATTTTACGCACCAAAGATCAGCTCAATCGAATTTTGGCCGAACGGACTGGACAGTCCCTGGAAAAAATCGCGCGTGATACGGATCGCGACTTCTTTATGAGTGCCGATGAAGCAAAAGAATACGGCCTCGTGGATCAGGTGATGGTACGGACTTAGGAAAGGGGTGAGAGACATGTTCAAATTCAACGAAGAAAAAGGGCAGCTCAAGTGCTCCTTCTGCGGCAAATCGCAAGATCAAGTGCGTAAACTGGTCGCAGGTCCAGGTGTGTATATCTGTGACGAATGTATTGAGCTTTGCAATGAAATTGTTGAAGAAGAACTGGGGAATGAAGAGGATATTGATCTGGCAAATCTGCCTAAACCGCAAGAGATTTGCGCAATCCTCGATCAGTATGTCATCGGCCAAGAACATGCCAAAAAATCGTTGTCTGTAGCGGTGTATAACCACTACAAGCGCATCAATTCACAAACGGCCAAGTCGGATGAGGTTGAACTGCAAAAATCCAACATCATGATGTTGGGCCCCACGGGGAGCGGGAAAACTTTACTCGCCCAAACGCTGGCTCGCATCTTAAATGTTCCGTTCGCCATTGCGGATGCAACTTCACTCACGGAAGCGGGATATGTGGGGGAAGACGTTGAAAATATCTTGCTCAAATTGATTCAAGCCGCCGACTATGATATTGAGAAGGCGGAGCGTGGCATCATCTATATCGATGAGATCGATAAAGTGGCACGCAAGTCGGAGAATCCATCCATCACTCGGGATGTGTCGGGTGAAGGGGTGCAACAGGCTCTGTTGAAGATTTTGGAAGGAACCGTTGCCAGCGTGCCGCCACAAGGTGGCCGCAAACATCCGCACCAAGAGTTTATCCAGATCGATACCAGCAACATCTTGTTTATCTGTGGTGGAGCGTTTGACGGCTTGGAAACGATTATTAAACGCCGCATCGGTAAAAAAGTGATCGGCTTTGGCATGGATACGCAAGCGGTAACCATGAAACCAGGCGAATTCCTGCGCATGGTTCTGCCGGAAGACCTATTGAAATTCGGGTTGATCCCTGAGTTTGTCGGTCGTCTGCCTGTGATTTCCACCTTGGAGCCGTTGGATGAGACTGCCTTGGTGCGCATTTTGACGGAACCCAAAAACGCCCTTGTCAAACAGTATCAAAAACTGCTTGAGATGGATAACGTTGAGTTGCAATTTGAACGGGAGGCATTGGAAGCCATCGCTCAAGAAGCAATTAAACGTAAAACAGGCGCGCGTGGCTTAAGGGCGATTATCGAATCGATCATGTTGGATGTCATGTTTGAGCTCCCATCCCGTGAAGATGTCATTAAATGCGTGGTCACCAAAGAAACGGTGTTGCACGGCGTATCGCCCAAATTAATGACAAAGGAAGGTCGCGTTCTCAATAACAAACAAGAAGAGACCGCGTAGCCGATTCGTTTCAAATAATTTTAGCATCTGCTTTTCAAAGGCAGATGCTTTTTTCGTTTAATCATGATATGTTAAAATGTACGACAATGGAAGCAGTTCTACCAGAGAAGTAGAGCTGTTTTTTTGATAAAGAAAGAGGTGAAAGGGAATATGTTGAATATCGTTGTAGTTGATCGCGACCGATATTTGGACTTTGTTGAGAAAAAACCTTATCGCAATTTTTTGCAATACCCTTCTTGGGCGGACCTCAAACGGGAATGGCGCTGGAATAGTGAGTTTTTAGGCTGGGTGAACAAAGAAGGGAAAATGGTCGGCGGTGCGGTTGTTCTATATCGCAAGGTACCCGGCATGAATAAGTTTTTGGCATACATACCCCGCGGTCCGATTATTGACTGGTTCTCCGACCGCAGCATGAAGGAATGGTTTGTCCCGTTATTCCATCATTTGAAACAACGTCAAGCATTCAGCGTCAAGATGGATCCTCCATTGGTGCGGCGGAAATGGTCGAGTGAATCGATCAATCATGCGATTCAAGAGTTTAAATCGCATGGTTTAAGAGGGCGCAAACTGACTGATATTCGACCGGACCAAGTATTTAATGCCGTGGAATATGTTCAGCAGGAACTGGCGGATATGGGCTGGCGGAAGCATGTAGTGGAAGATAGTTTTGATACGGTTCAACCGCAGTTTGTTTATCGGCTCAATATGAAAAACAAGACATTGGAACAAGTGTATAAAGGGTTCCATCCCTATTGGCAAAACCGCATTCAAAATGCGGAACGGGATGGCATTCGCGTTCATTTGGGCACAGAAAGGGATTTGCCAGAATTTCATCGCTTGCTCGCCTTGGCTGCACAGCGTGAAAAATCACAAGTCCGGGATGTGTCGTATTTTGAGAAGATGTTTGAAACCTTGATTTTGGAAGATCCTTATCGGATCAGGCTGTATATGGCGCGGAAAGGGGAGCAACTCTTAAGCACGTCGCTCGCGGTGCGCGTTGATGGCCACACTTGGGATTTGTATAATGCGCGATTGAGCGAACCGATGGAAGAGTCCTCCCCTTATCTGTTGCGTTGGAAGATGATTCAAGATGCCTATCAGCAAGGGGATCGCATCTTTGATTTCCGCGGCATCAGCATAACGTTGGACGAGCAGCATCCCAATTTTGAATTGTTGCAGTTTAAAATGGGATTCGGTGGCGAAGCGTGTGAAATGGTTGGAGAATGGGATTATCCGGTGATCCCGATGTTGCATTGGGCGTTTGATATGTATATGAAACGGCGCTAATCGGCAGGAAATAAAAACATGAGTAGCCCATCACCTTGGCGGTCATAATACAAAACAAAGAAACGGTGAGTTCCGCAGGTAGAAAGGAATGGGCATTTTATGAGTTGGACTGCTTTACTCATGTTTTTACAAGTGTTCTTCTCCATCATCATCGGCTTATATTTTTGGAACTTGCTCAAAAGCCAACAGACCAATCGAAGCGCCGTGGATCGCGAAGCCAAGAAAGAATTGGAAAAACTCCAATCCATGCGCCGGATTTCACTTACAGAGCCGTTGGCGGAAAAGACCCGGCCTTCCAAGTTAAGTGAAATCATCGGACAGGAAGAAGGCATTCGCGCGTTAAAAGCGGCGTTGTGCGGACCTAATCCGCAACATGTGATCATTTACGGCCCACCTGGGGTGGGGAAAACGGCAGCGGCTCGCATTATTTTGGAAGAAGCCAAAAAAAATAGCGCTTCACCTTTTAATAAAGACTCCAAATTTGTGGAGATGGATGCGACGACAGCCCGGTTTGATGAGCGGGGAATCGCCGACCCGTTGATTGGCTCCGTTCACGACCCAATCTACCAAGGAGCCGGCGCTTTGGGTGTCGCGGGGGTACCCCAGCCGAAACCTGGAGCCGTGACCAAAGCGCATGGGGGCATCTTGTTTATCGATGAGATTGGCGAGTTGCACCCGGTGCAGATGAACAAGCTTTTGAAGGTCTTGGAAGATCGCAAAGTCTTTTTGGAGAGCGCATATTACAGTTCCGAAGATAGCAACACACCCAGTCACATTCATGATATTTTTCAAAATGGGTTGCCTGCCGATTTTCGACTGATTGGTGCAACGACACGTACCCCGGAAGACATTCCCCCTGCCATCCGCTCCAGATGCATGGAGATCTTTTTCCGTCCACTTTTGGCGCATGAGATTGAAAAGGTGGCAGAACAAGCATTGAACCGCATAAACTTTGGTTATACACCTGAAGCCATTCGAGTCATTACCCGTTATGCCATGAATGGACGTGATGCTGTGAACATTGTCCAGACTTCCGTTGGCCTGGCCTTATCGGAAGGGCGTCAATTGGTTGAGGACGCTGACGTGGAATGGGTCGTCCACAGCAGTCAACTCAATCCCAGACCGGAGCAGAAACTGCCCGCCGTATCACAAGTGGGATTGGCCTCTGGTTTGGCGGTGTACGGGCCCCATTTGGGAACGGTGATCGAGGTCGAGGTGACGGCCACGCCAGCGGAGATGGGAAAAGGAAGCATCCAGATCACGGGCGTAGTGGAGGAAGAAGAGATGGCTGGACGCCAGCGAACGATTCGCCGCAAAAGCATGGCTCGGGGTTCAGTTGAAAATGTGATCACCGTATTGAGAAGAAGTACCGATGTAAATCCGGATGATTATCATTTGCACATTAATTTTCCAGGTGGGATTCCTCTGGATGGACCTTCTGCCGGAGTGACGATTGCCACCGCCATCTATTCAGCCATCAAAGGAATGCCGGTCGACAATCGGTTAGCCATGACGGGTGAATTGAGCATCCATGGGAATGTGAAGCCCGTTGGGGGGATCATCGCCAAAGTGGATGCGGCCAAGCAAGCAGGAGCAACAAGGGTGTTGATTCCGCATGAAAATATGCAATCCATTTTTTATCAAATGGAAGGGATCGAAGTGATTCCTGTAGAACGGATTGAAGCGGTTCTTGAGCTGGCTTTAGAAAAAGAGGATGAACATGGAGCGAGTGCTCCAGCTCCAGCGGTTTTGACCCCGACGACTTCTGCTCCTGTATAATATAAGATGGGTTGGCGCAAGGCGAAATCTGGCTGAGTCGGTTTCCGTCAACCATGGCGAACCCGACTTTGTTATGTCATAGACAAAACAAATCGAATAGGATAAAATCGTACAAAGCTGTATTCAGTTCCTTGTGTGTCAGCAACGGAGGTGCATGTATGGCTGTAAAAGAAGAGGAACGTACATTGCCTTTGCTCCCTTTAAGAGGGTTGATTGTATTTCCGACGATGGTATTGCATTTAGACGTAGGAAGGGAACGTTCTGTTCAAGCCTTGGAAAAGGCAATGGTGGATGATCAACATCATATTTTACTTGCGACACAAAAGGAAATTCAAATAGAAGAACCAGTAGCCGAAGACATCTATGAGATCGGCACGATTGCCAAAGTGAGGCAGATGCTCAAATTGCCCAATGGCACCATCCGGGTATTGGTTGAAGGCTTGAAAAGAGCCCGTGTCAAGGAATATGTAGATTCAGAAGAATGTTATATTGTTACTTATGAGGAATTGGCCGGTGCTGATGACGGTGATTTAGACACCGAGGCATTGATGCGATCGGTATTGGACCATTTTGAACAATACTTGCGCCTATCCAAAAAGGTTTCTCCTGAAACATATTCTGTGGTGTCTGATATTGAGGAACCCGGACGCCTTGCTGATGTGATCACGTCTCATCTGCCATTAAAGATTTCCGATAAACAGTCGATTCTCGAAGCGATTGATGTGAAAGAGCGTTTAGAAAAGTTACTCTCCATTATTCATAATGAAAAAGAAGTTCTGGAGCTGGAGAAGAAAATCAGTTCGCGTGTGAAAAAGCAGATGGAGAAGACACAGAAGGAGTATTATTTGCGCGAACAGATGAAAGCCATTCAAAAAGAATTGGGGGAGAAAGAAGGACGTTTTGCCGAAGTTGAAGAGTTGCGGGAAAAATTAGCTGCATTGGAAGCGCCAGAGGAAGTCAAAGAGAGAATCGAAAAAGAAATCGACCGCTTGGAGAAAATCCCCACCAGTTCCGCTGAAGGTGGCGTTGTTCGCACTTATATTGAATGGTTACTCGACTTGCCTTGGCAGAAGGTGACCGAGGATGACCTTGACTTGGAGAAAGCGGAAAAAATCTTGGATGAAGATCATTACGGTTTGGAGAAGGTCAAAGAGCGTGTCTTGGAATACTTGGCTGTGCAGCAAATGGTGAAAAAGCTCAAGGGGCCGATCCTGTGCCTGGCCGGGCCTCCAGGAGTGGGGAAAACCTCGTTGGCCCGTTCGATCGCTCGGGCCTTGAATCGCCATTTTGTAAGGATCTCCCTTGGTGGTGTACGGGATGAAGCGGAAATTCGCGGGCATCGGCGTACATACGTCGGGGCGATGCCGGGCCGGATTATCCAGGGAATGAAGCAAGCGGACAGTGCCAATCCCGTCTTTTTGCTCGATGAAATCGATAAAATGTCGATGGATTTCCGCGGTGATCCGTCTGCGGCGTTGTTAGAAGTGTTGGACCCTAACCAAAACAACACATTTAGCGATCATTATATTGAAATTCCCTTTGATTTGTCCAAAGTGATGTTTGTCACCACGGCCAATGCGGTGCACAACATCCCCCGTCCGCTTTTGGACCGCATGGAAGTAATCTATATCTCAGGGTACACCGAGATTGAAAAGGAGCAGATCGCCAAATCCTATCTGATCCCCAAACAGCTCAAGGAACATGGGTTGAGTAAGGAACAGATGCAAATCCAAGGGGCGTCCATCTTAAAATTGATACGCCACTATACCCGGGAGGCGGGTGTGCGCAACTTGGAACGCACCATTGGCACGCTATGTCGCAAAGCGGCCAAACAAATCGTCTCAGGGAAGAAACAGAAAGTCGTCATTACGGCAAGAAATCTGGAAGAATACCTGGGTCCGGAAAAGTTCCGGTACGGGCGGGCGGAAGAGACGGATCAAGTCGGCATGGCGACAGGGCTTGCTTGGACTGAAACGGGTGGCGACACCTTATCGATAGAAGTCTCGCTCTTGCCTGGAAAGGGGAAATTAACCCTGACCGGTCAACTGGGCGACGTGATGAAAGAATCGGCACAAGCGGCTTTTAGCTTCATCCGTTCACGTGCGGAAGCGCTTAAGATCGATCCCGATTTCCATGAGAAGTCCGATATCCACATTCACGTACCTGAAGGAGCCATTCCGAAAGATGGACCATCCGCAGGGATTACCATGGCCACTGCGCTGGTCTCGGCGTTGACGGGAATCCCCGTCTCCCGATTTGTGGCTATGACCGGTGAGATCACCTTGCGCGGGCGGGTGCTTCCGATTGGAGGATTGAAGGAAAAAGCGCTCAGTGCCCATCGAGCCGGCATTCAACATGTGATCATCCCGAAAGATAATGAAAAAGATCTGGAGGAGATTCCGAAAAGCGTCCGCAAAGATTTGACCTTTACCGCGGTCAGCCAGATGGACGAAGTGTTGAAGTTGGCGTTAGTGAGGGATCCTTATGTTGGTGAAAACAGCTGAGTTTGTGATTAGCGCGGTAAAACCTGCGCAATACCCCGAAGACGCCCTGCCAGAAATCGCTCTGGCCGGGCGTTCCAATGTGGGTAAATCCTCTTTGATTAATTGCTTGATTCGTCGCAAGAATTTGGCGCGCACCAGCTCCAAACCGGGCAAGACGCAAACCATTAACTTTTATCGGATTAATGAAGCGTTGTATTTCGCCGATGTGCCGGGCTATGGATTTGCCAAGGTTCCAAAGAGCGTGCGGGCCGCCTGGGGAAAAATGATGGAGACGTATTTGAGCAAGCGTGATTGGCTCAAGGCAGTGATTCAGGTTGTCGATCTGCGCCATCCTCCCACCAATGACGATTACAACATGTATCAATATTTGAAGCACTATGGCATTCCCACCATTGTCGTGGCGACCAAAGCGGATAAAATCTCGCGCGGACAATGGCAAAAACACCTCAAAGTGATCAGAGAAGGGCTTGAGCTGCAAAAAGGGGATTCACTGATCGTCTTCTCTTCCGAGACTGGACAAGGGCGAGACGATGTATGGAGTGAAATCACCCGGCTAATTGAAGAAATGGAAGAAGAACCGACCACATAAACATGAACGAAAGACGAGAAGAAAGGGTGGGAGAGGATGAGTAAGAAACTACGTGTGGCTGTATTGTTCGGCGGTAAATCCGGGGAGCATGAGGTCTCCTTGGCGTCCGCAGCTTCTGTGCTGAAAGCGCTGGATCGTGAGAAATTCGACATCATTCCCATCGGGATTACGCAGGAAGGATTATTCCGGCTTGGCGTGGATGCGTTGCCGATGCTGGAGGGGAAAGCGGAACAAGAAGAGATCAATCGCCTGCAGCGGTCTTTGCCCGCCGTCGTTTCCGGAACGCACCGATTGCCCGCATTCCGCAAAGAGGAATTCGATGTCGTCTTTCCAGTGTTGCATGGAACGTATGGGGAAGATGGGACCATTCAAGGATTTTTGGAAATTGCCAATATCCCGTATGTCGGTGCGGGGGTGCTGGCGTCTAGCGTGGGAATGGACAAAGCCGTTTCCAAAAAGGTGTTTGCGGAGGCAGGCTTGCCACAAGCAAAGTATGTCTCCATCTTGAAAGCGGACTTCAAGCGTGAGCGAGAAGCGGTGCTTTCCCGCATCGAAACGGAATTGGGCTATCCCTGCTTTGTCAAGCCGGCCAACTTGGGCTCCAGTGTGGGCATCTCGAAAGCCAAAGATCGTCAAGAATTGATTAAGTCGCTAGAATTGGCGGCAGCATATGATCGGAAAATCGTGGTGGAAGAATTCATTCCCGCTCATGAAGTGGAAGTCGCGGTCCTGGGGAATGATGAGCCGGAAGCTTCCGTACCGGGGGAAATCGTGTCTTCCAATGAATTTTATGATTATAAAGCGAAATATATCGATGGCAAATCGGTGATGCGCATTCCCGCCGAACTGCCGCAGGAAACGGCGGAACAACTGCGGAAAATGGCGATCCGGGCATTCAAAGCGATTGACGGCAGCGGTCTGGCCCGGGTGGATTTCTTCATCCGCAAAGACACGGGCGCCATCTTGCTGAATGAAATCAACACCATGCCTGGATTTACCCAGTACAGCATGTATGCGAAACTGTGGGAGCATTCCGGCGTATCTTACTCCGAATTGGTGACCAAGCTGATCGAATTGGCGCTGGAACGTTATGAAGAAAAAGCGCAGCTTCGTACCGATTTTGCTGTTGAATAGAAGTGGAACCTCCTTTCAGATGAAAGGAGGTTTTTGTTTTGGGTGAATGTGAAAGATATAATTATTAAAAATAAGTTGATATAATAAATAAATATACTAGAGAATCATTCATTGAGAACAAAAAAGAGGGGAAAACCATGATCAAGTTAAGCGTGTTAGACCAATCACCCATTCCTGAAGGCAAATCGGCGGTGGAAGCTTTGGCGGATACCACCCGACTGGCCCAGGAAGCCGAGAAGTTGGGCTATCGCCGTTTCTGGGTTTCAGAACATCATTTCACCAGATCTTTAGCCGGTTCGAGCCCAGAAGTTCTCATAAGTCATCTGGGTGCAAAAACGGAAACAATCAGGGTGGGTTCCGGAGGCGTCATGCTTCCTCATTACAGCCCTTATAAAGTGGCGGAGAACTTCAAAGTCCTTGAAGCGTTATACCCGAATCGGATCGACCTTGGCTTGGGGCGGGCGCCGGGAGGCATGCCGCTGGCCACAAGAGCACTTCAGGAAGGGAAGCGGGTGAACGTTGATCAATATGCACAGCAGTTGGATGATTTGATCACATATATCTATGATCTTGGCGAGAAACATGAACGGTTTCCCGGCATTGTAGCCACCCCGACGATTGAGACGGCGCCCGAGATGTGGATGCTCGGTTCCAGTGGCGGAAGTGCGCTCTTGGCCGCAGAGCGGGGAGTGGGTTATGCGTTTGCCCAATTTATCAATGGGGAAGGTGGGGCTGATGTTGTCAAGTTCTACAGGGAGCACTTCCAACCTTCCTTATGCAACCAAAAACCGCAAACGATGCTGGCGATTTTCGCCATTTGCGGAGAAACGGAGGAAGAGGCCGAGCGATTGGCGTCCAGTCTGGACCTAGCATTGCTCTTGATCGAAAAAGGAGAGAGTGGACATGGGATTCCTTCGGTTGAGACGGCCTTGAATTACCGTTACTCCCCATTTGACCGATACCGCATTCAAGAAAATCGAAAGCGGATGATTGTGGGAAGCAAAGAACAGGTCCGTGAGCAAATACTGGCATTGGGGCTGGAATATGAGACGGATGAAATCATGATTGTTTCCCTGATTCATGATTTTGAAGCAAAATTGCGCTCCTATCGCTTGTTGGCAGAAGCATTTGGATTGGGTAACGGCCCGAGCTAAACGAGCAGAACATGCAGCGAATTCCATTTTTCAAATGACTTTATCCGCACTCTCCTTGACCCTCGACCACAGAGAAACGAACCCACTACGAGTGGGATAAGCGCCGCTCGTATGTTCGATTATAACGAATTTGGTTACTCTTACCATCTCAAAGGGGATGCAGAGCAATGCCGTCTTTCATTCCACGATTAAAACCGTGGACTTTCTATCAGCATTTAGTAAAACCGGGCCCCTCGCTAGAAGGCGCCCGGTTCGTCTTGGTCGGTTAAGATTAGCGGACCGTCTTTGGTGATGGCGACGGTATGTTCATACTGGGCGGAGAGACTGCCGTCCACGGTTTTGGCTGTCCAGCCGTCCGCTTCAATGGTGACGAGGTGACTGCCCAACGTCAGCATGGGCTCAATGGTGATGACCATGCCTTCTTTCAATAACGGCCCCTGGTTGGGCGGCCCGTAGTGGGGCACTTCCGGTTCTTCATGTATGCGTCGCCCGATGCCATGGCCGATAAAAGGGCGAACCACCCCGCATCCTTGTGATTCGGCATAGGTTTGGATCGCATGCGAGATGTCTCCGATCCGATTACCCACTTGCGCTTGGGCGATGCCGCGGTATAGGGCTTCTTTGGTTACGGTTAACAAAGTCTGCGCCGATTGGCTGATCGTGCCAACGGGGTAACTCCAAGCGGAATCGGCCAACCAGCCGTTGTAATTCACCACCATGTCGATCGTGACGATGTCGCCTTCCCGTAACGGGGTTTGGCGGGGAAAACCATGACACACTTCGCTATTGATCGAAGCGCAAGTGGCATAAGGGTAACCTAAATACCCTTTTTGTTCAGGAGTGGCTCCATGTTGCTCCAAAAAGGTTTCTACCCATTGATCGATCTCCCATGTGGAGACGCCGGGGCGAATGCGTTTGCGCAGTTCGAGGTGGCAGGCAGCCAAGATTTTGCCCGCTGCCCGCATGTGAAGAATCTCTTCCATGGTTTTGGTCATTGGCATGGCTCCCTGTGTTATTTTTTGGACAGGAATATCAGACCTAAAAGCACGATAAAGGCAGGCCAGAAATTATGCAAAACGGTGGTGATGGGGGAAACGATGGGAAGCTCCGTGACGCCGGGATAGGCGACGATCCCTGTTAATACCAATATGCTGCCCACCGTCCCACTCATGCTATGTTTGGTGATGATGTATTGCAATAATATTGAAAGACCGACAAAAACGAGCAAAATGCTCCAATGATTAGGCCAGCCTTCCACGTATTTGATGCCCCAGACGGAAAGTCCGAGAAATGCGATAATGCCTGCCCATAAGGCAAGGGATCCAATTCGTTTCAGAAAAGCGACAAACAGCAAAATCGCTCCGATCATAAACATGATAAAAGGCCATGAGATAAAGGATTCAAGTGGGGCTAACTCAAATTTGGTCAGCATCAACAGGGCCCCACCCAGGATCAGGACAAATCCGATCAGCTTTGATTGCATGAAAAGCTTCTCTCCTTGAAGATAAGTAGATTTTTCCTTTTCCATCTTATCACAATTTGGCGACGAGTCTGGATAGAAAATTGCATGGGGGCAGGATTTTGTCATTCCTGCCCGCGGCCAAGGAGTGATTTGAACATGCGTTTTTTGGGCGCATTGCCCTTTTTCCGGAGGTCCCAGCGGTGGCAAAAGCGAATGGGCATGCGAGTTTGATGCCCATTTCCTTCACTGTCGTCCAAAAGATCGCGGTAGAGATGGATGATGGTGAACACGGGAGTCAACCGCGGTGCCGATGGCGCAATAACGTGGCTTCCAACCAGGCGATCAGTTGGTACATCAACGTGGCAATGATGGCGACGACCACCAGGCTCAACATGACCAGGTTGAGATTAAACACTTGAAACCCATAGATGATTAAATAGCCGAGCCCGGCTTTGGACACAAGAAATTCTCCCACGATCACCCCGACCCAGGCCAAGCCCACATTCACTTTTAAAGCGGCGATCATATCAGGAATACTGGCAGGAAAGATAATCGTGCGGAAAATTTGGGCGCGGGTTGCGCCAAAGGAACGGGCCAGCAACAGGCAACTCTCATCCACGCTTTGAAAACTGGTGTAAATAACCAGCGTGGTGATGATGATGGTGATGGCGATGGCCATGGCCAAGATGGAAGAGAAATTGGCTCCCAACGTCACGATAAACAAGGGACCCAACGCCACTTTGGGCATGCTGTTCAAAACGACGAGGTAGGGGTCGAGCACACGCGACAAAAAGGGGGAAGCCCAAATGCAAGTCGCCAAGCCGATTCCGCCTGCGGTGCCCAAGATAAATCCGGCAATCGTTTCCCATGCGGTCATGCCGATATGATGAAACAAATCACCCGCTTGCGCCAATTGCGCAGCTTGCTTCCAGATGAGCGATGGGCTGCTGAAAAGAAAAGAATCGATCCATCCGGCGCGGGTCGCTCCTTCCCACATCCCGACAAACGCGATGAAGATGATGGCGCGAATGACCCAAATCCACATTTGCCGAATCCGCAGCCGACGCAGATAAAGAGCATGTTGGGGACTGGTTGCCCCACGTTCAAGCCAGGCTTTCATCGCGCATTCACCTCCCGCCACAACTCGTCGAACAAGGAACGAAAGGCTGGATGGGCTCTTGCTTCAAGCGGGGGAAGTGCGCGAATGTCCGCGGGAACCGACAGGGTGTGCAAGATTTGCCCCGGTTGGCCGCCGATGACGAGAATGCGGTCCCCGATCGCGATCGCTTCTTCCAGATCGTGGGTTACCAAGATGGCAGTTTTTTGCTGTTCTTTCAATACGTCCATCAACAGTTGTTCCAAGTGGATTTTGTTTTGAATATCGAGCGCGGAGAAGGGTTCATCCAACAGCAGGATTTCGGGACGCACCGCCAGGGTACGGACGAGGGCAACGCGTTGCCGCATTCCGCCGGACAGTTGGTGGGGATAGTGATGGGTCACATGGGACAGCCCCATTTCGTCAAGGAGTCGGTGAGTTTGCGCGATGGCATCGGCAGTGGCCTGATGACGCAATTCCAAACCGAGAATCATGTTTTGTGCGACGGTCCGCCATTCCAATAATCCGTCTTTTTGCAGCATATAGGAGGTATATGGAGAGGGGCCTGTTACTCGGTTGCCGAATAGCTTGATTTCTCCGGCGGCGGGAGTGAGAAGTCCCGCGATGAGGGAGAGAATGGTGCTTTTGCCGCACCCGCTCGGCCCGACCAAGACGACAAATTCCCCCGGTTGAACGGTGAGGGAGAGCTTGCTGATGGCTGTCACTTCTTCTGTTTTGGTGAAGTAGGTATGCGTGAGGTCCTCAATCTGTACCGCATAGGGAGAAGTCATGTCTTATTCCCCCTTTACCACTGGAACGGCAAATTCTGTGTTGACCAACTGGCGGTAAGGGATGGGTTTGGGAAGTTCCCCCGCTTCCTTCATGATCTGCAGCAAGTGGTTGTACTCTTGTTCTTCAATGAGCGGAGTCGAGGCAAAGGATTGTTGGTCTTGATAACGCTGGATGACGCGGACCAGGATCTCCTTGCCGGTGTCGGGGAAATGGCTTTGGATTGCGGCGGCGACTTCCTCGGCGGGATGAGTGGCGACCCATTGTTGTCCTTTATAGAGGGCGCGGGTGAACCGCTTGGCCAAATCGGGGTGCTGTTTCATCCATTGCTCCTTGGCGAGATAACAGGTATAGGGAAGGTGTCCGCTGTCTTTGCCAAAAGAAGCGACGATATATCCTCTGCCTTCTTGTTCAATCTTGGAGGCGACGGGTTCAAACAACTGGGCGAAATCACCCGTTCCAGCCACAAAGGCATTGCCAAGGTTTTTAAAATCCACGTTTTGGATGATGTTCACATCTTGATGGGGGGTTAAGCCATTGACGCGCTGCACATATTCGCTCACCATCTCGGGCATGCCTCCGCGCCGTTGGCCGAGCAGTTTTTTTCCTCTCAACATGCTCCATTTGAAATCCGGTATGGGTTGTCGCGAAACGAGAAAGGTCCCATCGGTCTGGGTGAGTTGGGCAAAGGCGACGACCGACTGATTGGTGGAACGAGCGGTCACATAGATGGCAGCTTCAGCACCCACCAGCACGATATCGGAATCGCCGGAGAGAAGGGTTGTCATCGTCTTGTCGCCGCCGTTTCCATTCGTCAATTCGATGTCGAGACCTTCTTGCTTGAAGAAACCCTTGCTCATCGCCACATATTGTGGGGCATAAAAGAGGGAGTGCGTCACTTCGACAAGTCGGATTTGATTGGTGGAGGAAGAAGAGGAGGAACAGGCGGCGAGCAGACAAGCGAAACAAAGCATCAACAGCTGAGGGCGAAACTGTCTGATCTTCTTCGTCATCAAACGCCACCCCTTTTTTTCAATGGATTAATTTTATTTTGACATTTTAAGGGCGGTTTGACAAGGAAATCTCAGTCCGACCACATCACCGATGAATGGCCCACTCTCCTGTCGGTTTTAACTGAAAATGAAATAAACCAGCTGAAAAGCTGGTTGTTCAAGATGGGGAAGATTCAAGCCGGCGAAGGCTGAATTGTTGCGAAAACTCATTTTGATCGCCATTGAAAACATTGATGTCAACGTAAGTGTCAATGCCATTGACCCTGCCGCGATTGCTGTATTGCCAGAAAAGCCAATCCCGATCCTGGAGGGTGGGAAACTTCTTGATGTCCCGTATCCAAATGGGATACTGTGGGAAGGCATGTTTGACATACTGGTTGTATGTATCATAAGTCACGTAAAGGATCGGTTTTTTGCCATAGTGCTGTTCCAGCTGCTGTGCGAGGGCCAGCAATTCTTGACGCACTTTCCGTTGATCGTGGTTTAAGTGGATTTCCACGTCGATGACGGGAGGAAGGCTGTCAGCTTGCTTCGGAACCGTGCGGATAAAATGGGCGGCTTGCTGTTTGCCCGTGCTGCCCATGGAGAAAAAATGGTAAGCGCCCACGAGAAATCCTTGTTCCTTGGCCTGTTGCCAATTTTTTCCGAAACGTTGATCAATAAAATCCCGCCCCTCCGTCGCTTTGATGAAAACAAACCGAAAGTCATCGTCTTTTACCTTTTCCCAATCAATGTCACCTTGATGGTGGGAAACATCCAAGCCTTTCACTTCATAAGGCAGGGCGAAAAGACCGTTGTGCCAGATGAATCCGTAATATTCAAGCGCAACCAGGATGATCGCGAGAACAGAGCCGATGAGAAGATAACGTGAAGTAGGTCGCATGGGTATGTTCCTCTTTCTTTGCAAGTGATTGATTGCTCCTTTTATTGTAATAGCCAGTCCCATTGGATCAAGCAAGGGATGGCAAAGGGATTTGGATAAAAATTGACATTCACGAAACGGGGAAGGCCCCGCCCTTCAAAATCTGTTCACAGCCCAGAACTTGGGATTGAAAAAGGTTGTGCTATAATGTAATTTGATTGAGAATGACTTTTCGGCCAGCTTAGCCTGAGATGTGGCTAAACTGAAGTTCGGGGTGACGAGAATGCATACGCTAGTGATTGGTTTAAACCATAAAACGGCTCCAGTTGAGATAAGAGAACAGTTAGCGTTTCAGGAAGACCGGCTTCAGATAGCGCTAAAGAGTTTACGAGACATGAAGAGTGTACTTGAATGTGTGATTGTCAGCACCTGTAACCGCATGGAATTATATGTGGTGGCTGACCAACTGCATACAGGCGAGTATTATGCAAAATCTTTTTTGGAAAGCTGGTTCCGGTTACCGAGAGAAGAATTTGCTGAACACCTTTATGTGAAAGCGAATCAAGAAGCCGTACGCCATCTGCTTCATGTTGTGTGCGGAATGGACTCGCTCGTCCTTGGCGAAACGCAAATTCTGGGGCAAGTGAAGCAAGCGTTCCTGACGGCCCAGCAAACGGGAACGACAGGTACGCTGTTCAACGCCTTGTTTAAGCAAGCGATTACGTTTGGCAAACGTGTCCACTCAGAGACGGAAATTGGACAAAATGCCGTTTCTGTCAGTTATGCGGCGGTTGAATTGGGAAAGAAGATGTTTGATGCCTTTGCGGGCAAAACAATCCTATTGATCGGCGCGGGCAAGATGAGTGAGCTCACAGCCAAGCATTTTTATGCGACAGGGGTCAACCAGGTGTTGGTGATCAACCGCACACTTTCCAAGGCAGAGGAGTTGGCGGATAAGTTCCATGGGGAAGCGCGGTCGTGGGATCAGTTAATCCCCTCCTTGTTAGAGGCGGATATTGTCGTGAGTTCAACGGGGGCCAAGGAGCCGATTTTGACCAAGGCCATGGTGCAGCCGGTTCTGCATAAACGCAGATCCCCTTTATTCCTGATCGATATTGCGGTTCCGCGCGATATTGACCCGGAGATTCATGAATTGGATCAAGTTTTTCTGTATGACATTGATGATCTGAACGGGATCGTCGATGCCAATATGGCGATCAGGGAACAAGAAGCGGCCAAGGTCGGCCTTTGGATAGAAGAAGAACTGCGGCAGTTTAACGAATGGCTGGAGACGTTGGGGGTTGTCCCGCTCATCACGGCATTGCGCGAAAAAGCGCTGGCCATCCAAGAAGATGCGATGCTTCGGATTGAGCGCAAATTGCCGGAGTTGACTGAACAGGAAAAGCGCGTGATCCGCAAGCATACCAAAAGCATTGTCAATCAATTGATGCGCGATCCCATTGTGCGGGTCAAGGAGTTGGCGACCACATCACAAAAAGAATTGGCGCAAGAGATGTTTATCGCGTTGTTTGCATTGGAAAAACAGTTGAATGCGGAGCAAGAGCAAGAAGAGCCTGAGTCAATTGAGCTACCTAACCCAGCAGCGCTAGCCAGCGGAAACGCTTAAAGGAGGAGCCGCCTTTGTTCCGAGAGCGTTGGATCGTCGATTTTATGGTGTACGTCTATGCGGTTAGCCTGGTGTTTTCGTTTGCGGACCTTTTGCGTCCCAACAAGCAGGTGGAACGGATGTCCCTCCTGTTGCTGTCAGGGGTGTGGGTATTGCAGACCATCGTATTAGTCGTACAGCGATTGGCGCTGTTCCCGATTTCCGCTAGCTTTGATGCGTTATCCATCTATAGCTGGGTGCTGATCAGCTTCACCTTGGTCATGCATTTCGTTTATCGGATGGCGATTCTTTTCTTTATCGCCAATTCCTTAAGTTTTATCATGTTGGCTTTGCATCTCTTTTTTGTGAGGTCTTCTTCCCCCGTCATCGAGAAGCTGTTGTTGTCGGAGTTGGTTTTTCTGCATGTGACGCTGGCGATGATGGCTTATGCCGCTTTCTCTTTGGCCAGCATCGGTTCCAGTTTGTACTTGGTCAACAACTATCTGCTCAAACAAAAAAAGTGGAATCATTTATTGCGGCGGCTTCCCAGTCTGGATCGTTTGGAAGGCTTATCCGCTTGGTTGGTGGTGGCGGGAACCAGTTTGCTGTTAACCGCAATGACACTGGGGGCGATTTACGCCTATCAGACGATCGGCCACCAGTTTTGGGCAGACGCCAAGGTGTGGGGATCGCTCTGGGTGCTTCTTCTCTACGGCTTTATCCTGTGGAAGTGGGCAAGACGGCAGTGGTATGGACGCCAATTGGCCTGGTGGACGTCTTTGTCGCTATTGGCCATTTTAAGCAATTATATTATTACTCGCTCCGGCTTTTCTTTCCATCACTGGATTTAGGTCATGCGAAAAGGGGTTTCTAATCAGGATGAAACAATATTATCCCATGATGGTGGACATCGAAGGCATGCGCTGTCTTGTGGTGGGTGGAGGGCCTGTGGCCGAAAGGAAAGTGCGAAGCTTGATCGAGGCGGGGGCTCATGTTATTGTGGTGAGTCCCAAGGCGACCCCCCTCTTAACGTCATGGACGGAACAGGAACTTATCGAATGGCGTCGCCGCCCCTATCAGCCGGAAGACCACGAGGGTTGCCGCCTGGTCTTCGCCGCGACGGATCAAAAAACTGTCAATGCGCGAATCCATCAAGAGGCGAACGCGCGAGGCCAGTGGGTAAATGTCGTCGATCAACCGGAGCTTTGCAACTTTATGGTGCCGGCCACCGTGAAGCGCGGAAAGTTGCACATCGCGATTTCCACCAGCGGGGCAAGCCCTTCCGTCGCCCAAAACATTCGCCGCCAATTGGAAGCGACGGTTGGCGAGGAGTATGAGCTGTACTTGGATTTGCTTCAAGAGATGCGTGGGATCATCCAACAAAACGTGACGGTTCCCAAAGAACGGCAGCGATTGATGAAAGAGTTGGTCACTGACCATTGGTTGGAAGAATGCCGAATGAATCCGGCACAAGTGCGGAGCAAGATGCGTAAGTGGTTGGAACAAGCCTTGTCCGCGCAAACCTAGAATGGAGGTTGGACGCGTGCGCACGTTAACGGTAGGAACGAGGAAAAGCTTGCTTGCTTTAACTCAGACCAACTGGGTGATTGAGCAATTGAAAAAAGTACGTCCCGATCTGACCGTCCAATTGGAAAAAATTGTGACCAAAGGGGACAAGATTCTCAACGTTACTTTATCCAAAGTGGGCGGCAAAGGGTTATTTGTCAAAGAGATTGAACAAGCATTGTTGGATGGGCGGATTGATTTGGCTGTTCACAGCATGAAAGACCTGCCGGGTGAGATGCCGACAGGGCTGACGATCGGATCGATTCCGGTGAGAGAAAACCCATGTGACAGCCTGTTGTCAAGGGATGGCCGTACGTTGGCCCAATTGCCGGCAGGAGCGGTGGTGGGCACGAGCAGTTTGCGCCGCCAAGCGCAGATATTGGCTTACCGCCCTGATTTAGAGGTGAAACCTGTACGCGGGAATCTGGATACGCGCATCAACAAGATGAAAGAAGGGCACTTTGACGCGATTCTGTTAGCCCAAGCCGGACTGGCCCGAATGGGATGGCAGGAAGAAGCAACCGAAATCTTATCGACGGACATCATGTTGCCGGCGGTGGGTCAAGGGGCTTTGGCCATTCAGTGCCGTGAGGATGATCATGAGGTGCTGGCGCTGCTTTTGGAGATTCATCATGTGGAAACGGCGCGGGCGGTAAAAGCCGAACGGGCTTTTCTTCAGGCGTTTGAAGGAGGTTGCCATTTGCCGTTGGCCGCTTATGCGGAGGTGGTCGGTGAGGAGGTGCGTTTGACGGGATTGGTTGCGCATCCGGATGGAACCAAAGTGATTAAGGGGATTAAGCAAGGAAGAGATGAGAAGGTCATTGGTCAAGACTTGGCTGCGGAACTCAAAGAACAGGGAGCAGGACAACTGCTGCGCGAGGTGCGAGAGGGGTTAGTCGGATGACCGGTTTAGTATATCTGGTAGGGGCGGGGCCTGGGGACCCTGGTCTCATCACAGTCAAAGGCTTGGAAGCGATCAAAGAAGCTGATGTGATTATCTATGATCGTTTGGCGAATCCGCAGCTTCTGAGATACGCACGCCCGGAGGCGGAACTGATCTATGTGGGGAAGTTGCCGGATCGCCACACGCTCAAACAAGAAAAGATCAATGAACTGATTGTGGAAAAAGCGAAAGAAGGCAAAGTCGTCACCCGTTTAAAAGGTGGCGATCCTTTTATCTTCGGTCGTGGCGGGGAAGAGGCGGAACGCTGTGTGGAAGAGGACATCGCGTTTGAAGTGGTTCCGGGGATCACTTCTGCCATCGCTGTGCCCGCGTATGCGGGAATCCCGGTGACGCATCGCAATTTTAATACGTCTTTTACTGTCGTGACAGGACATGAGTGCCCTGAGAAAGTGAAATCCACTGTTCGTTGGGACAAAGTGACTTTGGCCTCCCAAACCATTGTGTTCCTGATGGGTGTGAGCAATTTGCCGTTTATTGTGAAGAGTTTGCTCGACCATGGCCGTTCCAAGGAGACGCCGATTGCCTTGATTCGCTGGGGCACCCGGGTGGAACAGCGCACGATTGTTGGGACGCTGGACAATATCGTGCAAAAAGTGGAAGAAGCCAATTTCCGTTCTCCGGCGGTAATCATCGTCGGGGAAGTGGTGAAAATGCGTAACCGTTTATCCTGGTTTGAGAAAAAGCCCTTGTTTGGCCAACGCATCCTGGTTACCCGAGCGCGCAGCCAAAGCAGTGCGCTGGTGGAAAAAATCCAGGCCTTGGGCGGCGAAGCGGTCGAGTTTCCCGTGATTCGCATCTCTCCGCCCAAACGGCAAGATCTGTTTGATGAAGCTGTCAAGCAACTGGGCAAATACGATTGGGTCATCTTCACCAGTGTCAATGGTGTGCATCATTTCTTTAAGCGATTGCGGGAGCTCTGCATCGATATCCGGCAAATGGGCAAGGCACGCATCGGAGCGATTGGGCCCAAGACGGCCGAAGCGTTGACTGACAAAGGATTGATGGTTGAAGCCTTGCCTGGTGAGTATAAGGCGGAAGCGTTGGTGGAGCACTTACGTCCATTGGTGAAACCAGGCGAAGAAGTCTTGTTGCCGCGCGCCAACATCGCACGTAAGGTGTTGCCTGTTGAACTGGAGCGGATGGGATGCAGCGTGACCGAAATAGACGCTTATGATACGGAAGTGGATGCGGAGAATGCCTCGGAAGTGGTCAAACTGTTGCAGGAAGGCGCCATTCATGTGATCACTTTCACAAGTTCTTCCACCGTGCGCAATTTTATGAAAGCGATGCGGGCGGCAACGGAGGATGTGACCCCGCTTTTGGCGCCGGTGAAAGTGGTATGCATCGGTCCCATCACCGCGCAAACGGCGCGGGAATTGGGGTTGCATGTGGATGCGACCGCTGACACGTATACCATCGACGGCCTGGTTGAGGCCATCCAACAGTTGTAAACCGTAAGCTATTTTTTTTGTGGCGGGAGGATGGGTTGGCATCCGGCCATTACCGCTGCTTTTTCACTCAAATCACAGTCAGAGAGAGGAGCGCAACATATATGCAACCGTTTATGCGCCATCGCCGCTTGCGGGCCAATGAAACGATTCGTCAATTGGTGCGTGAGCATCATGTTCATATAGAAGATCTGATTTATCCCCTGTTTGTGGTCGAAGGAGAAGATGTGAAAGCCGAAGTGCCTTCGATGCCAGGCGTTTACCATTATTCGCTTGATCGGCTGCAAGAGGAATTGGAAGAAGTGAAAGCGCTGGGCATTTCTTCACTCCTGCTGTTTGGTGTGCCGGTCGAAAAAGATGAGCATGGCAGCCAAGCGGATCATGATCACGGGATCGTGCAAAAAGCGATTCGCTATATCAAGCAGGCATATCCATCTTTTTATGTGATTGCCGACACGTGTTTGTGCCAATACACTTCTCATGGTCATTGCGGCATCGTGGAAAACGGAGAGGTGCTCAATGATCCATCCCTAAGCAGACTGTCGGCAACCGCTGTCGCGCAAGCGGAAGCGGGAGCCGACATGATTGCCCCGTCCAACATGATGGACGGGTTCGTCTATGCGATTCGCCGGGGATTGGATGAGGCGGGCTATGAGCATATCCCGATTCTCTCCTATGCGGTGAAATACGCTTCCAACTATTATGGACCCTTCCGTGATGCGGCTCACTCCACCCCGCAATTTGGCGATCGCCGCACATATCAGATGGACCCGGCCAACGCGCGTGAAGCGATGCGGGAAGCCGCTTCAGATGTGTCAGAAGGGGCCGATATGCTGATTGTGAAACCGGGCTTGGCATACCTCGATGTGATTTATCGGGTGAGAGAACGATTCGACCTGCCGGTTGTGGCTTACAATGTGAGCGGAGAGTACTCCATGATCAAAGCGGCGGCCCTCAATGGTTGGATTGATGAAAAAGCGGTGGTGATGGAAACGATGACCGCCTTTAAACGGGCGGGCGCCGACCTCATTATCACTTATCACGCGAAAGAGATTGCCCGTTGGTTGCGACAAGGGTAAGCGGAATGACGGTCATCCAATGGAATCAGGGAAGAGAAGACGGTGCGACGTTGCTTGAGATAAAAAACGAGCTCGCCTGGCCATAGGCGGGCTCGTTTTTTTGTTATGGTTGGGGATGATTGATGAAGAACTGCCACATCATTTGACTGGCCTTGGGCCCTTTGGGATCGGTATAGGAACCGGCGGTGCTCCCACCTGACCAGGCGTGTCCCATCCCATCCACGATCACTTTGGACAGGATGGTTTGGCCGGTGGCATCGCGATAGAGATACTCAGTATAAGTTCTTCCGTTGGTTACCTGTCCTTTGGTCGTTACATCGGCCGTGTCATCAATGTTTTGATTGTCTGAGCCATCGGCGGCCAAATCGTTTGTCTGTGCCCATTGTGAAATCACCTGATGTCCATTGACGGGGTATACCGTGTAATCGGACGTGCCGTGGAACAGAATGACGGGTACAACCCGTTTCGCGCTACCCATGGCTTGGTAAGCGAGAGTTCCTTGTTGAGTGGGATTGGGCCCGCCGTATAGCATGGCCATATTGGCCGAGACGAGGGAGGATGCCGCCTTGTATTCCAAGCCGGCACCCACGCCAATGGCGGCGAACAGATCAGGGTAAGTGGCCCCCATGATGACGCTCATCGCCCCACCTGCGGACAATCCCGCCACATAAACTTTATTCCCGGCGATGGCGTACCGCGTTTTAATCTGATTGACCAGGTTGGCAATGGATGCCGGTTCGCCCAGGCCGCGTGCTTGATGATTGGAATCAAACCAATTCCAACATTTGCTCATATTGGCGGCGGAGGTTTGTTCCGGATACAGGACGATGAATTTGTTTTGTTCCCCAACCGTATTCATCTCCGTGCCGGCAGCGAACGTATCGGGGCTTTGGGTGCAACCATGCAACATTACCACAAGCGGCACGGGCGTTTGTCCATCATAACCCGAAGGAATGTACAATTTGTAGGGACGGCCGTCGTTTGCGGTTCCGCTGATAAATTGGCCGGCCGCGTGAACGGGTGGCACGAGGGAAGCGAACAGGAGACAAGCACTCAGGCACAAAACGCCGATGAACCTTCCGAGAAGAGTAAGCGCTTTCAAAAAATCATTCCTCCTCATTTTCCACAAGTTTGACAATGGGTGGACGTTGGAACTGCAGGACCGTTTGCCTGGATTTGTGGTTTGATAAAGGTAAGTGCAAATGGCATGCCATCCGGGAATCCTTGCAAATGGCGGATGCATGTCCATGTTACTGTACGGTTTGCCGCTTGCGTGGCGTGTTTTTCCCTTTAAGGGCAGTCCAACTTTGCATATGGTTGTCCAACGTTGTGTATCGTTGCATAATTATACATATAAGAAAGGGGGCGCTTGACGTTGAATTTGCGCTGTACATCCGCACAATTGGCGGATTATTTGCTTGAGTCGGAAGTGGTGAACTACCGCCATCCGCTGATCCAAGCCAAGGCGAAGCAATTGGCCGCATCAAACATGGGGGAAGTGGATCAAGTCAAGGCGACATTTGAGTATGTGCGCGATGAGATCAAACACTCTTGGGATATTCAGAGTGCGCGGGTGACCTGCATCGCGTCGGATGTGTTGCGCTGGCGCGAAGGGATTTGTTACGCGAAAGCGCATTTGTTGGCGACGTTATTGCGGGCGCAAGGGATTCCAACCGGCTTCTGCTATCAAAAGCTGACGTTGGGTGATACACCTGAAACCGGATATTGCCTGCATGCCTTAAATGCGGTCTATCTGAAGAGTTTAGGCAAATGGCTTCGTTTGGACGCCAGAGGCAATAAGCCCGGAGTGAACGCCCAATTCTCAATCTATTCAGAAAAATCGGCTTTTCCCATACGACCGGAACATGGGGAAATGGATGAAGGATGGATTCACTGCGAGCCCCATCCGGCTACAGTCAAAGCGTTATCTGAGGGTACCAACGCGTTGGACATCTATCGGTTTGGGTTGCCTATCGATCTATAAGGGAAATAGTGCAAGTTCATGATTCTTGCCGTTTTTAGATATTGATTTTTGGGAGACAGGTCAAATTGAGCCCCCGATTTTGCTTTTTCCCAAAAAAGTTGTTTTCCCATTGTGAGGTGTATCCCCATTTGAGGTACAATATTGTCATGGGAAGAGTTTTACATAAAAGGTAGTGATGCAGATGCATAAAGGATACGATCGTTCCATCGCAAATTATCAACAAGCGGTCAAAGTGATTCCCGGCGGGGTGAACAGCCCGGTTCGCGCGTTTAAATCGGTGAAGATGAACCCGGTGTTCATCGATCGCGGATCCGGTTCCACGGTGGTGGATGTGGACGGCAACCGCTATATCGACTATATTGGCTCTTGGGGTCCCCTCATCTTGGGGCACGCCCATCCCAAGGTGGTGGAAGCCGTCAAGACCACGGCGGAAAAAGGAACCAGCTTTGGAGCACCGACTGAATTGGAGACGATGATGGCCGAATTGGTGGTTGAACGCATGCCATCCGTAGAGATTGTACGCATGGTCAACTCGGGCACGGAAGCGACGATGAGCGCGTTGCGCTTGGCCCGCGCATATACCGGTCGCAATAAAATTCTGAAATTCGAAGGGAGTTATCACGGGCACTCCGACAGCCTGCTCATCAAGGCCGGCTCAGGTGTGGCCACCCTCGGTTTGCCCGATAGCCCTGGTGTGCCTGAAAACACGGCTCAGCATACGTTGACGGTGCCATACAACGATTTGGAAAGCGTGAAGCTGGTATTTGAAAAATACGGCCATGAGTTAGCCGCCGTAATCTTGGAGCCGGTGGCGGGAAACATGGGCGTGGTGCCGCCGCAGCCAGGCTTCTTGGAAGGGCTGCGCGAGCTGACGGAACAACATGGCACGTTGCTCATTTTTGACGAAGTGATGACGGGTTTCCGGGTGGATTATTATTCCGCGCAAGGCCGCTATGGCATCACGCCTGATTTGACGACGATGGGAAAAGTGATCGGCGGCGGCCTCCCGGTGGGGGCGTACGGCGGCAAAAAGGAAATCATGGAACAAATCGCGCCGGTCGGCCCGGTATATCAAGCGGGCACTTTGTCAGGGAATCCGTTGGCCATGGCGGCGGGTTTCGCAACATTGACGGAGATGACCCCTGCCGCTTATGAAGAGCTGGAGCGCAAAGGACAAATTTTGGAGGAAGGGTTGCGACGCAATGCGGAAGAAGCGGGCATTCCGCATCATATCAACCGCGTCGGCTCGATGGTTTGCCTTTTCTTCACGGGTGAAGCGGTGATGAGCTACACACAAGCGAAACAAGCTGATACGGAGCGCTTTGCCGAGTATTTCCGTCATATGATGGAGGAAGGCGTGCTCATTCCGCCATCGCAGTTTGAAGGCATGTTCATCTCGATGGCCCACAGCGAAGAAGATTTGGCCCGTACGTTGGAAGCGAATCGCCGCGCGTTGGCCAAGCTGAAAAAATAATTGGTTGGCATGGTGAAGCACAAAGCCCAACTTTCCCCGGTTTGGGGAGGGTGGGCTTTTTTGGTTTGCAATTTTTTAGAGACGGGGACTTCCAGCGTAATAGAAGTTTCATGGCAACATAGATAGAGGTAACGGGTTTTTCTCCGTATCCTCATAATCTTGTTTTTGATGACTTGTCTGGTTGGGGTTATAACTCCATTTTGACCGCATATAGATACAGTAACGTCTAACCGATGACCTCATGCGAGAGCTAGAAAAGGGGTCAAGAGGTACGGCACTGCCTCAGAAGGAGGGACTGTGTATATGGAAAACTGTTTTACCCAACTCCGCTTTGATATCTCGGAAAATGTTCGACTCCAACCACAACAACCGGGCATCGATACCCTCCTGGAGCTGGATTTATATCCGGATATTGAGATCAAAGATGAAGGGCAACATCTGAAAATTCAGGGGTATCTGCGGTTAAATGGGGTTTATCTCAGAGAACAGGAAGATGGGCCGGATTTACATACGGATAGGATGGAGGAGAATCAACAAGAATTGGCTTATGTCATTCCAGTGGAGATAACATTGCCACGTGACCGTGCGGAAGAAGAGAAAATCTCGGCGGAAGTGGAGACGTTTGATTATCAAGTCTTGTCTCCCTTTGAACTGAAGATTGACGCGATTCTGATGATTGACGGATTGTTGCCTGAAAGAAAAGAGGTGGGCCATGAAGCGGGTGGGCCGGAAGAACTAATGGAGTCGATGCCGGTTTTCACGGGCCAATCGGCGCAACCGATCGCTTCTTTGTCGCATCAAGAGGATTTCTTACAAGATGATCCCAAAGTGGAGATTGAATTGGAAACGCCGGATGATCCGCCGGTGGAAGAGGGAGGGGAACAAGCAGTTCACCTGATTCAGCCGATCGAGTCGTTGCAAGCCCAAACGGAAGAACAAAAACCGCAAGCAATTAACCCACGAGATTTCTGGAGCGAACGTCAGGCGAGCAAGCAGGCGCAAACGGCGGAATCGATCAAGGAGATGGATCAGGCCGAGCCAGTGGACATGACGGGCGGGCGAGAGGAAGCGGTAACAGAAATAGAAACAGAAGTGGAAACAGAAGTGGAAACAGAAGTGGAAACAGAAGTGGAAACAGAAATAGTAGAGGCAGAAGCGGATGCGGAAAAAGCGCAAGACAAATCAGGGGAACAGGAGTCCTCTTCCTGGATCGGCTGGTTGCTGCGGGACAAAGAAGAGTCGTTTGTGCCGCTGAAAATGGTGATCGTGCAGCAAGAAGACACGATTGATACGCTGGCCAACAAATATGAAGTATCAGCGAATGAGTTGATCAGATTGAACCAATTGCAGACGGATTTGTTGACCGAAGGGCAGATTTTGTGTGTGCCGCAGCGGTCGGGCCCCAACCAAAAAATTCAGAATCCGGTTATTTCCTCGTTTGGTTGGTATGGCAAAAAGCAATGATGTCAGGCGAAAGGGGGTACGGCAGTGGATCAATCGGCTATAGTGTGGGAAGTGTTGCGTCAGTATGGGTATGAAGATGCGTATATGGAGAATGCGGGTGACGTGGTTTATCTGGCAGTTCCGGAAGGGGAATATGCACTAAAGCGTTCCAGCGCACCGCGGGAGAAATTAATCCTTCTGCATCACCTGTTGGATAGGGCGATCCAATCGGGATGTGACCATCTTTTGCCTTGGGTCAAGACCAAACAGGGAGATCCGATTGTGGAAATCCGGGGCACTTGTTGGTATTTGGTGCCTTGGAAACGACAGTCGACCCAGGAGGGGAAACGCTGGTCATCGACGGAAGGGATGGCGGCTTTGGCTCGGTTGCATCAGGCGACCGAGCCGGGTTGCAAGGAGTTAACCGAACTGGCTCCGTCCATTAAGCAAAAGGAGATCGAAGTCTGGAAGCAAAAGTTGGAGAAACTGGAACAGTATGCGGAACAAGGGAAGGGACGCGAATTTGCTTCCCCCTTTGATCGGGCGTTTGTGAGCAGCAAGGATCAACTGGTGCGCAGTTTTCAATTTGCCATTCGCGGACTGGAACGCTACAGGGAAAGTGAGGATGGAGCCGTTCCGCGCGCGGTTCTCTGCCATACTCGCCTTCATCCAAGCAATGTGGTACAGGACGGAGAACAGTTATATTGGATCGATTTCGATCATGCGCAGGTGGATACGCCTGTACGTGATGTGGCCTTGGCGATCCAACGGTTTTCACTCTACGATGGGGAAAGCCCGTTTGCGTTATTGGAGGCATATGAGCGGGAGTGGAAGTTGGAACCGAAAGAGAAGCGCTTGTTGGCTTTGTATCTGTCCTATCCCGAGCGGATTCTGAAAACGTTGGGACGGTATTACGACCAGCCGCGCACCGCCACGGTGGAGCCGCAATTTACCAAGCGCTTCGAACGGGAGATTGGACAGTTTGAACAGATACAAGAACTGGTGAAAAGCTTATGGCCGTCCAAAAAGAAACAAGAAGAAGGGGAAAAAGCCCAGGTCGCAACGGGCCAACCCGGACGCAAAAAGAAAAGAAAAAAGAACCATCGCCACTCTTAACCGGGTCATCCCCGGTTTTTTATTTTTTGTAAAAGTTTGTCCAGGGCTTTTAATGGTAAACTAAGGGCAAGCACCCATAAGATCACTTCCAACATATGGATCTCCTCGCTTACATAAAGGATTGCAAAGAAAAATAAGAAAGCAGGAAAAGTAGGACAAGCGTCCCGCCATTTTTTATAGCCCAAAGAAAAAAAGTTGCTTTCGACCAAATTATATGCGGGATGTCAAGATTTTGTTTGGTTTTTTGGCTAATTAGGGAGAAAGACTAGACAGATGTGTACGAAACATGGAGAATAAGAATATGTTATAGGGATAAGAAACTGGATGCTGACAGGAAGGGGATTTTGAAGTTGAGTATGGTAAAAGCCATGGTGAAAAAGGCATATCGCGGTGTATTGTTTTTGGTTTTTCTCAGTATCCTGATGCTCGTAACGGTATTGTTGATGACGTTCTTGGCTGACCCTCAAGCGATGTATGATCACATCAGACATACGTTTGGTGTTCGCTGATATATGTAAGTCCGGACTCATATTTTTATCGGCGATGTCGATCGCCGTTTTTATTTTGCATGGGTGTTTGTTTGACTCTCTTATCTAAACGTTGTAATATAATAAACAAACAATGGATGGTTAGTGAGCTATGAGAGGGAAGAGTAGACGGGAGATACCTGTCAGAGAGAGAAGCCCACGGCTGGAAGGCTTCTTCAGGCAAAGCCGTTGAACGTCACCCTTGAGCTGAGCATCTGAAGGCGTTCTCGCTGTGTAAGATGTTCCGGCGCCAACCGATACCTGGCTCTTGAGTGCGCTGAATCAAGTGAATGGGTTCAGTGAACAAAGGTGGTACCGCGAAATAACCTTTCGTCCTTTGCAATGGGACGGAAGGTTTTTTATTTTTCGTTAAAGTAAGGAGGACTCCAAATGGGTGAAACTTTGAAAAGCAATTTGCCTCCTGCCTATGATCCAAAACAGGCGGAAGCGAAATGGTACAAGTATTGGATTGAAGGAAAGTTCTTTGAAGCGGGGAAGGACCAAGAGAAAGAGCCTTTTACCATTGTGATTCCCCCACCGAACGTGACGGGCAAACTCCATATCGGCCATGCGCTGAATATGACATTGCAGGATATCTTGACACGGTTTAAGCGGATGAAAGGGTATGATACGCTCTGGTTGCCGGGGATGGACCATGCCGGGATCGCCACCCAAGCGCGGGTGGAAGCGAAACTGCGTGAACAAGGACTGAGCCGGCATGACCTGGGGCGCGAGAAGTTCTTGGAAGACGTGTGGAAATGGAAAGATGAGTATGCGGCCAACATTGCGGACCAGTGGCGCAAGATGGGCTTGGGATTGGATTATAGCCGGGAGCGTTTCACATTTGATGAAGGGTTCTCCGACGCCGTTAAGGAAGTGTTTGTGCGTCTCTACGAGAAGGGGCTGATTTACCGCGGCAAGTACATCATCAACTGGGACCCGAAAGCGCGTACCGCACTGTCCGATATTGAGGTCATCCATAAAGAAGTGAAAGGCGCGCTGTACCACCTGAAATATCCACTTACAGACGGATCGGGCTTCATCCGGGTGGCGACGACGCGCCCCGAGACCATGCTGGGCGATGTGGCAGTGGCCGTTCACCCTGAGGATGAGCGGTATCAGGATCTGATCGGCAAAACAGTGATCTTGCCGTTAGTGGAACGGGAGATTCCCATTATTGCCGATGAATATGTGGATCCGGAGTTTGGCAGCGGAGCGGTGAAAATTACGCCAGCGCATGACCCGAACGACTTTGAAATGGGCAACCGACATCAGTTGCCACAAATCCTGGTGATGAATGAAGATGGCCAGATGAATGAACTGGCGGGCAAATACCAGGGGATGGATCGGTTTGAATGCCGCAAGCAGATCGTCAAAGACCTTGAAGCGGACGGTTTCTTGATCGAAATCGAAGAGCATGTGCATTCCGTTGGCCATAGTGAACGGACGGGAGTCGTGGTCGAACCCTATCTGTCCACCCAATGGTTTGTCGCCATGAAGCCTCTTGCCGAACGGGCGATCGACGCGCAAAAGAGTGGCAAAGGCGTTCGGTTTGTACCAGATCGGTTTGAGAAGATTTATCTGCACTGGATTGAAAATGTACGTGATTGGTGCATTTCGCGCCAATTGTGGTGGGGACACCGCATTCCGGCATGGTATTGTGACACGTGTGGCGAGATGACCGTTGCCCGTACCGCGCCGCAGGCTTGTTCACACTGCCAAGGCGAGAAGTTGCGCCAAGACGAAGACGTGCTCGACACTTGGTTCAGCTCGGCGTTATGGCCTTTCTCCACGCTGGGATGGCCAGAGCAAACGGCCGACCTCAAACGTTACTTCCCTACGGATGTGTTGGTGACAGGGTATGATATCATTTACTTCTGGGTAGCGCGCATGATCTTCACGGCGCTTGAGTTCACGGATGAGATTCCGTTCAGGGACGTATTGCTTACGGGTCTGGTCCGCGATGCGGAAGGCAGAAAGATGTCCAAGTCGCTGGGGAACGGGGTTGACCCGATGGATGTGATTGATCAGTACGGCGCTGATGCGATGCGGTATATGCTGTCAACGGGATGCACTCCCGGAAATGACCAACGTTTCCGCTATGAACGGGTAGAAGCGGCGCGCAACTTTGCCAATAAGATTTGGAACGCTTCCCGTTTTGCGCTCATGCATCTGGAAGGCGTATCGGCAGAAGAACTGGAGCTGAAAGGTCCGTTCTCCATCGCTGACAAATGGATTTTGCATCGCCTGAACGAAACGGTAAAAGATGCGACCCGTCTCTTGGAGCGTTATGACTTTGGTGAAGTGGGCCGTGTCATCTACAACTTCATCTGGGATGAACTGTGTGATTGGTACATTGAATTTGCGAAGTTGCCTCTCTATGGGGAAGATCATGAGGCGAAGCGCGTGACCCGGGCCGTTTTGAATTATGTGTTGGATCAGTCGTTGCGTCTGTTGCATCCGATGATGCCATTCATCACGGAGGAGATTTGGCAGCACCTGCCGGTTGAAGGGGAAAGCATCACCATTGCCGCATGGCCGGAAGCGAACGAAGTGTTTGAAGCCCCGGAAGCAGTCCGTGAAATGCAAGTGTTGATTGAAACGATTCGGGCCGTGCGCAATATCCGTGCCGAGATGGAAGTGGCCCCCAAGCATCAAGTGGAGTTGTTGGTGCGTCCTGATGAGGACACGGTCCAAGTGATTGAACGGAATGAAGCGGCCATCAAGCGGTTGTGTGGCGTAAACCGACTCATCGTCGATCCCGATTTGCGGCGCCCGGATAAATCGATGACAGCGGTTGTGACCGGCGCTGAGCTGTTCTTGCCCCTTGCTGGATTGGTCGATATTGAACAAACAGTGAAACGTCTGGAGGCAGAGCTGAAAAAGCTGAACGCTGAAGTGGAACGCGTGGAGAAGAAATTGTCCAACCCCGGGTTTGTCGCGAAAGCCCCGGACCATGTGGTGGAAGCCGAGCGGCAAAAAGGGGAAGAGTACAGGGAAAAACGCGAAAAAGTGTTGGCGCGGATTCAAGAGATCAAAGGATAATATAGAGACTGGAGATGGGAGGAAACAAAGGGATTTTCCTCCCTTCCCGTTGTTGTTGACGGGACGTCTATTTAAATGCAAAATGTACAGAGGTAGTTTTTATTGTCTAGTGAAGGGGAAGAAGCTCATGCATCAAATGACTTCGTTTGCTACACCAAGTGATGTGTTTGGCTGGATGGAGCAAACTTGTGCTCAAGCGATTCAGCCCGGGTTGGAACGAATGGAATGGATGCTTGAACGATTGGGACATCCCGAACGAAGATGCAAATTCATTCATATTGCCGGAACCAACGGCAAAGGATCAACAGCGGCGATGATCGCTTCGGTATTGAAAGAAGCGGGATACCCCACAGGCTTATTTGTTTCTCCTTATATCCTTTCATGGCGTGAACGGATCCAAATGGATGGGGAACCCATTGCGGAGGAAGCGTTTGTGCATTGGGCCAATCAATTGCGTCCGTTGGCTGAAGAAATCAAAACGGAAGGTCCCGGCGCGATCACTCCGTTCGAATTTTGGACGCTGTTGGCCATTTTATATTTTGCCAAAGATGCGGTACCTTGGTTTGTCGTGTGGGAAACGGGCCTTGGCGGTCGCTTGGATTCAACCAATGTCTGCCATCCGCTGGTGTCTGTGATCACCCAAGTCGGCTTGGATCACCAAGAGTGGCTGGGAGATTCCCTTGGCGAAATCGCGCAGGAAAAAGCGGGCATCATTAAAGCGGGCGTCCCCGTCATCTGTGGCGCGGAACAACCGGAAGCGCAAGCGGTGATCCATGAAGTGGCGCAATTGAAAAAATGCAAAGTCTATCAATCGGGTCGCGATTACCGGACTGAGGCGATTGCGCAACAGACAGGAGAGACGGGACAAGCATTCTCTTTCACCAATGTTTATCGTCAGTTCACGTCCCGGGTGTCCCTGATGGGTGAACATCAGCTGAAGAACGCCGGTACGGCTTTGATGACGTTGGATGTATTGCGTCAGGGATATGCCACGGTGATTGAGGAAGAACATATCCATCGCGGTTTAGCCAATGTCCATTGGCCTGGCCGGTTGGAAAAGGTGAGTGAACATCCGCACATCCTATTGGATGGCGCTCATAATATAGATGGGGTTCGCTCATTGGTCAAGGCGCTCCATGACCAATATACTTATGACCGTCTCGTTTTGGTGTTGGCGATGATGAAAGATAAGCAGGTGGAAGAAATGCTTCAGCCATTGGTGGAGATAGCGGATCTGGTTATTGCCACCCAAGTCGCTGGGCAACCGCGTTCGATGAAGGGAGAGGAGTTGGCTGAGTTGATTCGACGTCTCAAGCCATCCATTCCGGTGTCGATCACATCAAAAGTAGGCGAAGCGTGTGGGCTGTTACGGGAACAGTTGGGTGAACGTGATCTCTGCGTGGTCACGGGTTCTCTCTATCTCGTATCAGAAGCGCGCCCGTTACTGATACAAGCAAAAGGCGAATAAGGTATTTAAAAAGGCTGGTGATTCTGTTGGATAAGAAAAAAGTGCATTTTGTAGGAATTGGCGGATATGGGATGAGCGCGATTGCGCGCGTGTTGTTGGATTTGGGACATGAAGTGTCCGGTTCTGACGTGGCGGAAAACGCCTTGGTGCAAAAGTTGATTGAGCGTGGCGCCAATGTGACCATCGGACATCACGAGGACAATGTCAAAGGGGCGGACATGGTTGTTTTCTCCACAAGCATCGCCGAAGATAATGTGGAGCGCGTCGCAGCCAAAGCGCAAGGGATTGAAGTGTTGCACCGCTCTCAAATGCTGGCCCGTCTGTTGAATGACAAGAAAGGGATCGCCGTAGCCGGAGCGCATGGGAAAACAACGACTTCGTCCATGATCGCCCAAACATTGGAATTGTGCGATGTTGATCCGACTTACATCATCGGCGGGGAAATCGTCAGCCTGAAGGGCAACGCCAAAGCGGGCCAGAGTGATTATGTGGTGGCCGAAGCGGATGAGAGCGACGGTTCTTTCCTGGAATACCATCCCTACTTGGCGGTCGTGACCAACATTGAGCCGGACCATTTGGAAAACTATGACGGCGATTTCGAAAATCTGAAAAAGGCGTATCGCCTGTTTGCCAGCCAAGTGCGTCCTGAAGGGGCGGCGATTTTGTGCTGGGATGACGCCTTTGTCCGCGCCATCGCCCCCGAAGTGCGCGGCCGTTATATCACTTATGCCCTGGATCATCCAGCTGATTATGTTGCGACCAACATCCGTGAACAAGAGCGCGAGATGACGTTTACGGTGGTCAAAGGGGAAGAGGAGCTGGGAGAGGTGACCCTCCGCATCCCAGGCCGTCACAATGTGGCCAATGCGCTTGCGGCCGTCATCGCTTGTTTGGAAGTGGGCGTGCCATTTGAACGTATTGCGGCGGCACTGTATCAATTCCAAGGGGCGAAACGCCGCTTCCAAGTGATTGGCGAAGTGGATGATATCTTGGTGGTCGATGACTATGCGCACCATCCAACCGAGATCGAAGCGACATTGAAAGGAGCCAAAGCGTTGGGCCGCCGGATGATTGCCGTATTCCAACCGCAGCGGTATTCCCGCACGCATTTATTGATGGATGAGTTTAGCCGGGCGTTTGGTTTGGCGGATAAGGTCATTATCAACACGCTGTATGCTCCGGCTGGGGAGCAACCGATCCCGGGCGTGACTGCTGAGCGTTTGGCGAAATTGATTGCGGAGAACAGCAACCCAAATACGCAATTCATCGCCGCCAAGGAAGATGTGATTGATTATCTATTGAATCATGTCCAGTCGGGTGATCTTGTGCTCACCATGGGTGCCGGCGACATCTGGCGTGTTTCCCACGGATTGGTGCCCGAGTTGGAGAAACGTGTTGTGAAAAAATAAAGCTCTTTGCACTCATCAATTGCTTTAATCAAGGTGTGCAGGGTAACCGCTCAGAGGTTGCCCTGTTCAATCCCATCACATTTGCAGATAGGAGATGACTTTTTGTGAATTTATTCACATATAAATGGCTCCCCCTGTGCATTTGCCTCTTTTTGCTGGTGACAGCTTGCGCGCCAGCCGACCCTGCCCCCACCGATTCTGAGCAACAGAACACGGCGGACAATAATGATGTGTCAGATTTGAATTGGCGTGTGCCTGATTTTGAGTTTACCGATCAAGCGGGGAAGACTTTTGGCTTGAAGGACCTGAAAGGCAAGGTTTGGTTGGCGGACTTCATTTTTACCCGCTGTCCCAATGTGTGCCCGCCGATGACGGCCAACATGGCCAAGGTGCAGGACGAATTGAAAAAGGCCGAGGTTCAGGTAGAATTGGTTTCTTTCAGCGTTGACCCCGATTATGACAAACCGGATGTGTTAAAAGCGTATGCGGAAAAGCATCAAGCGGACTTCAGCAATTGGCATCTTTTGACCGGTTATTCGTTGGATGAGATAACGAAGATGACCAAAGACACGTTTAAGGCGCAAATTGCGCATCAAAAAGGGACATCCCCTGACGTGCCGCTATTGGTTACCCACCCGACGCAATTTTATTTGATTGACGGTACGGGGAAAGTTGTCCGTTTTTACAATGGGTTGCAACCCGATGCGACACAGATCGCGAAAGATATTAAAGCTATGGGTAAATGAAACAAAACAATAGGCGATGGAAGGGTTGAAGAAGGGATTGGAAAGCCATTCCCTTCTTTTATTTTTTCCTGCGGTTGAGCATGAGCGCCCCCGCGCCATTGATGACAAGGAAGAGAACAAGTTCCGTCCCGCCCAGCCATCCGGCCAGGAAGCTCACGAGCGCGGTGAATCCGGTAAACAGGGCCATCAACAGGAAGGATATCTGCCTGATGGCTTGCACTCGTTCAGATGCCGGGCGGGGCATGAGCTTAAAGAAAATCGGATAATGCACGGCATCCCCGACGCTTTGCAATTGCACGATAAACATCCAGTTGCCCAAGAAGGTGAGAAGCGTGATCACCGCGGGATGAGGCCAGCAAAAGGCGAGAAGGAGCACCCAGGCCAAGAGGCGGACATGGATCGTTAACAGATCGCTTCGCCTTGCCAACGTGCGCCAAAAGAGGTAAGGATAGACGGCCTCTCTGTTGATCCAGGGGTTGACAAGGCGAATCAGCCACTTGCGTTCGCGCAAGGGACGTTTGTATTGGGGCACGTCCACAAACCAATTGGCGATGGCGTAGTAACGCGCAACGGTTTCCTGCTCCAACTGGCTTAAGCGTCGCCATGGGTAAGGGGCTCGGGGCACGGCATGAGTCCAGTAACGGTACCACGCCCCCAACACGGCGAGAGCCAAAATCGCGAGCCACCATACTGATTCCAGCGCCGCGTAGGAGAGCAGAAAATTCAAGACTCCACGCAGTCCCTTCAACGTGTGTAAGCGACGCCAACGCCCACTCACTGTCAGCCGCAAGGATTGCCACTCCAACAGCAGGTTGAGCGTATGGGCACACGCCAACAGAAGAAGCGTGACCGCATAGGGGCCCGCTGTTCCCAACTTGGCGTGATACAACGGATAAAGGATAACGCCCAGGACACTCAAGTTGAAGAGTTGAATCGCTCCAGTGTAGAGCAAGCTTGCCCGGAAATACCCTCCCATTTGTGGTTCCAAAGGCAATAAAAACACCAGATCGGTTGGGGTGATCCAAGTGCGGATGCGATGACGGGTCAAGAAGAGTCCAAGGATCACTGCCAAGACAGGGGCAAGCGGGAAATCGTTCGGCAACCAGGCCAGCAGTTGGTTATATCCAAACGAAAAGGCGATAATGGTGATCCCCACAAGGAGCGGGGTGCCGCCTCCGCTCGCGATGACGCCAATCAGGCGCAGCGCTTTTGTCCAGGATCGGCGCATGCGGTCCCTAAATAGCATCGATGTCTCCAAGCGTTTCACCCTTTCGCGATCTTAATGAATAGTTGCTCCAAGCTGGCCTGCGGCTGAGAGAGCGTTTGCCGCATCTCCGACAAATTTCCTTTTAACTGAATGCGCCCATCGTGCAATAAGATAAAGCGGTCGCAATATGTTTCGGCCATCCCCAGAATGTGAGTGGACATCAAAATGCCCATTCCTTGCCGTTTGCCTTCTTGCAAGAGATCAAGCAGCGCCTGGATGGCAAGCGGGTCAAGGCCGACAAAGGGTTCATCGACGATCAGAAGGGATGGTTGAACGAGAAACGCGCATAAGATCATGATTTTTTGTTGCATCCCTTTGGAAAAGGTATGGGGGAACCAGTGTTTCACTTTACTCATGCGAAATTGATCCAGCAAGGCATTGGCGCGTTCGATATAAAGGGTTTCATCTAATCGATAAGCCCGGGCGGTTAACTCCAGATGCTCCCATAAGGTGAGTTCCTCATAAAATTGGGGTGATTCCGGTATGAAGGCGATTTGGGACCGGAACGCGGCGGGATCTTCGCGCAAGGTCTTGCCGTTCAGTGTGACGTTTCCTGCAATCGGGGTCATTAAACCGAGGATATGCTTGATCGTCGTGCTTTTGCCGGCCCCGTTTAAGCCGATCAAGCCGACGATTTCACCCGGTTGCACATCAAATGATAGGGCATGAATGACGGGTTGCTGGCGTGAATAACCGCCTGTCAGTTGTTGAACTGTAAGCATACGTCGCTCCTTTGGAGTAGGATGGATTCTTCTGTTAATCTACTTGATTGTGGGGTGGGAAGCAAGCGATTAATAGGAGATGCCCAAATTTTCTTGATATGGACATGTTCCTTTTCTTGTTTTTTCCTTAAAATGGAATTGGGTGATCATAGAAAAGGAGGAAGTCATGTGCAAATCATTGATTGGATATCCTTGGCCATCATGAATGAAGCCTCTGACCTGCACTTGGTGGAAGGCCAACCTCCACGGGCGCGCATCCAGGGGAAAATGGAGTTGTTGGCCGAAGAAAAGGTGGAAGGAAAAGGGATCAAGTCGTTTTTGGCTGAACATGAACAAGTGATTCGGGAACGAGAAGTTGATTTTGCTTATCAGTTTGAAGAAATTCGCGTGCGTATCCATGCTTACCGGCTACAATCGGGCATCGGGCTGGCGATCCGCTTTTTTCCGCGCGAGATCCCCAGTCCGGAAGAGCTGCGCCTTCCTTCGACGCTTCTCGATTTAAGCCAAAAGAAACAAGGAATTCTGTTGGTCACCGGTCCGACGGGGAGCGGAAAATCGACTACGCTTGCTTCATTGTTGGAGTGGAAGAACCAGACCAGCCCTTCCTTGATCATGACATTGGAAGACCCGATTGAATATGTGCATCATTCCCGGCAATCCCTCATGATCCAGCGGCAGGTCGGGACGGATACCGGCAGTTATTACGCTGGCGTATATTCGGCATTGCGCCAAGATCCCGATGTCTTGATGATCGGGGAATTGAGGGAGCGGGAAGCAGTGCGCGCGGCGTTGTATGCGGCGGAGGCGGGAAGATTGGTGATGGCCACTATGCACGCTTCACGGGCGGTGCAAGCCATCCATCGGTTAATCAATCAATTCCCGGCCGAAGAGCAACCGCTGATCCGCACGCAGTTGTCATTCAGTCTGCTGGGAATCGCTTCGCAACGTTTGTTTCCCGGCAAGGGATACCAAAATCGGATCGCGGCGTTTGAGGTGCTGGTGAATACCCGGGCTGTGCAACATTTGATTCGGGCTGATCAAATCCATCAAGTCGACTCCATCATGCAGGCAGGCCAACAAGCGGGGATGCAGACGATGGAGATGGCCGTTCAGTCATTGATGAGACACAAGAAAGTGGAGCAGTCTGCGGTGAAAGAAGAAGGGGTGTTAACCCATGGCTGACGAACAAGCGCTGGGCGTGGTGCTGGCGGGGATGGGGGCCTATTGGCTGCCCGAATGGGCGGAAAGCTTGCTGAGGCGAAGAACGACTGACCGATTTGTGCGCGCTTTTTACGATGAAATGCGGAGCTCAACAGAACGGTGGTTTTTTGCTTATTCCCGGCTGGGAGGGATGGCGCTCCATGCGTCCATCGCTTGGTGGCTGATTGAGCAACCGTTTCTTTTTCTCGAGAAGCTGATCATGTGGATTTTTCTTGTGATGCTGCATGTGATTGTTCTGACAGACCTGATGGCCTGGCTGATTCCCAATTCGGTCACATATGGAGGGAATCTTCTCTTCGCTTGCTACTGTTGGCTCGACCGACCGGCTTCGTTTACGCGGATTGGTTTGGCGGCTTTACTCACCTACGGGATCGGCTATTTGGTCTGGCGAATCACGGGCGGGATTGGAATGGGAGACGTTAAGTTATTGTTGATGTCTGTCTGGTTGTTGGGCTTTGATTTGCTCATCGCCTTATGGCTGTCCAGCTTGAGCGCTTTGTTGACGGTGATCGGGAGATCGCTTGTTCAAGGGAAATGGACAGGGGGTTCCCCTTTTCCATATGGTCCCCATCTGGCAGGAGGAATCACCGTGACGCTGTTCTGGGGTGATGCGGTAAGCCGCTGGATCGGTTTATAGAAAAAAAGAGGGTTCTAGTTCTATCTTCTCTATGAATTCATAAACTCTAGTAACAGATTTTTGAAGGAGCGGATCAATGACATGGAGTACCCAAAACCGAGAATCTCTTCCCATCAATCAGGCATGAAAGTGACGATACAACCCCATCCTGAATCGTCTTCTCCCGGCAAGGCGGGAAGGGGGGCAGAGGGACAAGCCATCGCGATTTCGAAACGGCAGGAGAGAATCAACGGCCAATCGGATTGCGCCGGCAACCAATCGGCCAATTGGGAAAAGATAGAGAAGACACCGATTTCGGCTGCGTTCCAGCAGGAAGAGGGACGGCGAGCGAAGAAATCAGCTGTCACCCAAGTTTGGGAAGAGCGTTCTTTTGCCAAGAGCTTCACCGATAATAAACAGCATGTCATCGAGTGGAGTTCGCCCAACAATCCCTTCCTGCAAAAACGGCTGAAAATTCGCCCGCCGGCGGCCAACTTGGGACAACTCTTGTTATCGATCGCCGCCGCCATTTTGGTGGGTTTGGTTATGGGCTTCTCCATCTTGCGGATTTTCTTTTTGGAAAATGCCCCCCATTCCGCCCGTTCGATCGATGATCATCTGCCCAAAACCAATGTCGTGGCGGAAAAGCCACTCATAGATCAAAAAGGAGTGGGAAACCTAGAGAAAGAGGTGAGGAATCCCCTTCCTTCCTTGCGTGTCGTGATGTTGCAAGCGGGACATTTCCAAACCAAACTGCATGCCCAAAAGAAAGTGCAGGAATACCGCACGCAAGGGCTGGCGGCGGTGATGTCAGACCATCCGCCTTATCGCATTTTCTTAGGACTAGGATTGACACGCGACGATGCCTTAAAACTTTCCGCGATTTATCAAAAAAAAGAAGTGGAAGTGTATTTGAAAGAGTGGCGGATGGTTGGACAAATGCCAAAGGGAATGAAGAAAAAAGAAAAACTGGCGCAATTGCTTGAAGGCGGGAACCGGCTCATTCAACAGTTGGGAAACGCTTCGATCGCCAACATACAGAGCAACCCCGTGAAAGAAGCGCCCGCTTTTGCCTTTCAAACCACCTGGAAAAAAGAGTATCGCCAGATTCTCACCGACTTTCATGCGCTGGAAAAGGAGTTGCCTCCAAAGTTGAAGACTTCACTCAGCCAATGTATCGCTGCATTGGATCTTGCGATTCAGAGTGGAGAGACGGCCAACAAGCACCCGAATCAAGTCCTACTGTGGCAGATCCAAGAAGGGCTGGTCAGGTATGCGTTGGCGTATGAACGGGTGGTTGGGGCGATGGTGGGAGATGAGGAAAACAAATTTTGACAAAGCGTTGTCCATCGCTTGTTGAGTGTATCTTCATCTGCTAAACTGAAATTGTTCCAAGGTTGGAAGGCACCTTCATTCGAAGAGGTGCTTTTTTCCGTGAACGGGATGCGATCCGTTTGAAAAAGGACCATCCTCCTTTTAATTTTTTACGATACCGAAAGGTGTGTGCTCGATATGCGGCCGAAGATTGTTCTGGCATCCGGTTCTCCGCGAAGACGTGATTTGCTTGCGAGCTTGGGAGTGCCGTTTGAGGTGAAATCAAGTCAAGTCGATGAAACTTTTGATGGGACGTGTTCACCCAGTGAAGTGGTAGAAGATTTAGCGCATCGCAAAGCAATGGATGTGGCCAGAACGTGCGATACCGCCCTCGTGATCGGTGCGGATACGATTGTCGTGTGCGATGGTGAAATCTTGGGCAAGCCGCGGGATGAGACAGAAGCGGTGCAGATGCTATCGAAACTGCAAGGCCGCGCACATCAAGTATATACGGGGATTTCTTTGGTTGAAGTATTGGAGGGTCAAGTGATTCGTGAACGCGTCAGCCATCGAATGACCCATGTTTGGATGAGGCCACTGTCAGATGAGAAAATTACTTGGTACGTGGACTCAAAAGAGCCGTTGGACAAAGCGGGGGCCTATGGCATTCAAGGATTGGGCGCATGTTTGATCGAAAAAATCGAAGGCTGTTACTTGAATGTGGTTGGATTGTCTGTAGCTGAGCTGGATCAAATGTTTGCGGACCTGAATTATTCTTTGGTGCAATAACACAAAATCAATGAAAAATACAACACCTCTGCCGAGCGCATCCGAGGAAAATTTCCTGAATTGGAGTGGAGAGAGGCAGAGGAGGGAATATATGATGGATGAAACCGGGCGGAATTACATGCTGTTGCGCGATGTGCCGGAAGAGGAACGGCCGCGCGAACGCATGGTTCAGTTGGGGCCCGAACACGTCTCCAATGCGGAGCTGATCGCCCTCTTGTTGCGCACGGGAAGCACGGGTGAATCCGTGATGGTGTTGGCGCAGCGGGTTTTAAGCAAAGCCGGTGGGTTAAAAGGTTTGACTCGACTCTCGTTGCAAGAATTGATGGAAATTCACGGGATCGGGCCGGCCAAAGCGGTTCAATTGATGGCGGGGATTGAGTTGGGACAGCGGATTTCACGGATGTTGCCTGAGGACCGCTATGCGATTCGTTCACCGGGTGACGCCGCCTTATATGTAATGGATGAACTCCGTTTTCAGCAGCAGGAGCATTTTATTTGTCTATTTTTAAATACAAAATATCGTGTAATTGACAAAAAATGCATATTCAAGGGCAGTTTGAATACCTCGGTAGTTCATCCGCGCGAGATTTTTCATGAAGCGATCCGTTCCAGCGCCGCCGCTGTCATTTGCGTACATAACCACCCAAGCGGAGATCCCACGCCTAGCCCTGAAGATCTGCTGGTTACGGAGCGGTTGGTGGAAGCGGGAAGACTATTGGGGATCGAAGTGGTCGATCATCTCATTACTGGAGACCAAACGTATTTCAGCATGAAAGAGAAAGGGCTGATTCCAGACTAGAGGCTAACGGACGCGATTCAGCCCTTGCGCTCCGCTCTTATTTCCTTATTGACGAAATTGTTGGAATCCATACCAGAAATAGAGCAATATGAATTGGCTTACTCCATGAAATGGCTTTCATTATCTAAATAAACGGATTGTGAACGAACGAGAGGAGGTTTTTGTTGTGTTGGGCGGATTTGTAAAAGATATGGGGTTGGATTTGGGCACAGCCAATACCTTGGTTTATGTGAAGGGACAAGGGATTGTGGTACGTGAACCCTCCGTCGTGGCGATGGAAGTGGGGACAGAGGAAATCAAAGCGGTGGGGAACCAAGCAAAAGCGATGATCGGGCGCACCCCTGGCAACATTGTGGCCATTCGGCCAATGAAAGACGGCGTGATCGCCGATTATAACACGACGGCGGCCATGATTGAATACTTCTTAAAACAGGCGTCGGATCAGCACATTATCTTGCCTCGCAAGCCCAATGTGATGGTCTGTGTGCCTTCGGGTGTGACGGCGGTTGAAAAGCGGGCTGTCGAGCAGGCGACTGTAAGGGCAGGTGCCAAGGAAGCGTATACGATTGAAGAACCATTGGCAGCGGCGATCGGGGCAGGCTTGCCCGTCTGGGAAGCGACCGGAAGCATGGTGGTTGACATCGGCGGCGGGACAACGGAAGTGGCGGTTATTTCCTTAGGGGGGATCGTGACTAGCCATTCGCTAAGGATCGCCGGCGACAAAATGGATGAAGCCATCATCCAATATATCCGCAGAAAATTTAATTTATTGATCGGAGAGCGTACGGCGGAAACGTTGAAGTTGGAGATCGGCTCGGCCCTTCCCGAAGACCAGGCGAAAGACTCGCGCGAGATCAAAGGGCGCGATTTGATCACAGGTTTGCCGCGCATGATTGAGATCACGTCACAAGACATCGCTGAAGCCTTAAGCGAAACGGTGTCTGCGATCATTGACTCCGTCAAGCAGACATTGGAACAAACGCCACCGGAGTTATCGGCGGACATCTTGGATCGGGGCATTACTTTAACGGGTGGCGGGGCACTGTTGCGCAATTTGAATGTCCGCCTCAGTGAAGAAACGAATATGGATTGCCATGTGGCGGAACACGCGCTGGATTGTGTGGCGATTGGAACGGGCTCGGCGCTTGAGCAAATCGAGCTGTTTAAACCGACTTCCACGATGGACCGCTATCGTCGCAAACGTTTTTTCTAGGTAAGGAGTTGACCCAATGAGACGCAATGAGGCTCATCGAATTCTCATCTTCGTTTGTTTGGTACTTCTCCTGTTCATCTCGGTTGGGATGACGCGTGGTGAGCGAGGGGTTCTGGTCGGACCGGAAAGTTGGGTGAAGAATACGGTTGCGGTGATTGAGGGCATTTTTTATTCGCCTGTGCGTTCGGCACTGGCCCTTTCTCCGTCGTCTGAGGCTGCATCCCCCAAGTCGGAGGAGATCGCCCGGTTGGAAGCGAAACTGAAAGAGTTGCAAAGGGAGAACGAGGAGTTGAAAAAGCAGTGGGGATACGCCAAAGAAAAACCCATCGACTATATCGCGGCGCGCGTGGCCTTTCGCAATCCCGACCGCTGGCATAACCGGGTAGTGATCAACCGGGGCAAAGAAGATGGTGTGGAACCCAAAATGCCGATTGTGACATCACAAGGGTTAATCGGACGGGTGCAGTCCGTGACGGGACACATGGCCGATGTCCAGCTGTTGACGGACATGGGAGACGGCCCCAGCATCGCCGCAATGATCCAAGGGGAGAAGGAAGAGGTTTTGGGCATCATTGAGGGATACGATGCGCTGAAGAAACGGTTGATCTTAAAAAAAGTGGCGGTCACCGCGAAAATCAAAGCAGGGGAACCCGTGGTCACATCGAGATTGTCAGATATTTATCCAGGTGGTATTCTGATTGGGACGGTTGCTGAGATCAAACTGGGCGAAAGTGGGGCGGAACAGTTGGTGTATGTGAAACCATCCGCCACATTTGAACAGCTGGACTATGTGATGGTCGTAAGGGATCCGGAGAAACTGCAACTGAATCAACACAATAACGAGGTTCAATCCAAAACGGGAGGGGAAAAACGATGAAAAAGAGTTTCGTCGCTTTCCTCTTCATCCTCTTCTTATTTGAAGGGTCAGTCTTCCAGTTGTTGCTCCCTCAGGCGTGGGGGAGCACTTTTGTCGTTATTCCCCAATTGGTGGTTAGTGGGATCATTGTCATATCTTTGTATTTGCCTAAACGCTATGTGCTGATTTTTGCCGTCTCCTTTGGTTTGTTGCATGACATCGTGTATGGGCCAGCGTGGGGAATCACCGCTTTTACCCTGGCGATGGTGGCCTATGGCACATACTTGCTTGCCAATCATTTTCCGCCTTTTGTTTGGATTGTTGGTGTGGCGGTCGTGTTGGGACAGCTCAGTTTTACGCTCTTGGTATACGGTTGGTACCGCTTGTTTGGGTTTACAGATATGCCCTTCCTCCTTTCATTCGCGACGCATGTGTTGCCGACGTTGGCCTTTAACACGGTCTGCGCTTATCCCATTTTTCGTTTCATTCATTATATTTATGTGAAAAAACGGAATCGGCAGGTTGTGTTTGATACGATCATTCGTTGAGCGGCTTGAATCGGCAAAGGAAGGAAAATAAAGGGAAGAAGCGAAATCATTAGTAAGGCGGGTGACGTGAGTATGGGGAAAGTGATGAAACCGGGCGTAACGATTAAAGGCAACAAAGACGGCCTGCTCTTTATTTTAGATGATTCGCGCCCCTTTTCTTATGTTCTCGAGGAATTAAAGCATAAGTTGGAAAACACGCAGGCGGCCCAGATTTGGGATGGGCCGGATATGAAAGTCACCATCAAATTAGGACAAAGGCAGATTACCCGAACAGAAGAATTGGCGGTGCGAGAGCTGTTTTCCATCCGTCAAAACCTGATTGTTCATGCGTTTGAATCGGAGGGCATGACGTATTTGCGAGGGGCGGAGACGGACCTGCAGATCAAGGCTGGGACGGTGCGTTCCGGACAAGTGTTAGTACATAGTGGAAACTTGTTATTTTTAGGTGATGTCAATCCTGGAGGGACGATCCAATGCACCGGCAGCATTTATGTGCTTGGCGCACTTCGCGGATTGGCTCATGCGGGTAGTCAGGGAGATCAACATGCGGTTATCGTCGCTTCCACATTGCGTCCAACCCAACTTCGCATCGCTGATGTCATTTCCCGCCCGCCGGACAGATGGGATGACTCAGAAGTAGGGATGCGGTTTGCCTATATGGCAGATAATCAGATCATCGTGGAAAAAATTTCTCAACTTGGACAATTGCGTCCCGAGCTCGAGTGGAATGAGAGTCGCAGACGATTAAATTTATAAACATCTTACGTTCGCACATTGAAATAAACAGATGTGGTTCATGAGAGTGTAGGATTTAGACGGAGGTTCAGGATGGGGGAAAGTATCGTTGTCACATCTGGTAAGGGGGGCGTGGGCAAGTCGACCACTTCAGTCAATATCGGGACCGCGCTCGCTTTAACCGGTAAAAAAGTATGTCTTGTCGATACGGATATAGGTCTTCGCAATCTCGATGTGTTGATGGGTTTAGAAAATCGCATCATTTATGATTTAGTCGATGTGATTGAAAAAACGTGCCGCATAGAACAAGCGCTGATTAAGGACAAGCGCTGTGAAGAGCTTTATTTGCTTCCGGCAGCGCAAACCAAAGACAAAACGGCAGTGACAAGCAATCAATTGCGCTGGTTGGTGGCGGAGTTAAAAGAGCAGTTTGATTATGTGATCATTGACTGTCCGGCCGGAATCGAAAACGGCTTTAAAAACGCCGTGTGCGGTGCTGATCAAGCAATCGTCGTAACGACACCGGAAAATGCCGCGATCCGTGATGCGGACCGGGTAATTGGGTTGTTGGAGAAAGAGGAGATCGCCCCGCCCAAGTTAATCATCAACCGCATGCGCAAGCAAATGGTGCGGGATGGGGGCATGATGGATGTGGATGAAGTCGTGGCGGTGTTGGCGATTGATCTTTTGGGGGTTGTGCCGGATGATGAACAAGTAATCCGTTCAGGCAATCTGGGAGAACCGATTACCTTTGAGAATAAAAACCTCGCCGCCAAAGCTTACCGCAACATCGCCCGCCGCATCCAAGGCGAAATGGTGCCGCTTTTGTCCTTGGACAAAGAACAAAGTGTGGTCATGCGGATGAAGCGTTGGTTAGGGTTTGCTTAGGAGTAGCTAAGGAATGGTCCCTGGATGGGGAGCCATTCCTTTTTTGTATTCTGCATATCATGAAGCGGTCGTTCATATCTTGTTAGAAAAACATGGGACAAACAGGTGATGACGATGCGCAATGAATGGTCGTTCCAGCATAAAAAACGGCGTCAAGAACAAATGCGATTATGGAAGAAAGGACTCCCCGCCGAGCGAACGTGGGGAAAAGAGGTGGATTTCTATAAGGAGCATCCAACCCCCGAGCTTGCGCCGTGGAATCAGACGACTTGGAAACAGCGGGTTTCGGCCAAAGGAAAAAAGAAATTTCAGACGCAACTCATTGTGACAATGATGTTGTTTGCATTAACTTTTCTGGTGTTTCGCTCACAGTCACCTGCCATGCATCCGGTGCAAGCGTGGATGACGGATTCTTTGACGAAAGAAACGGCATTCACCCGCATATCAGAGTGGTTTGAGCGGTATGCGGGGGGATCTCCCGCGATTCTGCCCGCCTTTTTGCCAGGGAAAAAATCGGCATCCCAACCGCAAGAAGTGCCCTGGCTCATTCCTGTACGCGGGGAACTCGTGCTGCCATTTGATGAAAAGCGGAAGGGGCTGATTCTCCGTACCGCCCCCCATGCCTCCGTCCGTGCGGCCCGGGATGGCTGGGTCACGTTTGCGGACGAGAAGAAAGGGATGGGGCGGTTAGTGGTCGTTAAGCATGCCAATGGACAAGAAACGTGGTATGGTTGGTTGCAGGAAATCAAAGTGAAGCAAAAGGATTGGATCAAGCGCGGGCAAGTGATTGGCTCGGTCCCTGAGATGAAGGAACAGGCGTATTTTTATTTTGCCCTAAAGAAACAACAGCAATTTGTCGATCCCGCGGATGTGATTCCATTTGAATAAACATCGGGGCGGGAGAACACCGTTCAAAATCCATCCGCTGTTTTGGCTGGTGATCGGATCGGGCGTATGGACAGGATATTTTATTGAGTTATTCACCCTGTTTGTCGTCGTACTTGTCCATGAATTGGGCCATCTCGCCGCGGCACAGGCGGTGGGATGGCGAATACGCTCATTGGAACTGCTCCCGTTTGGCGGGGTGCTGCATGTAGATGAATGGGGGACGGTGCCAGCGCGGGATGAAGTGGTGGTGGCCCTGGCCGGCCCCTTTCAGCATTTATTCATGATTTTATTCAGTCTCCTCTTTTACCGCATCGGCTATTGGAGTGAGCATTGGACGGTGTACTTTATTCAGGCGAACTGCATGATTGCCTGTTTTAATCTGTTGCCGATTTATCCGCTTGACGGCGGAAAAGTGCTGCAAGCGGTGATGAGTTATTTCTTTCCTTATCGTTTGTGCATCAGCTTTACCCTGATCTTCAGCATGGTCTTGTCCTGTTTTTTGCTTGTTTGTGCGTTTCTCCTGCCTGAGACCGGGATATGGCTCCACCTTGCCGGCATCGCCCTGTTTCTCCTCTTTTCCAATGTTATGGCCTGGCGGCAGAAGAACTTCCAATATATCCGCTTCTTGCTGAGCCGTTCCGAGATTCACCCACCACCGTCCGGACATAAGAAAAAACTGAGCGTTTTGGCGGATACGCCCTTGAAACGGGCGATTAAACACTTATACAAGGAAAAGATCCATGAGTGGGAAGTGTTGGATCGACAAGGGCGTGTACTCGGGTGCGTGACGGAAAAACGTATGCTGGACATGTGCGTGAACAAAGGCTTGCATTATCTGAAAGTGAAGGAACTCTTGCCCAAGAGCGGCTAGCGAAGCAGTATATGTGTTATAATATTGACTATTTTTCGCGCTCTTAGATGCATAGTTGCAAAAATCATTCGCCAACCGACTAGGGCGTGTCTGGCAAATCAAGTTGACCATTGGGAGAAGGCGGAAAACCCTTTTCCCAATGAGCGCCGATGGACAAGTGAAGCGAATGGGAATACGGTTTTGGAGCCGCCGACATATTTATCAGACACGTCCTAATAAAAATTTATTTAAGTCCCATCATCCTTTTTGCAGGATTTTCATAAAGGTTAGCAAGAGTTACCATCAGAAAAGCTTTTGACAAGAGCAAACGGGTATGCTAACATAAGTCTTGTTGTCATTACCGCACATTACAGGATTTGAAAATAGGCCTAAGCCTTTCCTGACCATGGCGAGTCTCTATTAAGAGGAGGATTGTAGATGTACGCTGTAATTGAAACTGGTGGTAAACAATACCGCGTGGAGAAGAACAGTGTTCTGTTCGTCGAAAAACTGCACGCTACTGAAGGCGAAACTGTGACTTTTGACAAAGTATTGCTCGTGAATAATGACGGTGAAACCAAAGTGGGCTCTCCGGTTGTTGAGGGTGCCAAAGTAGTTGGTAAAGTAGTTAAGCACGGCAAAGGAAAAAAAGTAACCGTGTTTAAATATAAACCAAAGAAAAACTACAAGCGTAAAAAAGGTCATCGTCAGCCATTTACCCAAGTTGTGATCGAAAGCATCGAGGGCTAATGATACGGATTCTGGTGGAACGAAACGCGACTGGGCAAGTGGAGCGAGTGCTGGTCAAAGGGCATGCGAATTTCGCTGAAGAAGGGAAAGACCTCGTCTGTGCGGCAGTATCGGGGATCTCCATCGGTATGGTGAATGCCATCGAAACGATGTTCGGTGTACAAATTCATGCAGATGATGATGGAGATGGCAAAGTAGATTGCCATCTGCCACGTGATGTGCATGATCCCGAGACTAGAGAAAAAATTCACTTGTTGCTGGAAGCCATGGTCGTTTCACTAAAGAATATGGCTGATGAGTTTCCGAAATATGTTACAATACAAGAACGTAATAGAAAATGAAAAGAGGTGGACAACATGTTAAAACTTAACCTGCAATGCTTTGCATCTAAAAAAGGTGTAGGTTCCACAAAAAACGGTCGTGACAGCATTTCCAAACGTCTGGGCGTAAAACGCGGAGACGGTCAATTCGTATTGGCTGGCAACATCCTCGTTCGTCAACGCGGAACCAAAATCTACCCAGGTCTGAACGTAGGCCGCGGTGGAGACGACACCTTGTTTGCAAAAGCTGATGGTGTAGTACGCTTTGAGCGCTTTGGTCGTGACAAAAAGCGTGTAAGCATCGTTCCTGTAGCTGAAAAAGAAGCCGCTGCAGCACAAGCTTAATCATCGAAACTGTAGCGCAACCACAAGCCCTGGCAACTTGCCGGGGTTTTTATTTTCCCGCAAAGTAAGGTAAAATAAGAAATTAAATGATAAAAGCAAGATGGGAGAGATTAGAAGTGGAGCGAACCCTGTTTCAAATGATCAAAACCTACCTGCCAACCATTCTTATCATGATCGGTTGGTTGATTCAACCATTTGGAAAATTGGGGGAGCTCATTTTTTTTCTAGCCACTCTGGTTACGCTATTATGTAGTGGTTATTTCTCTTACATAAACTTCAAAAAACAAACTTGTCTTAAAGAAGCGGAACGGATTAAACAATTGCTGAGCCATGAACGGCATGATGCACTAAACCACATCCAAGTGATGATGGGTTATATGATGCTGAAAAAAACGGATCGGATCAAGACGTACTTAGAGCAGTGGGTGGAACGCGCCGGACAGGAGCGTCTGCTGTCCGAGTTTCGTTTCGCCCCGTTGGCGGTTGCCTTATTGACGCTCAAATATCGTTTTAAACATTGGGATCTTCAAGTGAAAATGGATGAAGCGATGAAGATGATCAGCCAAGAGGATGAGCAGCGGCTTTTATACTCCATGAACGCGCTCTTGGGCTGGTTGGAGAAAAAATTGGCGGATGAGAAAAGCTATCTAAAAGTGACGCTGACATTGAAGCAAGAAGCGGATATCATGGTAATGGCGATCGACGTGCTCGCAGATCAGGGGGAGCCCGTCACCTTGTTTGGTTCGGCGCAGGATTGGAGAAAATTACAACGAACCGTTTGTCGTTGGAAAGGGTCATGTAAGCTGATGGAGCACGGCAAAGGCTTGGAGTTGCAATTGAAGACGGGTCAGCAGAAATAGACAGGAAGGTGACGCTACGCATGTTTGTAGATAAGGTCAAGGTATATGTAAAAGGCGGCGACGGCGGCAACGGGATGGTGGCGTTTCGACGCGAGAAGTATGTCCCGCTGGGAGGTCCCGCCGGTGGTGATGGCGGCAAAGGGGGCGATGTGGTTTTCGTGGTGGAAGAGGGGCTTCGCACCTTGATGGATTTCCGCTTCCAACGCCACTTCAAAGCCAAGCGCGGCGAAAATGGACGGTCCAAATCACAACATGGTGCGGGTGCGGATGATCTCATCGTGAAAGTGCCTCCGGGCACCGTGGTGCGTGATGCGGAAACGGGAGCCTTGATTGCTGACCTGACCGAACACGGACAACGCGCGGTCGTGGCGCGGGGCGGAAAAGGGGGACGTGGAAATATCCGTTTTGCCACACCCGTCAATCCGGCACCAGAGATTGCGGAAAATGGGGATTTGGGTGAAGAGCGATGGGTGGAACTGGAGCTGAAACTATTGGCGGATATCGGTTTGGTTGGGTATCCCAGTGTGGGAAAATCCACTTTGCTATCCGTCGTGTCTGCCGCCAAACCCAAAATAGCTGCTTACCACTTTACCACCTTAACGCCTAACTTAGGCGTGGTTCGCATTGATGATGGCCGCAGTTTTGTCATGGCCGATTTGCCCGGTTTGATTGAAGGGGCGCATCAAGGCGTCGGATTGGGACACCAGTTTTTGCGCCATGTGGAACGTACCAAAGTGATCGTGCACGTGATTGATATGGCGGGATCCGAAGGACGCGATCCTTATGAAGACTATGTCCAGATCAACGAGGAATTAAAGTTGTACCGACAAGATTTGGAACATCGTCCGCAGATTATCGCTGCCAATAAAATGGACTTGCCTGAGGCGGAGGAACAACTGGAACGGTTTAAAGAGCAATTGGGGCCGGATATTCCCGTATATCCCATCTCTGCGGCAACCAGACAGGGACTGAAGGAATTGTTGTACGCCGCGGCCGATCTCCTAGACAAAGTGGAACGGGAAGCGCCGCCCGAACCGGTGGCGGAGCAACAATTTATTGCGGAACGGAAAGTGTACAAAGCGGAAGCGGACAAGCCAGACTTTACGATACGGCGTGAGAACGAGCTGTATGTGGTCGAAGGGGAGCGCATCGACCGATTGGTGCAAAAAACCAATTTTCAATATCAAGACAGCGTGATGCGGTTTGCGCGCACCTTGCGCCAGCTTGGCGTTGAAGAGGCCCTTCGCAAGCGTGGGGCGGAAAATGGAGATACTGTGATTATCGGTGGCATGGAATTTGAATTTAACGATGAACTTGATTTTTAAGCTGGACGGGCAAAGGTCCAGCTTTTTTTGCAGGTGATAACAAAGACCGGTGGGTGGTAACGATTGTGGAGCGCCGTATGGCCATGGATCACCCATAACTATCAGTTCCGCTTGGTTGAGTGGCGGGACTGGTGGCGCTTTACAGGTTGTGCTCTTTTTTGATCTTGTCAAGCAAATAGCGGCAACCGGCGGAGATCAAGCGATAGGTTTCTTCAAAATCGCCGGTATACCAAGGATCAGGCACTTTGGTATAAGTGGTGCCGGGGATGAAATCGACAAACCGGTACAGGGTGACGTCCGGGTTGCGGGCAATCTTGCGCATATTGCTGACATTGCTGTCATCCATGCCGATGATATATGTAAACTCATCAAAGTCGTTGGGCTTCACTTGACGCGCTTTTTGTCCGGCGTAGGAGATTCCCGCTTCATCCAATTTGGCGCGGGTTCCATGATGGGGCGGTTCCCCGATATGCCAGTCGCCGGTGCCGGCAGAATCGATATGGATTTGATCTTCAAGTCCTTCAGCTTTGACATAGTGGCGAAAAACCGCTTCTGCCATGGGTGAACGGCAAATGTTGCCCAAGCAAACGAATAATACAGAAATATTCAAGGACAATTCCCCCTTGATGTTGATTTTTATCATATGTTTGGCAATAACGTTATCTTAACATAAAATAAGCAAAATCTGACTAGAAGCTATTTCAGAAGGCCACAGGAATGGGGAATATTGCGGTTATACCTGCTTTGGCATAGTTATTATAAATAAAAATGATCCACGGCATGCAACATATTTGGTCAAATGGAATGTCAAGGGTTATCACTACCTGGAAGATGTTGGGGAGGATGCGTTCATTCTGGTTGTCATGGTGCCGGGTTTATGATAATGTATGTGTAAACGGTTACATAAAGGAGGGGGGAGATTGGCTACCATCAGAGATGTGGCAAAAGCAGCAGGAGTATCGGTCGCCACCGTTTCGCGAGTGTTGAATGAAACGGGATATGTGCATGAAGACACAAGAAAGCGCGTGCTGGAAGCGATCAAACAGTTAGACTACAGCCCAAATGAAGTGGCTAGATCCCTTTTTAAAGGAGAATCAAGATTAATCGGGCTTCTACTTCCTGATATCACCAACCCCTTCTTCCCGCAATTGGCGCGCGGCGTGGAAGACGTGATGCAAAAACAAGGATTTCGCTTAATCTTTGGCAATAGCGATGAAAACGCGGAAAAAGAACTTGATTATATCAATACGTTTATGCAAAACCATGTGATGGGCATTGTTTCGGCGACGTACAAGCCGGGCAACACCAACTACCGGAACTTACCCATTCCCATCGTTTTTCTTGACCGGACGTCAGATGGCAATCCTTCGGTATATGCGGATGGGAAAGAAGGCGGAAGAATAGCGGCGACTGAGATCATAAAGCGGGGAAGCAAACGGGTCACTTTATTAAAGGGTCCGGAACATATACGGCCGGCACTGGACCGCTTTCAGGGTGCGCTGGAAGTATTGAGTGGATCCAAAGTGGATTTTTATGTGATGACCACAAACTCTTTTTCGTTTCAAGACGCCAAAAAGTGGGCAAACGAGCTGTTTGTCAAATATCCTGACACAGACGGAGTCATCGCCAGCAATGATATTGTGGCGACGGCGATCCTGCATGAAGCGTTGCGCCTCGGAAAATCGATCCCCCAAGAGCTTCAAATTATAGGATTTGACGATATTCCGCAGAGCAGTTTATCGTTTCCGCCCCTGTCCACAATCAGGCAGCCAGCGTATGACATGGGGAAAGAAGCGGCCAGGTTGCTGATTAAGCTCATAAAGAAAGAGAAGATAAAGAAAAAAAATATTCAAATGCCCGTTACATTTGTCGAGAGAAATACGACAAGAGAGGTTGATGAACATGGTTAAGATAGCGGTTGTCGGAAGCGCCTCGATGGATTTGGTGGTGACTTCTTCCAAACGCCCGGGTGCGGGGGAAACGGTGCTCGGGGAGGCATTCAAAACCGTCCCGGGTGGAAAAGGCGCCAACCAGGCCGTCGCAGCGGCGCGTCTGGGAGCGATTGTCTCCATGATCGGATGTGTGGGGGATGATCACTATGGAAAAGCCATCCTGCAGAACTTTAAAGAAAACAATGTTCGCACCGACTATGTGAAACCGGTTACAGATATGGAAAGCGGAACAGCCCACATCGTGTTGGCTGAAGGAGATAACAGCATTGTCGTTGTAAAAGGGGCAAACGATCGCGTCACTCCGCAATATGTCGAAAAAGCACTCAAGGTTATTCGTGAATCGGATATTGTTTTGATTCAACAGGAAATTCCGGAAGAAACCGTGGAGTATGTGAGCAAGATTTGTCACGACATTCGGGTTCCGCTTTTATTGAATCCGGCTCCCGCCCGGGCTTTAAGCCAAACCGTGATTGAAAAAGCGACATATTTGACACCAAATGAACATGAAGCATCCATCTTATTCGGTGGACTTAAGTCTGAAGAGGCATTGCGACGGTATCCAAACAAAGTGTTTATCACAGTTGGGAACAAGGGAGTGCGTTATCACGATGGTGAAAACGAAGTGCTCGTTCCAGCTTATCAAGTGGAAGCGGTGGATACGACGGGGGCGGGAGACACCTTTAATGCAGCGTTCGCGGTGGCTTTGGCAGAGGGAAAAAGCTTGCGGGAAAGCTTGCGTTTTGCGAACCGGGCAGCCTCTTTGTCCGTGATGAAGTTTGGAGCGCAAGGCGGAATGCCAACAAGAGCAGAAGTAGAGGAGAGCCTTGAATGAAACGGAACGGGATTATAAACAGCCATATCGCGAAGGTGTTAACAGACCTTGGACATACGGACTATATTGTGATTGCCGATGTGGGCTTGCCGATTCCCGAGGGGGTGCGACGAATTGACTTGTCTTTAAAGTTGGGGGTTCCCAGCTTCAAAGATGTGGTCGATGTTGTAGCGGATGACATGGTCATTGAAAAGGTTTTTCTGGCACACGAAATCATAGCGGCAAATCAACCATCCTTTATGTATATAAAGCAAAAGTTTTCCGACGTGACAATCGATTATCTGTCCCATGAAGAGTTTAAACAATTGACGAAACAGGCGAAAGCGGTGATTCGAACAGGAGAGGCAACGCCTTATGCCAATTGCATTTTACAGGCCGGCGTCATCTTTTAGCAAGGGGTGAGTTTCATGCGGATCGAGATGAGCAATATCCATAAAGCATTTGGCAAAAACCAAGTGTTAACGGGTGTCGACTTTGTTCTTGGCGAGGGGGAAGTCCATGCGTTAATGGGAGAAAACGGCGCGGGCAAATCAACCTTAATGAATATCTTGACCGGACTTCATGAACGGGATCAGGGAACGATTCTGATTAATGGCACAGAAACGGTTTTTTCCAATCCCAAAGAAGCCGAGCAAAACGGCATTGCTTTCATTCATCAAGAATTAAACATATGGCCGGATATGACCGTTTTGGAAAATTTGTTTGTAGGAAAAGAGTTGCGAACCAAATTTGGTTTTTTAAATTCAAGCGAAATGAAAGCGCTAGCAAAAAAGCAATTTGACAAACTGTCTGTATCGATACCATTGGATCAGGAAGCGGGCCGGTGTTCAGTGGGGCAACAGCAGATGATTGAAATTGCAAAAGCGTTGATGGCAAACGCTGAAGTCATCATCATGGATGAACCGACAGCGGCTTTGACGGAGAGGGAAATTGAAAAGCTATTTGAAGTGATTGACTCTTTAAGAACAGAAGGCGTGTCCATCGTCTACATTTCCCACCGGATGGAAGAGATTTTTGCGATTTGCGACCGAATTACGGTCATGCGTGATGGAAAAACCGTTGATACCAAGCCGATAGCGGAAACCCATTTTGATGAAGTGGTGAGAAAGATGGTTGGCCGCGAACTGACAGAACGCTTTCCCGAACGGAATCCCACTTTGGGTGAAACCGTACTTGAAGTGAAGAAGGCAACGAGAAACGGTGTGTTTGAAGATGTCAGCTTTTCCGTGCGCTCGGGTGAAATTCTCGGCATAGCGGGCTTGCTGGGAGCCGGGCGAACAGAAATAATGAGGGCCATATTTGGGTTAGACCCAATGGATGCCGGAGAGATCTGGATCAACGGCCAAAAAGAGGTCATTAAAACGCCACATCAAGCGGTGAAGCTGGGTATTGGATTTATTACGGAAGACCGCAAAGACGAAGGGCTTGTTTTAGATTTTTCCATTCGGGAAAACATGGCGTTGCCCAACCTGTTCAGCTTCGCTCCAAAGGGTTTAATCAATCAAAAGAGTGAACAAGAGTTTGTGGATATGCTGATTAAACGCTTAATGATCAAAGCTGAATCGGCGGAAACGAGCGTGAAAAATCTCTCGGGCGGAAATCAGCAAAAGGTGGTGATAGCCAAATGGATCGGCATTGGACCGAAAGTGTTGATTTTAGATGAGCCAACAAGGGGAGTGGACGTTGGAGCAAAAAGGGAAATCTATCAACTCATGAATGAGTTAACATACCGTGGGGTGGCCATTATTATGGTGTCCTCTGAGCTTCCCGAAATACTGGGGATGAGCGATCGCGTGTTGGTTGTTCATGAGGGCAGGATACGTGGAGAGTTGGCCAAACATGAAGCCACGCAAGAAAAAATCATGAAACTTGCAACAGGAGGGAAGTGACATGAAAACAATGAGTGAAAGGAAAGCCGTAAATAAAGGTGATCGTGCCGGCCACGTGATTGAGAAGCTCGGGCCATTGCTGGGACTTTTCATCCTCATCTTTATCGTTTCTACCTTAAACCCAAGCTTCTTGGCCCCTTTAAACATTTTGAATCTGTTGAGGCAAGTCGCCATCAATGCGCTGATTGCGTTTGGCATGACATTTGTCATTTTGACGGGTGGGATTGATTTATCCGTTGGCTCCATTTTGGCATTGTCCAGTGTCTTGATGTCAGGGATGATTGTTGCCGGTTTGGATCCCATTTTGGCCATTCTGGTCAGCTGTATGATGGGGGCCGTGATGGGAATGGTCAATGGTCTGATCATAACGAAAGGGAAAATGGCCCCCTTCATCGCGACGTTGGCGACGATGACTATTTTCCGTGGATTGACGTTTGTATACACGGACGGCAATCCAATCACAGGGCTTGGGGATGATTACTTATTTCAATTGTTTGGTCGTGGATACTTTTTAGGGATTCCCGTACCCGCCATCACCATGCTCATCTCATTTGCGGCGTTATGGATAATTCTTCATAAAACTCCATTTGGCCGCAAGACTTATGCGATCGGGGGAAACGAAAAAGCGGCGATGATATCAGGCATTAAGGTGCCGCGCGTGAAAGTGATCATTTATTCATTGTCCGGTTTGCTTTCCGCTTTGGCGGGAGCCATTTTGACCTCTCGTTTAAATTCGGCTCAACCGACAGGGGGAACCTCTTATGAGTTGGATGCCATTGCGGCGGTTGTCTTGGGTGGCACCAGTTTATCGGGCGGACGTGGCCGCATTGTTGGCACGCTCATTGGCGCGTTGATCATTGGCACATTGAATAACGGACTCAATTTGCTGGGCGTCTCTTCCTTTTATCAAATGGTTGTCAAAGGGATTGTTATTTTAATCGCCGTCTTAATCGATCGCAAAAAAGCGGCATAGGAGGGATTCTCATTGAAAAAGGTTTTATTGTTATTCTTGTCACTGTCGTTTCTCATCTTGGAAGCTTGTTCATTGGCGCCTCCAGAATGGGCAAAACCTGCCGCAAAAAAGGATTTGCAAAATGTTAAAATCGGATTGTCCGTCTCAACGCTGAACAATCCGTTCTTCGTATCATTAAAAGGCGGGGTTGAACAAGAGGCGAAGAAACGTGGGATCGAAGTGATTGTCGTGGATGCACAGAATGACACATCCAAACAGATTAATGATGTGGAAGACCTGTTACAACAAGGTGTGGACGCGCTACTCATCAATCCCACAGATTCAGCCGCGATTTCCACAGCTGTGCAATCAGCCAATAACGTGGGCGTGCCCGTTATTACACTTGACCGCTCGGCGGACAAAGGGGATGTTGAAGCATTTGTTGCCTCCGATAACGTAAAAGGCGGGAAAATGGCCGCGGATTATATTGCGGAGCGGCTCGGTGAGGGAACGAAAGTGGCTGAATTGGAGGGTGTTCCAGGCGCTTCGGCGACACGTGAACGCGGCGAAGGATTTCATCTGGTTGCGGATAAAAAATTGAACGTTGTGGCGAAACAATCGGCAAATTTTGACCGCGCCAAAGGCCTGACGGTCATGGAGAATATTTTGCAAGCAAATCCGGATATACAGGCTGTATTTGCGCACAATGATGAAATGGCGTTAGGCGCGATTCAAGCGATTAACAGTTCGGGCAAAGAGATTCTTGTCGTTGGTTTTGATGGGAACGAAGACGCTCTGAAATCCATCAAACAAGGAGAATTAGCCGCCACTGTGGCCCAACAGCCGGATCTTATCGGAGAATTGGCGGTAAAAGCAGCGGCAGACGCATTGCGGGACAAGAAAGTCGCCAAAAAAATCCCTGTTCCCTTAAAGCTTGTGACAAAGGAATAGTCCGGAGAACAGCCTCTTGCTCTTGTTAAAGCAAGAGGCTGTTCCTCTTCATTGCGGACGAAAACAAAAAGAACTTGATTGATAGCGCTTTCAAAAGGTAAAATGTGCGCAATATTAACGCAAGATCGCATGGTTGGAGGAACATGATGGGTAGTGAACCATTTGTATTGGTGCGATTAGATATGTTGCCGGAAGCGATGCAAAAAACGTTGGAAGTGAAGCGGATGCTTTCGGCGGGCGAAGTCAGCAATGTGCAGGAAGCAGTCAAACGTGTAGGACTAAGTCGCAGTTCATTTTATAAATATAAGGACAGTGTATTTCCTTTTAACGCCATGGTAAAAGAGAAAATCATCACGCTGTCCCTCACCTTGGCTGACATGGCTGGGGTCTTGTCCAGCGTCTTGGTCTACTTGGCGCAAGCCCATGCCAACGTCTTGACGATCCATCAAACCATTCCCCTCCAAGGGGAAGCCAATGTGTCCATGTCCATAGACACTTCGCAAGTGGAAGCGATTGAAGAGGTGATCGCCGGCTTGCGCCATATAAATGGCGTCCGTCGGGCCATGGTGGTGGGGACGGGGGAAAAAGATGAAGGAGCGAAGGTTCGATGAAAATAAAAGTTGCTTATTTGGGGCCGGTAGGTACCTTTACGCACGCAGCCGCCAGCTCGTTGTTCGAAGGGAAAGAAGTGCGGTTGGAGCCTTATCCCACGATTGTTGACACTCTGCAGGCTGTGGCTGAAAAGAAAGTGGATGTGGCCGTAGTCCCCATCGAAAACGCGTTGGAGGGGTCTGTGCATATGACATTGGACCATCTTGTGCACCAAGTCGATTTGCCGGTGTTGGCGGAGCTGATTTATCCGATCTCCCACTGTCTATTGGCGCACCCCGATCAAGCCACAACCCAGCTGTCGGAGTTTACGCATGTGTTGTCACATCCGCAGGCGATTGCCCAATGTTATCATACGGTAAGGAAACTGATACCACATGCGACATTTGTCCATACGGACAGCACTGCTTTGGCGGCGGCACAAATCGGACAGCAACCGGCCAACAAGTGGTTGGCGATTGGCACGTCGCAAGCGGCCGAATGTCATCAACTTGTGGTGCGTCAAGAAAATGTGCAGGATCAGGCCAACAACTATACCCGGTTCTGGGCGGTGGGCTATCAACCGTTGGAGATCAATGACGCCGATTCAAAACAAAAAACTTGTTTGCAAGTCACCTTGCCAGCTGATTACCCAGGTGCGTTATATCAAGTGTTGGCTGCTTTTTCTTGGCGCAAAATCAACTTGTGTCGGATCGAGTCGCGTCCGACCAAAACGGGACTCGGCAATTATTTTTTCTTGATTGAAGCGGAGATGGCCATCAATCATGTGTTGATGCAAGGAGCGATTGATGAAGTGACCGCGCTTGGATGTAAAGTGCGGGTATTGGGATCGTTTCCTTATCATTACCATCAGGAGCGCCAGACTTTGTTGGGGAAGTAAGTTTGGTTCGCTGTGGGTGAAATCTGAAAATACGCGGTTTTTTTATCGGTGATTCCCATCATCGACAAAGAAAAGACTACCGACAATCAAGAATCCTGTCGGTAGCCCGGGCACCTGTGGGGCAGGTGCTTTTTTATTGACTAAGTCGTTGCAAACGCTCATGCACCTGTTCCGGAGTCATCCCATGCGCATTGATGACGGGACATTGTTGCACCACGTCTTGCATCCCTCCCACGTTTTCGTCTTGACCGGAAAGGATGATGGCGGCATAATTCCCTTGATTCGTTTGGGCGGCAGAGGCGTTCAGGTTCTCCACCTGATAGCCTTGTCGGCTTAAGTATTCCCGAATAGGGGAAAGGGTCGCTTCTACGGCAACGCGTTTCATCTCAAGTCCTCCCAATGAGTATATTTACCTTTAGTTTGTTTAAACCAAGGAGCTTTATACGGAAACCGGAGAGGAAACTCATGCTAACACATCGCGCTGTGTGAACGACACAAACGCGACAATGAGGGAGGCGACTGACCAAACGCCTAAGATCGTCAACGAGAAAGGCAGCGTGACATTTTCCAACATCATCGGTTGTCCAGCGAGATAATCAGTCAAGTTCAAATGAGTAAAAGCCAGATATTTGAGCGCGCTCCAATTGGGGGCGAGTTGGGACAATAAACTGCCAGAGATCACCGCAGCCAACATGACGCCCATACTTGAGGCCGTATTTTTCATCAGCACGGACACCATAAATGAAATGGTGGCGACAGCGATGCAAGAGAACCAAGCCAATCCATAAGCCATTAAAATATATTTCCATTGCGGGATCAGCTGCACATGATCCACATTGAGATGTTCCCCTTGCTGGTTGAATCCGATCATGACTTGGAGTGACCATCCATTATAGCCGAAGATGATGCCTGAGAGCAGATAGCCGAGCACGATCGTCAACAGAAGCATGAGCGATACGCTTAAGAGCAACGCGATATATTTGCTGAGCAATATTTTCCAGCGCGATACGGGACGTGTCAACAAAAGTTTGATGGTGCCGCCCGCATGCTCTGATGAAACGATATCGGCCGCCAAAATCACCACGAGCAAAGGGAAAAACAAGGTGATGGCATCCTCGGCAAATTTGCGGACAAACGTGGGGGCTCCCGGTGCGGTCGGATTGATGTCGTGATCAAGATAGTATTGTTGTTGTTGAATATTGAGCTTGATGTAGCTTTTCCATTCTTCCGGAACGCGGGTTGACGTGAGCCGGTTTTGTTGATCGACGATTTGCTGTTGGAGCACGGCCCGCCAGTCCGAGGTACCCAATTGCTTAATTGTGTTTTGCGTCGTCCGATATTGCGCATAAGTGAAGATGGGGATCAATACCAATAAAATAAGCGCGATCACCCAAAGCCGTTTTTTGCGTATCATTTTGACCATTTCGTTATAAACGAGTTTCGTCACGGGCGGGACCTCCTGTCATCTCAAGGAATATATCTTCTAATGTAGGCTGGTAGGCGCGGATTTCGGTGACTTGGATTCGTTCGCTCGCAAGATAGGCATTGGTTTCGGCGATTTTATCCCGGGGCATCTGCACGATCACGCGGGATGGCTGGCGCTGTTCGACTTGGGAGACGTAGGAGAGTTGTTTCAGCTTATCCAACCCGTCCGTCACCGGTTGCAGTTCCCATTCAACCAGCGTTTCTCGTTGCACCAGTTCATTGACAGCCGCTGTTTTGACGATCGTCCCTTGATTGATGATGGCCACTCGATCGCACATCAGCTGCACTTCATGCAGGATATGGCTGGAGATGAAGACACTGATGCCTTTTTCTTTGGCCAAGCGGCGGATAAATGCGCGAAGCTCGCGAATGCCTGCGGGATCAAGACCATTGGTTGGTTCATCCAAGATGAGCAACTTGGGGTTGCCCAACAGGGCTTGGGCGATCCCAAGTCGTTGTCTCATTCCGAGTGAATAGGTTTTGACCAAGTCGTGAATGCGCGGCGTCAATTCAACAAACTCCACGACTTCGGCAATTCGTTCGGGAGTGGCTTCGGGAAGCATGCGGGCAAAGTGTTCCAAGTTTTCTTGCCCGGTCAGGTATGGATAGAGTTCAGGATTTTCCACGATACAGCCGACATGGCGGATCGCTTTCAAAAAGTCCGTACGAAGCGAATGGCCACAGATGTGAACCGTGCCGGAGGTTGGTTTGATCAACCCGACCAACATCCGAATGGTGGTGGTTTTGCCTGCGCCGTTTGGACCAAGAAAGCCAAAGATTTCTCCCTCTTTCACATCAAAGCTAATGTGCCTGACAATGTCTCGTTTGCCGATTTTCTTGCCCAAATCCTGCACTGAGAGAATGATGCCCTTGTTATTTTCCATATGCTGTCTTCCTCTCCCTTGACTGATCTAAGATCACCTGCAATAATCGATCTGCCATCCGCCGATAACCTTGTTCATTGGGATGGAAATGGTCGCTGTACAAATATTGCCGGGGCGCCAACTGAAACAGGTCAAAGGTAGGCACAACGACGACGCCTGTAAATTGTTCCGCAATTTGTGTGATCGTATCGTTCCATTTAATCACATAATGATCGGTATCTTGGATGTTCATGTCACCAAAAGGATTATATAGGCCGAACAGAAAAACGGTCGCATCCGGATTGGTGCTTTTCACTTCGCCCAGGATCGTTTGCAGGTTTTTTTCATAACGCTGGCGGGCCCGTTCAATCTGCCCCGGGTCTATCTTTTGCAGGCGCTCACTGCTGCGAAACAGATCATTGCCACCAATGGTGATGACGATCCATTGGGCTTGTTTGACCAATTGTTTGGTTTGACTTTGTTTGATCTGTGACACTAAATCGTGTGACGTCTGTCCGCTGATGCTTAGGTTAATCGCGCTTAGTCCGCCATGTTTCTCTTGCAGTTCCCGTTTGACCATACCAAAATAACCTTGCCCATTACTGTCGCCGATTCCCCTGGTAAGCGAATCGCCTAGCCCAATCAAGGTTCCCTTGGCAGCGACCGATGCGTCGGTCTGTTCGGAAAGCTTGCTCGTCACATTGTTTTTGGCCGGGTGAATCAACGTATTCACCGACAGAATAAAGCCAGCACCAAGCAAGATAAAGGAAAATACGGCTAATGTGTGCAGAAAAAATTGAAAGATTTTTTTGCTTTTGCGCATTATGTAAGCCTCTCTTCTTTATCTTATTTAATTACTATTTTAAAGTTAATTGGCGTCAAAAAAAATGGCAGGATGACGAATGTTTCAATGATGTCTTAGCAAGATCGTGTTTTGTCGTGCATAGGATAATATTGACAAAGCGTATATAAGGGGGTTGTTTCATGAAAATCCACATAGCCCGAGCGGGCGAATCCTTATGGCAACTTGCCCAAAAGTATAATATCCCAGTTGAACGATTACGTGAAGCCAATCCGGCATTAGAGGGGGCTGTTGAGCTGAAAGCGGGCGACAAGATCCGCATCCCTACCGGCAAAGTGCCGTTGATTGCCACGCAGCAAGACAAAAAACCGGACACACCGGCCTTTTCTGACCTGCAAGAGCAGAAAACGGTGGCTAAGCCAGAGCCGGAGGAAGGGCAGAAGCCCTTTTCCACTTTGCCCACCCCACCCCAAATGCCTGAGATGCCGGATTATGAAGTGTTTGATTGGGATTCTTCATCTCCTTGGGAACCTTCGTTTTACGAAGAGGCCTCTTATCCAGTTCATTATCCGCCGCCAATGCCACCGTTTCCCGGATTTGTCCACGGGTTTTGGCCGGCTTTTCCACCTGGCCATCCGACAGCTTATCCATCTGCTTATGATCCATATGTTCCCGTGCCGGCCCCGATTCATCCGGCTGCTTATCCGATGATTCAAGGAGGACTGGGGGAAGGGGTTGGGAACCATCAGGGCTACGCTGCGTACGCCCCTTATCCGGAGGCTTCGGCAACGTCTTATTATTCAGCGGAAGGCTGGAATCCACCGGGTTATTGGCAACAACCCCAAGTGGCGCAGATGGAGCCGGCCAGATTTAAGGAAAGTTCTTCTACAATAGCTTAAAGAGAAAGGAAAGGAGCGATGAAACAACCTCACCCAACCCTTGTGGAAACTGTATTACATACCAAGGTGCATCGGATGAGACCTTACCGCAAAAATTGGTGCATTGAAACAAATCAACATAAATGGATTGCCAAACACGTTCATCCAAGCTGGTTGCATTGGTGGGTGCAGGTGGACCGGGAGTTGCGTGCGCGGGGGTTCACCGCGATGCAACCCATCTACACAGACGGCGGGGAATGGCTGTTCATGCCATTTATCGAAGGGAAAACAGGTCGGTACACCATTAGAGAAGATGTGGAACAAATGGTTGAGACATTAGCCATATTCCATCGTTTGGGACGGGGATTGATGACGCCGCCGGCAGATGAGGCGGCTTTTCTCCTGCCTGAGCGCATTGCCCAACGGTTGAACGAATTTTACCGAGTCTTGCAACAGGCCGAGAGGTTGCCCACTCCCTTGCGGGAACTTCTGTTGGCTTATGGCCGCGACTTTTATCTGGACGGCCTGGCGGCTTGGGAGCGACTGCGGCAGATGCCGCTGACCCGCTTTTCTTTGAAAGAGCGCCGCCTGCATGCGCTGACCCATCGCGACTTGGCCAGCCACAATTGGATGATTGATTGTTCGGGCCAAATCTGGCTGATTGATTTTGAAACGGCAACGTATGATGCCCAGATTGGCGACGTTTGGCAGATGGCTTCACGAATTTTAGTGGAACATGCGTGGTCGGAAGAGTGGTTGCAAATGTTCCTTAGCCAATATGAGAAAGGGCGCCTCTTGTCATCTTTTGAAAAAAAAGTCCTTTCGTTATTGCTGGCCTTTCCTAACGAATTTATGAGGGAAGTGATCGGTCTTGCCGAACAAAAACGGGGCTACCAGATGAAATATTCCTTGCCTTATTTACAGAAAATAGCAGAAGGAAGAAATAAATGGAAATATCAATTGAAACAACTCTTCTATTGGTAGATGGAAAAGCTTATGGTATGATGTAGATTGATTTTATAAAGCCTTGTTTTTGCCTGAGGAGGCCAAAGCATGAGAATAGGACTTGCACAGATCAGACCACGCTTGGGGCGAGTGGATATTAATTTGGAATTGCACGAGGAAATGATCCACCAGGCCCGAGAGGAACAGGTGGATCTTTTGATCTTTCCTGAGTTGAGCCTGACGGGTTATAATCTGTTGGATTTGACCTATGAGATGGCCAGAGACCCGTTTAGCCCGGACATTCAGCGACTGATTCAAGCGGCAGGGGAGATGGATCTCGTCTTCGGCTTTGTCGAACATAGCCCTGAGCACACCTTGTATAACTCTGCGGCATATATTACGCAACAGAATCTTCATTATCTGCATCGGAAGGTATACTTGCCTACATATGGAATGTTTGATGAGGCGCGTTATTTTGGCCATGGCCAAATGATCCGCAGTATTCCTACCCGATTCGGACAAGTGGGCATCCAAATTTGCGAAGATGCTTGGCACCCATCCACTGCTTATTTGTTGGCCCAAGATGGGGCGCAAATCTTGATCATCCCATCCAATTCGCCAGCACGCAACACACATGGTGAAGGATTGGGTTCGCAAGAGGCGTGGGTTAACATCATGAAAACCCAAGCTATGTCGCACGGGTGTTATGTCTTGTTTGCCAATCGAGTGGGGACGGAAGACGGGGTTTCCTTCTTTGGGGGATCCGCGGTGGTAGACCCCTTTGGCGAGGTTGAGAAACAGGCCTCCCTCTTTAAGGAGGAGCTGCTCATTGCCGATCTCGAAATAGACAAAGTAAGGAAAGCGCGGTTCCAGATGCCGATGTTGCGTGATGAGAACTTGGATATCACCTTGCGTGAATTAAACCGTATCAAACGCAAACGGAGCGGGGAGGGAACATGGCTATGAAGATGGTCACGGATATGTTGGAACAAGCGCCTTTCCTGCGGCTGAATGAAGAGCTGACCACTGATCTCCTTACGACCGCCCTCCGTGAAGAAGTGATGAAAGCCGGTTTTGACAAAGTGATTTTAGGCTTGTCCGGTGGGATTGACTCGGCTTTATCCTTATACTTGAGTGTGCGCGCCTTTGGACCGGAGAATGTGGTTGCAGTCAGAATGCCATATAAGACAAGCAGCCCGAGCAGCTTGGAAGATGCCGAAACGGTCATCGCGGCGACGGGGGTTGAGGCACTCACGATTGATATCACTCCGCAAATCGACGCTTACTTTGAATTGATGCCGGAGGCGACGCCTCTGCGTCGTGGCAACAAAATGGCGCGTGAGCGGATGACGATTCTCTATGACTTGTCGGCCCACTACAACGCCTTGGTCATTGGGACGAGCAATCGAACCGAGCTGCTGTTGGGTTATGGAACACAATATGGTGATGCCGCTTCCGCCATCAATCCGATCGGGGACTTGTATAAGACGCAGGTTCGCCAGTTGTCGGCCCATCTCGGTGTGCCCGAGTCGATCATCGCCAAACCGCCAAGCGCCGATTTGTGGGAAGACCAAACCGATGAAGGTGAATTGGGCTTCTCTTATCTTGAGGTGGACTGTTTGCTCCACTATATGGTGGATCAACGTTACACGTTGGACCAATTGCGTGCCCTTGGGTTTGAAGATGAATTTATTTCCAAGGTGAGCAAACGGATTATTCTTAACCAGTATAAGCGCAGAATGCCAGTGATCTTAAAGGTGGGAAACCGGACGGTCGGCATTGATTTTCGCTATCTGCGCGACTGGGGGCTATAAAGAAGAGTAGGGAGAGTGAGTCTGATGGCAGGACACTCCAAGTGGAAGAATATCCAGCACCGCAAGGGTCGGCAGGATGCCTTGCGTGGCAAAGTGTTCGCCAAATTGGCGCGAGAAATCTACGTTGCCGCTCGAATGGGTGACAAAGACCCGGCCAATAACCATCAGTTGCGCTTAGCCATCGCCAAAGCCCGTGCGCAAAACATGCCAAACGACAATATTGAGCGCGCGATCAAAAAAGCCGCTGGCGGCGGCGACGGCAAAGAGTATGAAGCGATTACGTATGAAGGATATGGCCCAAGCGGCACCGCGATCATGGTTGAGACGTTGACCGACAACCGCAACCGCACTGCCGCCGATATTCGCCATATTTTCTCCAAACGCGGTGGAAACATGGGGGAAAGCGGTTGTGTGTCGTGGATGTTTGAGCGTAAAGGCTTGCTGGTGATCGGTCGGGAAACTTCCCCGCTCGAGGAAGAAGAATGCTTGTTGGTCGCGTTGGAAAGTGGGGCGGATGATTTTGAGGCAACTGAGAAAGCGTATGAAATCACCACCTCGCCCGATGCTTTTGAAGAAGTGAAGCAAGCGTTGGAAGAAGCGGGAGCGACCTTCACCACAGCCGAAGTGACCTTTGTTCCGTCCAATAAAGTGCAACTGACAGGGGATGCGGTCAAAGAAGTGTTCAATCTGATCGATGCCCTTGAGGATCATGATGATGTGCAAAACGTGTATGCCAACTTTGATGTGGATGAAGAAGAACTGGCGAAATATGCAGAGTGAACCAAACCCGGGATAGCCAATCCTGGGTTTTCTGTATTTCGCAGTTGAAGTTTTATTCCGTTTATTTTCGATCATCCATAATGACGCTTGAACAGTATGTATTTTGGGAATGAACATGGGAGAACGTATGGAAACGAGGTGAATCGAATGCGAGTGGAACAGGCGTACTTGGAGTCGGTGTTGGCAAATTTCCGCGATATCAAGCGGACAGGGGAAGGAGTGCTGGATCAATTGAGTGAGGCGGACCTCCATGTGATCCCAGCCGAAGGGTCCAACAGCATCGCCATTATCGTCAAGCATTTGGCGGGCAATATGCGTTCTCGGTGGACGGATTTTTTGACGACGGATGGTGAGAAGCCCACCCGGAATCGGGAAGAGGAGTTTGAGGGGGGCTATGCGACGCGGGAGGCCCTCATGCGGGATTGGGAGGAAGGATGGCAAGTGCTCCTCGATACGGTGGAGAGCCTGACGCCTGGCGATTTATTGAAGACCGTCACGATCCGCGGCCAGAAACATACGGTGATCCAAGCGCTACAAAGACAGGTGGTTCATTATTCCACCCATATCGGGCAGATGGTGTATGTCGGGAAATGGTTGAAACAAGCGGCCTGGCAGAGTCTGTCGATTCCGCGCGGGCAATCACAGGCCTATCTGGAGCAAATGCTGAGACAGGCGCAAGGAGAGACTGAGAACTAACAGAATCAACATGGCCAGTCGGCATATGCGGTCAAAAAAGCCCCCCTTTCCGTCAGCACGGAAAGGGGGTGTGATCACACTTGCTGGTCATTTGAAGAAGTCAGTTCTTGCCGGAGCTGCAACCGTTGCCACCACCTTGTGATCAAGCCGTGTCGTGGTGATAAAAACAAGGCGAGGACGAAGAAGAGGCCCGCCATCACGGTCATCGCGCCGGCGACAGATGCGTCGAGGAAACTGGCCAAGAAATATCCGGTGACGGAACTGAGGCAACCGATCAGGACACTGTAAAGCAACATGAGACTTAAACGATCAGTTAAGAGATAGGCGGCAGCCGCGGGGACGATTAACATGGCGACGACCAGAATCGCACCTACGCTTTCGAACGAAGCGACGGTCGTAACGGAGACCAGCCCCATCAGCAGGTAGTGGAACAGGGCGACAGGAATGCCGACGGCGGCTGCCATGGCAGGGTCGAACGCGCTGATTTTCAGCTGTTTATAGAAGAGCAGGATGATGCACAGGTTTAAGGCGAGGGTGCCGACCACTTGCCAAACGGCCTTGGGACCCCAATCGATCCCGTTCCAAATGATGGTGTCCCAGGGAACATAGATGATTTCGCCATACAACACGCAATCCAAATCCAAATCGACTTGCCTTGCGAACAAAGAAATCAGGATAATCCCAAGGGAGAACAGGGAGGTGAACGTGACGCTGATGGCTGCGTCCGCTTGCACCCCCGTTTGGCGCAAAGATTCAATCAGTATGGTGGTAATCAGTCCAAAGGCGGCGGCCCCCAACAGCATGGGCAGTGAGTGACGATCGCCCGTAAAGAGAAATGCGATGACGATTCCGGGCAGAACCGCGTGGCTGATGGCATCGCCAACCATCGCCATCTTTCTTAAGATGAGAAAACAGCCCAATAGCGCACAACTTGAGGCGACCAACATGCCCGCCAAGATGATCCAGAATTCGCTCATAGGAACCCTCCCTGTTCAGATGGCGTGAGGTGTTGTGGCAATAACCTCGGCGCATGCTGGTGCTTTTGCAACAGTGTTTGAAGAGTGTTTGCAAGTTGCGAGGGGAGTTCTTCTTTTTTCTCCACTTCTTGCAAGGGAATGGGACTTTCCAATGTGGTTTCATACATCGACCAGATTTCCATGAGCCGTTTGAAGAGAGTTGTGTTGTAAGCTTCTTTCCAACCCATCTCGCTGAAAGTGAGATAGCCTCCTTTTCGATGGATCCAGCCTTTTTGTTCGATGTTGGCTATCTGTTTGGCGGATAAGTGAGATTCCTGCAATATCTTTGGGAGCTCAGTCTCTGCGATGGCTGTGCGTTGCTTCCGTTCCATCCACTCATATAAGACGGTAAGTGTGATCTCTTCGGCTACTTTGCTTTTGAGCTTCATCAAGTGCAACCCTTTGGCGATCAATCCGCGTTCAGGGGCGCATAACATGGACAGAAAAAAGAGCGCGGTGGAGGACAACACGATGATGGGTCCAGTCGAAAGTTGGGCGCTCCATGTGCTGATCCATGAACCAAGCAGTCCGGAAAGTCCGCCAAAGCAAGCGGCGATGATGATCATCCGTTCCAAGCGTTCCGTCCAATAACGGGCCGCTGCCGCGGGCGTGATCAGTAGAGCGGCCATCAAAATCACACCCGCCGCCTGCAATCCGATCACAACGGTGGTAACCAAAAGCAACATAAACAGAAATTCCAATTGGCTGAGCGGAAATCCTATGCTTTTGGCGAAAGCAGGGTCAAAGGAAAGCAATTTCAGCTCTTTGAAAAAAAGAAAGCAGACGGTAACCAACAGGAGCGAAACGATGCCCAACCATTGCAAGTCTGATTGGACAATGGCGGCCGCCTGCCCAAACAAAAACTTGTCCAGCCCACTCTGGTTTCCGTTCGGACTGTGCTGAATTTGCGTAAGCAGCACAATCCCCAGCCCGAAGAAAACGGATAAGATCAGTCCAAGCGCCGTATCCTCTTTAATCCTGGAGCGCCCCGTAATGAAATTGATGGCGAAAGAAGCGATTAAGCCGGTAAACAAAGCCCCGATCAAAAAAGCAAACATGTTTTTTGCGCCGGTGATCATAAACGCCATACAGATTCCGGGCAGAGCGGCGTGAGAAAGAACGTCTCCCATTAAGCCCCGTTTTCGCAAGAAAGCGAAACTGCCTATGATTCCGCTGGTAAAACCCAAGGTGGTGGTACCTGCGATAACCCATAATGTATTAGGTCCTATCATCGTTTTCACCCCATTATTTCCAAATCAGACTGTTTAGGCAACAGTGCGAGTCGTCCGCCATAAGTTTTTTGCAGGTTTTCCACAGTGAAGGTCTGTTTTGTGGGACCCGCTGCGATTAAACGCATGTTAAGCAGCATAATCGAATCGAAATAATCCGTGACGGTCTGTAAGTCATGATGAACGACAAAGACCGTTTTTTGCTGTGCTTTCAGTTCCTGCAATACCTGAATGATTGCTTTTTCTGTGGCGGCATCCACGCCTGCGAACGGCTCATCCATAAAATAAATGGTCGCATCTTGTGCTAATGCGCGCGCCAAAAAGACTCGTTGCTGTTGTCCGCCCGACAACTGACTGATTTGCCGTTTGGAGAAGTTGGTCATCCCCACTTTTTCTAGGCAGGACATGGCGATTTCCCGATCCGGTTTGCCGGGGCGCTTAAACCACCCCAACTTCCCGTATCTCCCCATCAGAACCACATCGAGCACATCTGTTGGAAAATCCCAATCGACGGATTCACGCTGCGGAACATACCCGATGAGTTGTTGTTTTGCCCGATAAGGTTGCCCATAGATTTTCACTGAGCCGCTCGTAAGCGGCAACAACCCCAAGATCGCTTTGATAAAGGTGGATTTTCCCGCGCCATTAGGGCCAATGATCCCTATGAGCTCACCTTCTGGGGATTCATAGGTGACTTCCCTCAAAACGGGCTTTTTGTGATAAGCAACGGATAAACGCTCGACTGATACAGGACTTGTTCTTGGTTTCATCAATGATCACCCCGCTCGTTTTTATTTTAAAGCCCCGGTTATCACGTCCACATTGTGCCGCACCATGCCAATATACGTCCCGGATGGTGTCCCCTCTTTGCCCATTGCATCGGAGAATAATTCCCCTCCGATTTCCACCTCGTGACCGCGTTGCCGGGCTCCTTGCACAACCGCTTCGATTGAACGTTTAGGCACGCTGGATTCCACAAATACCGCTTTGATTTTACGGGAGGTCAACAAATCGACCAGCTTGGATACATCAGCGACGCCGTACTCGGAGTTCGTGTTGATTCCTTGCAACCCCACAACTTCAATGTCATAAGCGCGGCCAAAATAGCCGAACGCGTCATGAGCCGTAACCAACACGCGCTGTTGTTTGGGGATTGTGGCGATTTGCTCGCGGGAATAGTCATGCAATTCTTTCAATTCAGTCATATACAATTCCGTTTGGCGCTTGTAATCTTGCTGGTGCTTGGGATCGATCTTGCTTAAGGTATGTTCCACCCGTTTGGTTGCATCCATCCACAAGCGAACGTCAAACCATACATGAGGGTCGGTTTGGTTTTTTTCCGCAATCAAAAGCTTTTCTTTGGGAATTTGGTCAGTAACGGCGACCACGGATTTGGTTTTTCCGATTTTCCCCAGGATATCTCCCATTTTTCCTTCAAGATGGAGCCCATTATAAAAGATAAGATCAGCATCATTTAGTTTCTGGATATCACCTTGGGAAGCTTTGAACAGATGGGGATCGACGCCGGGCCCCATCAGGCTGGTCACCTGAACATGCTTTCCCCCCACATGTTTCACAATGTCTGCGATCATGCCAGTGGTTGCAGTCACACGGATGGGATGGCCGACCGAGTGGTTCGTCGATGGTTGACAAGCGGTAAGGGTAAACAGCAACAAGGATAATACAATGATTAAACTGCGACGGATCCACAAGTTCATGCTTGTCTCCTCCTGTGGTCAAAAAGTTTCTTCCATGAATTTCATCAAACATTGTCCAATTCCACATATTATGGATAAGGCCATATAAGTTGGCTTAATGCAAAACTGATTAATTATATTGTAGATAACACCATTCTATATTGTCAACAAATAAGTTTATTCCGGGTCGTAAACAGGGGCCCCTATCCCAACATAAAAAACTTTTCCTGTGTGGCATTCATCACGGAATGCAAGAAGGAAAAAGGATTTGATGTTTTCTCTTGTCAGTGCTTTCTACAAGGTGGAGCTTCCCTAATTTCCTAGTCATACAAAAAATGGGCTAAGGGGATACTTATTGAGAGGGGATAACGGGTATTATTATTGATAAAACCGACCTGAATACTTTATTTTAAACAAGAAAGGATGTGGAGAGATGTCCGTTCTTTCTCAACCATGGTCGGACCGATTGCGCTTTTTTTATTCTTTTATTAAATCGCCGCATCTAGTGGGGAGTGTGGTCCCAAGTTCCCGCTATTTGACCAATGCGATGATGAGAAAGATTCCGTTTGAATCCGCATCGCGAATAGTGGAATTAGGCGCGGGAACTGGGGTATTCACGAAAGCATTGGCCCAATTGGCGCGGCCTGAGTCACAAGTCTTGATATTTGAACAGGATAAACGGTTAAGAGAGCCCCTGCAAAACCGGTATCCCCAGTTTCATGTGGAAACGGATGCCCTTGAGCTGCTCCTTGCATTAGACCGGTACGAGTGGGGAAGAGAGTCGGTCGATGTGATTGTTTCCGGCCTTCCGTTTGCATGTTTTCCACAGAAATTGAGAGATGAACTGTTGGGTCAAGTGGTTGGCGCCCTTAAGCCAGGCGGGATCTTTGTCGCCTTCCAATATTCATGGCAAATGAAACGTCAGTTCTCGGAGCAGTTCAGCGAGTTGTCGATGCAGTTTGTGCCGATGAACTTGCCGCCTGCGTTTGTCTATACTTGCCGCAACTGAGCCCTACAACTTCTCCCTCGCGATGTTGCCCGCGTTCCCATCCAATTGGATGGTTTTTTTGGAGGCATTTGTCTGTTTTCTTTGAAAATTTGTCAAATGGTGGATGTCGAGTTTTTATAGGTTGTGTTAGAATGATTCCGTAATATGGAAAGGTTGTTCTGATTTTGATGCACAAATCGCTTATCCACGGTATACGTTGCATATGAAATGATTTTCTGCTTTTTGCGGGAGTGACTCAACATGGCTGGTTACAAAAGGGCGAGATGGGCATTTCTCGGTTTATGTATACTTCTTTTAGTGGGGTGCATGCTGGAGAAAACGACGCTCCAACCGGTGAAACCAGTAGGAAAGCCGCTTCGAGCCCCTCAAGCGAAAGATGGTTCCAATGAAATCGATCAACAAGCCAAAGCGTCACCGCCATTGACAAATGAACCGGCAAAGCCTGTTGTCAACATGAAGCCGAAGGTGCGCACGGAGAAGGTGACGAATAAGCTGACGGTGGCAGAACGGAAACAATTGGAAGCCTTAAAATCCCAACCCCTGTTTTACCGGGGGCCGGCATTTCGCAAACAAGTGGCGTTGACGTTTGATGATGGCCCCGATGAGCGATTCACTCCGCAAGTGTTGGCCATACTGAAAAAGGAACAGGTTCCAGCCACGTTTTTTGTGGTGGGAAAGATGGTGGAGCGATATCCCGAAGTGGTGCGGCAAATAGTCGAAGAAGGGCATGTTGTGGGAAACCATTCTTATTCCCATAAGGAATTGACCAAGCTGTCGCTTGCGCAAGTGGATGCTGAAATCGACCGCACGGGTGCTTTGGTTTACGACGCAATTCATAAAAAGCCACTGTTCATTCGCCCCCCGTATGGAGCGATTGATGATGAAATCACCCTCCATTTAGGGAAACGCGGATATAAAGTGATTCAATGGAGTGTGGATACGTTGGATTGGCGCAAAGGCAATTCCCCCTACAACATCGTCGATAAAGTGAAAGCCAACATCGAAGCGGGTGGAATCATTTTGCAACACTCTTTCGGTGGAACGCAAATTGGCAATTCGGTCGAGGCATTGCCCTATATTATTAAATATTTGGAGGATTCCGGATATGAATTCGTGACGGTTGACCGGTTGCTTGATATTCCCGCTTATTCCGAGACGGAATAGGCAACAACCTTCCCCCTTTTGGCAAAGGGGGCGTTTTTTTGTGGATGGCAGGAAACTCCAGCAGCGGAGTGCGGTCGTTCTGAAGCTTGTTAAAAACCACTCGCCAAGAACGGCCAGTATGTTATAATTTGCTCAGAATGAGTGTTCGCTTCAATGGAGAGGGGTTTACTATGCATGCGAATCATGGGGATTGATCCGGGGATTGCCATCGTCGGATTTGGCGTGCTGGATCAGAATGGAAACCACTTAAAAGCGATCGAATACGGCAGTATTCAAACGGAAGCCGGCTTGCCGACGGCCACCCGTTTAAAACAGATTTATGATGCGTGCACCAAGCTGTTTCGCACCTATCAACCGGATGTGGTTGCGATCGAGAAGCTGTTTTTTAACCGCAATGTGACAACGGCGTTCACCGTGGGACAAGCGCGCGGGGTGATGATGCTGGCGGCGGAGGAGGCGGGAGTGCTGATCACGGAATATACGCCCCTGCAAGTGAAGATGGCGGTGGTCGGTTACGGCCAGGCCGAAAAGAAACAGGTGCAGGAGATGGTGAAAATGCTACTTCACTTGCCGCGTGTCCCCAAGCCGGACGATGTGGCCGATGCTTTGGCCATCGCCATCTGTGAAGCGCATTCATCCCAATCAGTACATAAGTTAAGCAAGTGGGGAATGAAATCATGATTGAATTCGTCAAAGGGGAAGTCGCCTACCACGAAGCCGATTATCTGGCGGTCGATGTGCATGGGGTTGGCTATCAAGTTTTTGTCCCCAATCCGTTTGTGTTTTCAGATGGGGAAGAAGTGATGTTATATGCACACTTTGTCGTGCGTGAAGATGCGCAATTGCTCTATGGTTTTAAGACCAAACGGGAGCGGAATCTGTTTCGCCTGTTATTGGAGGTGTCCGGTGTTGGACCGAAAGCGGCTTTGGCGATGCTGACGCATATGCAGCCGGAGGCGCTCGTTCAGGCGATCCAAATCGAAGACGTAAAAACCTTGACCAAGCTCCCTGGTGTGGGCAAGAAAACGGCGCAACGGCTTGTGCTTGACCTTAAAGACAAGCTGGCCAAGCTGGGTTGGGAGCAAGGTCCCTTACTTATGCCGGAGACCGCGCCGGGCCCGGCATTGGCGGGTGGAGAACGTGATGTGATTGATGCGCTTCTTGCCCTTGGCTATAATGAGGAAGAAGCGGAATGGGCGGCGCGTGAGAGCAAACAAAAAGATGGAGTGGAGATGGGCACCGAAGAATGGATCAAAAAAGCGTTGCAAGCGATGATGAAGCGATGAGGGGGAACGGACGATGGATGAACGGATCATCTCAGCCAAATTGACCAATGAAGAAGAAGAGATGGTCGAATTTAGTCTGCGCCCTCGCTTTTTTAGTGAATATATTGGGCAGTCGCGGGTAAAAGAAAATTTGAAAGTCTATATTGAAGCGGCCAAACTGCGCGGGGAAGCGTTGGACCACGTCTTGTTATACGGCCCGCCCGGACTGGGGAAAACCACGCTTTCCAATATTATCGCCAACGAATTGGGTGTCAGCATCCGAACCACCTCAGGACCCGCGATTGAGCGGCCTGGCGATTTGGCGGCGATTTTAACCAATTTGCAGCCGCACGATTTGCTGTTTATCGATGAGATTCACCGCCTTAATCGTTCGGTGGAGGAAGTGCTTTATCCGGCGATGGAAGATTTTGCGCTCGATATCGTAATCGGCAAGGGGCCGAGTGCGCGGTCTGTCCGGCTCGATCTGCCCCCCTTTACACTGGTGGGAGCGACGACCCGGGCCGGTTCTCTTTCGTCCCCGCTCCGCGATCGGTTTGGCGTGATGAGTCGACTCGAGTATTATACGGTGGATGAATTGACCCTGATCGTGGCACGGGCGGCGGACTTGCTGCAAGTGCCGATCCAGGAAGCGGGGGCGATCGAAATCGCCTCAAGGGCCAGGGGAACGCCGCGGATTGCCAACCGTCTGCTGAAGCGGGTCCGTGACTTCGTGCAGGTGCGCGGCGATGGGATTATCACCGAAGAGGCGGCTCGTGACGCATTAGATCGAATTCAAGTGGATAAAATGGGGTTAGATCATGTGGATCACCGTTTATTGATGACGATCATCGAGAAGTTTCGTGGGGGTCCGGTTGGACTGGAGACGCTCGCGGCGACGATTGGCGAAGAGTCGCATACAATTGAGGATGTGTACGAGCCGTATTTGATGCAAATCGGCTTCTTGCAGCGCACCCCGCGCGGGCGGATGGTAACCATGCGTTGTTGTGAACACTTACAAGTGGAGTGGCCCAAATGAATCCAGTGGCTAAAACATTGATCATCATTGGCGGCATCTTGGTGCTGATTGGCCTGATCTGGCAAGTGGGTGGCAAATACTTGCCGTTGGGCCGCTTGCCAGGGGATATCGTGATTGAGAAAGAGAATGTGAAGGTTTATTTTCCGATTGTGACTTGCATTCTGATCAGTGTGATCCTGTCATTGGTCAGTTACCTGATTCGCCTGTTTCGCTAAGCAAATGGGCGATTTCTTTTTTGACTTGGTTGAGGGTAGGGATAGAAATGGATGTAGCGCAATATCATTTTGAATTACCGCAAGAGTTGATCGCCCAAACTCCCATGGCTGATCGCGCCAGTTCCCGGTTGATGGTAATTGACCGCAAGCGGCAAACGTGGACGCATACCCAGTTTCCGCACTTGCTTGACTATCTGGAGCCGGGCGATGTGCTGGTGTTGAATGACAGTCGGGTTCGGCCGGCCAGGCTGATCGGGGTGAAAGAAGGGACTGGCGCCAAAATTGAACTGCTTCTTTTGAAGCCGTTTGGTGGGGATCGCTGGGAAGCCCTGGTGAAGCCGGCCAAACGGGTAAAAGAAGGCACTGTGGTTTCATTTGGTGAGGGCCGCCTGCGGGCAGTGGCCGAAGCGCCGACAGAGGTGGCGGGCGGTCGCGTGTTTCGTCTGCAATATGAAGCGGACGATGTGGAGAAATTGTTTCAAGAATTGGGGCAAATGCCATTGCCGCCTTACATACATGAACAATTGGATGATCCGGAGCGTTATCAGACGGTGTTCTCCAAGGTGATCGGCTCGGCTGCCGCACCCACGGCAGGCTTGCATTTCACGCCGGAATTGCTGGAGCGAATCGAGCGGAAAGGGGTGAAATTGGCGTTTGTCACCCTGCATGTCGGATTGGGCACATTTCGCCCGGTGATGGTGGACAAAGTAGAGGAGCATCAGATGCATGAAGAGTATTATGAGCTGGGCGGGGAGACGGCGGCGATCATCAACGAGGCCAAGCGCAAGGGGCATCGGGTGATCGCCGTGGGAACGACTTCTGTGCGCACGCTCGAAACGGTGGCTTCCCGCCATGGAGGAGAAGTTCTTGCCGACAGCGGTTGGACGGATATCTTCATCTATCCTGGTTATACCTTTAAAGTGGTGGATGGTCTCATTACCAATTTTCACTTGCCACAGTCGACTCTGCTCATGCTGGTGAGCGCTTTTGCCTCAAGGGCATTGATCATGAAAGCATATGAGGAAGCGGTGAATCAACGTTATCGGTTCTTCAGTTTTGGAGATGCGATGTTGATTATTTGAGGCAATCATCTCTATAATGGTAGACAAGGAACTTTTGCAGCAGCAATGTAACCGTAGTGGGAGGAAGCATCTTGGCTGTTCGATATGAATTAATCAAAGAATGCAAGCAGTCTGGTGCCCGGTTGGGCCGTTTACATACACCGCACGGAACGATTGAGACGCCGATCTTTATGCCTGTGGGAACGCAGGCCACCGTCAAGACGATGAGTCCTGAAGAATTAAAGGAGATGAATGCACAAATCATCTTGTCCAACACCTACCATCTCTTTTTGCGACCGGGACATGAGATTGTCAAGGAAGCGGGAGGCCTTCATTCCTTTATGAACTGGGATCGGCCCATCTTGACCGACAGCGGTGGATTTCAGGTGTTCAGCCTGAGCCAGCTGCGCAATATCACAGAAGAAGGGGTAACATTCCGCTCTCACTTAAGTGGGGAGAAATTGTTCATCAGTCCAGAAAAGGCGATGGAAATCCAAAATGCGCTCGGGGCGGACATCATTATGGCATTTGATGAATGTCCCCCTCATCCGGCAGAAAAAGAGTATGTGAAGGCTTCCACAGAACGTACATACCGCTGGTTGAAGCGCTGCATGGAAGCGCACCAGCGTCCAGAGGATCAAGCGCTGTTTGGCATTGTGCAAGGTGGCATGCATCAAGACCTGCGGGAAGAGAGTGCCAAACAGCTGGTGGAATTGGACTTGCCAGGCTATGCGGTTGGCGGATTAAGCGTAGGCGAACCAAAGGACATCATGTATGAGGTTTTATCTTATACCACACCGCATTTGCCCAAACATAAGCCGCGTTATCTGATGGGGGTTGGCTCGCCTGATGCCTTGATACAGGGAGCCATCTTGGGGATTGATATGTTTGATTGCGTGTTGCCGACGCGAATTGCGCGCAATGGCACCACGATGACAAGCCAAGGTCGGTTGGTGGTGCGCAATGCGAAATTTGCAAGGGATTTCACCCCACTTGATCCGGAATGCGATTGTTACACCTGCCGTAACTACACGCGTGCGTATTTGCGCCATCTGATTAAAGCAGACGAGACGTTTGGATTGCGCTTAACGACTTATCATAACCTCTATTTCCTGCTTAACTTGATGGAGCAAGTGCGGCAAGCGATTCGCGAAGATCGTCTGCTCGATTTCCGTGATGAATTCATGATGAAGTATTATGGATCGTTAAATCCAGATACTGCTTTTTAATTGAAGGGGAGGATGTAGTCATGAGTCAACAATTAATGGGAATACTGCCTATGCTTTTGGTGTTTGTCGCTTTTTATTTCTTTTTGATCCGCCCACAGCAAAAACGCCAAAAAGAACGCACGCAAATGCTGGGTAACTTGAAAAAAGGGGACAAAGTCGTTACGATTGGCGGTTTGCACGGTACCATTGTGGAATTGGGCGAAGAGAAAGTGACTTTGAAAGTGAGCGACAATACCCGTTTGGTTTTTGAGCGTTCCGCCATCAACAGCGTGGCGAACGCGGAAGAAGCGGGTGCGGCGAAATCAGCCGAGTAATGAAGCTGGTAAGCTCTTGGTTATAGGGCCAAGAGCTTTTTTCTGCATATTAAATCCGATCAATTAGATTGGAATTATAAATTTTTTTGCTCGAATTATTTGTCAAAGTTAAAAATCTTATTATATAATTCCAATTAAATAGATATGGAATAAAATACATTTATATTTTGATTAGTCATTTCCAGCATGCCAACAGTGGAAATTGACCAATAAAAAGTGGAACAAGTCTGGCTCAGCCTATGCGCAGAGCCTTTTTTGGAGAAACGGTGAAGCAGTATATCATGCGCCGCTTTTTGCAAATGATCCCATGTCGATTGGTTGGAGCCCCTGCTTGAGCATAAGCTGCTCTCCAAGGAGGAGGCCCGGGGAAAAGCGCTGGAGCTGATTGCCAAAGTGGACATCCCTGACGGCGAGGAGATGATGCGGCGGTATCCGCATGAGCTGAGCGGTGGAATGTTGCAACGCATCATGATTGCGATCGCTCCAAGTTGCAATCCCAAATTAATTATCGCGGAAGCACTTTGATCCTCTTGATTACGCACGACTTGGGGGTTGTGGCCGAGATGGCTGATCATGTGGCGGTGATGTATGCGGGAAAAGTCATTGAGGAGGCACCTGTGCTTGAATTGTTCCAACGCCCGAAACATCCGTACACCCAGGCTTTGCTTTCGGCGGTGCCCATTCCCGACCCAACCCGCCGTCGGGAGAGAATCGTATTGAAAGGCGATATTCCCAGTCCGATCAACCCGCCATCGGGCTGCAAATTCCATACCCGCTGCCCATTGGCAGAACCCATCTGCCGTGACCAGGTGCCGGTTGTGCGCGAAGTGGGGGTCGGACATCAAGTCGCTTGCCATCTCGCTTAAACAATCCCTCCCCTCCCGCCAGTATGAGGGGAAGGGGTTCCTTGGTTTAAATATTTGCGTTCGAATAAAAATCCTGTTGACAATGTGACAAAGACTTTTTATAATCATTTTTAATAAGTTAATCAATGGTTCTTTTTGACAAAATTTTTGATTGTCATCCTATTTTCATTTCATGAATGTTGGTTAATAAATTCAATTTTTGGTTCATTGATTGACAAAGGACAAGGGAAGTTCTATAATGCGTATAATAAATTGATTGAAAAGTGAAAATGTTTGAGTTTGAGATCAACATACTGGGTATTACCTCAGACCAAAAGCGTTGAAGAGGACTAGTAGAAGGGCAGAGGGCGTACAGAGATCCGTCTCCAGGCTGAAAAGGCGGTCGCACTCTCGCTTCGAATCTCACCTTGGAGCTGTGTTTTTGAAAGGGCCTTGTGTCGCCTGAGTATGAAGCAACGGTTTGCCCACGTTATTGGGCTGGAGTCTGTTCAGACTTGTCGAGTCTGTTTTCGTGAGAAAGCAGAGAAGCTGAGTGGTACCGCGAAACTCTCGCCTCAGCAATCGAATCAACCGCTCCCTTAGGGAATGCGCGCGTTTGATTGCTGAGTCGAGGGTTTTTTGTTTTTACGCTTATATTTCACCACATGATAAGGGGGAACATGGAATGAGGGAAACATGGGTTTATCTGAATGGTGAATTTGTTCCAAAGGCAAAGGCGGTTGTCTCGGTATTCGATCATGGATTCTTATACGGTGATGGCATTTTTGAAGGGATCCGTTGTTACTCTGGCAATATTTTTTGCTTAAAAGAGCATATTGTGCGCTTATTCGAATCCGCCAAATCAATTATGCTGGATATTCCCTTGACACCGGAAGAGATGGAAGCCGTTGTGGTGGAAACAGTGGAAAAGAACGGCCTTCCCGATTCATATATTCGCTTGGTTGTTTCCCGCGGCGAGGGGGACTTGGGGTTAGATCCGAGAAACTGCAAACAGGCAAGCGTCATCGTCATTGTGGAAGAATTGAGCATTTTCCCGCAACAGTTTTACGATGAGGGGTTGGAGATCGTCACAGTCGCAACCCGCCGCAATGTGCCAGACGCGTTGAATCCCAAGATCAAATCATTAAACTATCTCAACAACGTTTTGGTGCGCATTGAAGCTACGCGGGCCGGCGTGTTTGAAGCGCTGATGCTCAACCACGAAGGGTATGTGTGTGAAGGGTCGGGGGATAACGTCTTTATCGTGAAAAACGGAAAAGTCTTCACTCCGCCGACTTATGTGGGCGCGCTGGAAGGCATCACCCGGAATATCGTCATCGAATTGTGTCGTGAGTTGCAGATTCCATGCGAGGAAGTCCCCTTTACCCGTCATGATGTCTATGTTGCCGATGAAGTTTTCCTGACGGGCACGGCAGCGGAAATGATTCCGGTTGTGAATGTGGATGGCCGGTTGATCGGAAGCGGGAAGCCCGGACCGATGACGGCGAAGTTGACCCAAGCTTTTCGGCGGCTTACGGTGCAGCGCGGCACCAAAGTGCCGGGATTCTTTTCTACCAGTGCCTAGTTCTCACGCAAGGGTGAAGGAGGTGAGGGCACCCCGATTGGCGATGAGACGAGTGGAGTTGTGAGAATGAAGAATAAAAGGAGAGCGAAGAATGAAAAAAATCGAGATTTTTGATACCACTTTGCGAGACGGTGAGCAGTCGGCTGGAGTCAATCTGCACGCGGATGAGAAGCTGGAGATCGCTTATCAGTTGGAGAGATTGGGTGTGGATGTGATTGAGGCGGGATTCCCTGCTTCTTCGCGAGGTGATTTTCTCTCGGTTCAACGAATTGCCAGATCGATTCGACAATGTTCTGTCGCTGCATTGGCACGCTCCACAGAAAAAGACATCGACGCGGCATGGGAGGCGATCAAAGAGGGCGCCAATCCACGCATCCATGTGTTTATTGCGACTTCTCCGATCCATATGGAGTATAAATTGCGCCTGACACCGGACCAAGTGGTTCAGAAGGCGGTGGAGTCGGTCCGTTACGCTGCCCGCTACACCACCAATATCGAATGGTCAGCCGAAGATGCGACGAGAAGTGATTGGGATTATCTCGTCAAGGTCGTGACCCAAGTGATTGAAGCGGGTGCGACGGTGGTCAACCTGCCTGATACCGTCGGCTATTCCACGCCACATGAGTATGCGGAGATGTTTCGCTACTTGAAGGAACACGTGCCAAACATCCACCGGGCCAAGCTGTCCGCTCACTGTCATGACGATCTGGGCCTGGCTGTTGCCAACTCTTTGGCGGCGATTGCGGGGGGAGTGGAGCAGATAGAGTGCACGATCAATGGCATTGGTGAGCGGGCGGGCAACGCTTCCCTGGAGGAGATCGCCATCGCGCTGGCGATCCGCAAAAATGTGTTCCAAGCGGAAACGGGACTGGAGCTTAACCAAACGGTGCGCACGAGCCGTCTTGTAAGCAAATACACCGGTTTTGCCGTACCTCCAAACAAAGCGGTGGTCGGGGCCAATGCGTTTGCGCACGAATCGGGCATTCACCAAGATGGGGTGCTGAAAAACAAATTAACTTACGAGATCATCAGTCCGGAAATGGTTGGGCTTTCTTCCAACGCGATTGTGCTCGGCAAGCATTCCGGCCGACACGCGTTCAAGAAAAAGTGTGAAGAGTTGGGAATCCAGTTGGATGAGGATCGGTTTAACCATTTGTTTAAAAACTTTAAAGAATTGACAGAAAAGCGCAAAGAAGTGACCGACGATGATATCATGGCCCTGGCGACCGACTTGACCGGAAAAGAGACTGGAACTAAGACGTATGAGCTGGTCTTTTTGCAAGTCAACTATGGGGCACAAGGCGTATCCACGGCAACGATTGGGATCAAGACGCCAGAAGGGGAATTTGTGCAAGAAGCGGCCACGGGAAATGGCAGTGTTGAAGCGATTTACCAGACGATTCAGCGTTTGTTCAGCGATCCGATTGAGTTGATTGACTATCGCATCCAATCGACGACAGCAGGCATCGACTCGTTGGCGGAAGTCTATGTGAAAGTGACCCACCAAGGCCATACCAGCACGGGGCGCGGCATTGACAATGATGTGCTTGGCGCATCAGCCAAAGCGTTCTTGGATGCGATCAACCGCATCATCTTAAAAGTGCAAGCAAGCACCGTATTTGAGACAACCAGCGTTAGCGGAAGGGAGTAAAGTTGATTGAGTAATCGCATTGCAGTGTTGCCAGGAGACGGAATTGGACCCGAGATCACCAAAGAGGCGGTAGTCTTGCTGGAGGAGATCGCTCGCCTCTTTGAACGGAACATAGACATTCGCTATGGCAAAATCGGCGGGATTGCCATTGATGAAGAGGGAACGCCGTTGCCTGAAGCGACCCTTCAATTATGCCGTGACAGTGATGCCATCTTGTTAGGGGCAGTCGGTGGGCCCAAGTGGGACAAACAGCCGGCCCATCTTCGACCGGAAACCGGATTGCTCGCCTTGAGAAAATCCCTTCAGCTGTACGCCAATTTGCGTCCAGTCAGCGTTTTTTCCAGCTTGGCCGATGCTTCTCCTTTGAAGCGGGAGCTGTTGCGGGATGTGGACATGGTGATTGTGCGGGAGTTAACCGGCGGCCTTTATTTCGGTACGCCAAAGGAACGGCGCGAAGGAGAGCAAGGATTAGAAGTGGTGGACACTTTGTACTATACGGAAGCGGAAATGGAACGTATCTTGCGCCTAGGATTTGAAATGGCCCGGCACCGCCGCCGCCACTTAACATCTGTGGATAAGGCCAATGTGCTGGAAAGCAGCCGGGTATGGCGGGAAACGGCGGAACGGTTGGCCGGGGAGTATCCTGATGTGACGCTGACGCACATGCTGGTCGATAATGCGGCGATGCAATTGATCAAGAATCCAAGCCAATTTGATGTCATCGTGACGGAAAATATGTTTGGGGACATCTTGAGCGATGAAGCCGCGATGATTACAGGTTCCATCGGGATGTTGCCCTCTGCGAGCTTGAGTGAGTCGGGGCCGGGGTTGTATGAACCGATTCACGGTTCCGCTCCCGATATCGCGGGCCAAAACAGAGCTAATCCATTAGCCACCTTTTTATCTGTTGCGATGATGTTGCGCCAGTCATTCCAATGGACAAGAGAAGCGGATGTCATCGAACGGGCCATTGAAACGGTATTGGCTGAAGGATGGCGCACCCGTGATCTGAGCAAACCGGGAGAGTCCTGCTTAACCACAGCGGAGATGGGTGCCAAAGTACGTGAAGCACTTGTGCAATATGTGAAATAGGGGTGAACGCTTGTGGCGGGAAAAACGATGTTTGATAAAATTTGGGATCAACATGTCATCGTAGAAGAAGAAGGCAAACCACATCTACTGTACATCGATTTGCATCTGGTGCATGAGGTTACCTCGCCCCAGGCGTTCGAGGGATTGCGCCTGGCGGGGAGAAAAGTGAGACGGCCTGATCTCACTTTTGCGACGATGGATCACAATGTACCGACAGATAATCCGTTTGTCGTGACTGATCCGATTGCGGCCAAGCAGATTGAGACCCTGAAAAGCAATTGTGAGGCGTTTGAAATTCCTTTGGCCGATCTGCACAGCGAAGAGCAGGGGATTGTCCATGTCATTGGACCGGAATTGGGGTTGACTCTGCCCGGCAAGACGATTGTGTGCGGGGATAGCCACACTTCGACGCATGGCGCCTTTGGTGCGCTGGCGTTCGGAATTGGCACAAGCGAAGTGGAACACGTCTTGGCGACCCAATGCCTGTGGCAAGCCAAACCCAAGTCATTGTTGGTTGAATTGACGGGAAAACGGCGGATGGGAGTTACCGCGAAAGACGTGATCCTCGGCTTGATTTCACAACATGGGGTCGACTTTGGTACGGGGTATGTGATCCAATTTGCCGGAGAAGTGGTTCGCGCCATGTCGATGGAAGAACGGATGACCATATGCAACATGTCGATTGAGGCTGGCGCGCGGGCGGGATTGATCGAACCGGATGAAACGACCTTTGCTTATATCGAAGGGCGTCCTTATGCCCCGAAGGGAAAAGCGTTTGCCGCTTGTGTGGAATGTTGGCGTGAACTGGCGTCTGATCCCGATGCGGAATTTGACCATACGATCCGGTTTGATGTCTCCACCTTGGAACCACAGATCACGTGGGGAACCAACCCCGGCATGGGAACAGGCATCAATGGCACGGTGCCGGACCCTGACTCGTTTGAATCGGAAGTGGAGCGGCGCGCGGTGAGACAAGCGTTGGAGTACATGGGCCTTGAACCGGGCACGAAAATGTCGGATATTCCGATTCAACACGTGTTCATCGGTTCATGCACCAACTCGCGGATTGAAGACTTGCGGCTGGCGGCCCAAGTGGTACGAGGACGTCAAGTCGCACCCACGGTGAGGGCGATGGTGGTTCCGGGTTCCAAGCAAGTCAAACGGCAGGCGGAGCAAGAAGGGTTGCATGAGATTTTTATGCAAGCGGGTTTCGAATGGCGGGAGCCGGGTTGCAGCATGTGCTTGGCGATGAACCCTGACGTCATTCCGGCGGGAGAACGATGCGCTTCCACCTCAAACCGCAACTTTGAGGGCAGGCAAGGTAGGGGAGCGCGCACTCATCTCGTTTCGCCTGTGATGGCCGCCGCCGCTGCGATTGCGGGGCGGTTTGTCGATGTGGAGCAATTGATGCAAACGGAGGGGGTTTAAATAATGGAGCCATTTATTCGTCACAGAGGGACCGTCGCGCCTCTTGACCGGGCCAACGTGGACACGGACGCGATCATTCCCAAGCAGTTTTTAAAGCGGGTAGAGCGGTCCGGTTTTGGACAATTTCTCTTTCATGATTGGCGGTTTCAGCCGGATGGGAAATTGGATGAAGCATTCGTGCTGAACCAGCCGCGTTTTGCCGGAGCGAGCATCTTGCTTGCGCGCAACAACTTCGGTTGCGGATCATCGCGCGAACATGCCCCTTGGGCTCTGGCTGATTTTGGATTTCGTGTGATTCTTGCCCCTTCGTTTGCGGACATTTTCCACAACAACTGCTTTAAAAATGGCATCCTGCCCATTGTTTTGCCGGAAAATGTGATCGACCATCTCTTCCAACAAGCGGATCAGGGGCAATATTGCCTGGAAGTGGATTTGGAAGCGAAAGTGATTCGTGATGACCATGGGGCGGAGTGGACATTCGAGGTGGACCCCTATCGGCGCAAATTGCTGTTGGAGGGCTTGGATGATATCGGCGTTACCTTGACGTATGCCGAACGCATCACAGAGTATGAACAAACGGCAAAAAATGTCTACCAAGGGGTGTTCGGACCCACCCGGTCGGCGTTATAACAAAACAACCACCTTCTGCTGTCAAACGACAGGGGAGGTGGTTATTTGTGTTTATGGTTTGGTATTCACGCCGATCATGCCGCCCAACGCGCTGATCGCGAAGGCAAAGGCGATAAAAGCCAAGGGGTTGACGGCGGGGGCCGCATCAAACGCCAGAAAGCTTAACAACCAGACAAACAAGGCATATATCAGTCCTTGGACGCCGCCGATCATCAATCCTTTTTGCCCCGATCGACGTCCGGAGGCCAACCCACCGGCGAAAAGGGCACCCGCATTCACAATATAAGAGATGGCCGTCAAATTATCTGATGGCAAAGAAGTATAACGCAATCCCAACGCGGCCAGGAAAGAGCAAAAGAGAATAATCCCCCAGATCCAGTATTGACCCACCAGCCAAGGAGATTGCCAACCCCTTCTTGCCGTATCAAGAAATGTTTCTTTCATCCTTTAACCTCCTTTGAGGAAAGTTGGTACATGTTATGACGAAGCGAGCCAAAATATCACTGCTTGTTCAAGACATAAAAATGGGGCCCATGGTGGAAACTAATTTCGAATATCACTTCATTGGGCGGGACATGAATGAAGGCGAACGACAGACAGAACACGCTTATGCGAAAGGAGGTTGCCAAACAAGTGGGTCCCATCCTCTTCCGCACGGTTTTTATTTATTTGTTTCTCCTTGTCATCCTGCGTGTGATGGGAAAGCGGGAGATTGGAAAGCTTTCGGTCTTTGACTTGATTGTTTCCTTTATGATTGCGGACATTTCAGCCATGGCCATAGAAAATAATGATGAACCGTTAGTAACCTGGATTGGCCCCATCATCCTGTTAGCGGCATTGCAAATACTATTGTCGTATATCTCACTGAAGAGCAAGAGAATTCGCGATTGGGTGGATGGGAAGCCGATCATGCTGATTGAAAACGGGAGAATTGTGGAGAAGAACATGGCGAAATCACGATATAATCTTGATGATTTGTTAACCCAATTGCGTGAAAAAAACATCCCTGACGTTTCAGATGTTGAGTTTGCGGTGTTAGAAACGACAGGGAAATTGACTGTTTTTCCAAAAGAAGAGAAAAGGCCGGCGTTCAAGGAGGATGTGAATGCCGCCCTACGCCCATTTCGTATGCCCATCGCTGTGATCATTGATGGGAAAGTACAGGAAGAGGGATTGAAAAAGCTTGGGCAAAACCGTTTCTGGCTCAAGACGGAGATTCAGAAGCGGGGGTTTAAGGATTTTAAAGAGATTTTTTATGCGAGCGTGAACTATGAAGGTCGATTGTATGTCGATGGAAAAGACTGACCCAACCGTTAATGGGGTAACATCTTCGCCATCCACTTGCCCACATAAGGAATGCGCCGTACGTCATCTTTGCGGACCAAGGTGAACAACACCAAGCATATGCCATAAATGAACATGCTGCTGAAAAAGCTGATGGCGGTTCGCGTCAGCAACGGCCATTGTTCCGCATGAAGGCAGGAATAGTTGACCAAACCCGCAATGATGGTGGCGAGGCAAAGCTTGCTCAAATCCTTCAGATGGATTTGGAAGGAAACTTCTTTTAAAATATCGATAAAATGCAAGATCGTAACAATGACAATGCCACTGTTTATGGCCAGGGCCACCCCGTCAATTCCGAGGTCCGCCCGGGAAGCGAGGACAAAAATCAAGATCGTTTTTACCACAGCTCCGATGATGGAATTGCGCATCGGGGCTTGTGCATTGTCCAACCCTTGCAGCACGGAAGCGAAAGGGCCTTGCATGGCGTGCAATACCGTAAACGGAGCCATGATTTGAATCAATCTCGCCACATCGCTCTGTCGATAGAGCAAGATGGATAAAGGTTCCGCCAGCATATACATGAGCAGCGCGCTCGGCAGGGCGACAATCAGGCATAATCGGATCGCTTGCTGCAATCGGTGAGACACCAACTGCGCCTTGTTTTGCGCGGCCGCTTCACTGATCGCAGGCACGAGCGAGACGGAAACCGCATAGGTGATAAACGAGGGGAAAAAGACAAGCGGAATGGCCATTCCTTCCAATTGGCCATATAGGGCAGTCGCTGTGGCTGTAGCGATGCCGGCAAGAGCCAAGCTTTGGGAAACCACAATCGGTTCAATCGCATATGAAAACGAACCAACCAAACGGCTGGTGGTTACAGGAATGGCCAGGCGCAACAGGTCGCGCAAACTCCCTTTCCATTGCCGCCACTTTTCTTTCCTTGTCAAAATTTGGTGAGGTTTGCTCAGCTTGGGCCGCCCCGGATCCCGTTTGAATGAGAACAAGAGATACAACAAACCGGCGAATTCTCCAATTACCATCCCGATCATCGCGCCTGCGGCCGCGTATTCGACTCCATAAGGAAGCAGGTAGATGGCCAGTATCAAGACAGTGAAGATGCGCACCGCTTGTTCGATAATGGTGGATAAGGCGTACGGGCTCATATTTTGCCGACCCTGAAAGTAACCACGGAAGATCGAAGAGATGGCGATGATTGGAATGATTGGCGCGATGCCAAGCAACGCATAAACCGCTCGTTGGTCTGTGAGCAATGTTTTGGCGATCCATGGTGCGAACAACAGGACAGAACTGGTAATCAAAATACTGGTGATTACAACGATAAAGATCGATACAATGAGAATAGAGCGGATTCGTTCCGTTTCGTTTTTCGCTTCTGCTTCGGAGACCAATTTGGAGATGGCCACGGGCAATCCTGCGGTGGTGATCACAATGGTGAAGATCAGGATGGGAAAAGCCATCTGAAACAGTCCCATGCCTTCGTCTCCGATAATACGGGAAAGAGCGATCCGATAAACAAAACCAAGGATTTTGGTGATAAGACCTGCTCCGACTAAGATGAGCGTCCCATATAAAAAGCCCTTGCTTTTCATAGTTCGGCCTCTCTTTCACAAAAGTTTACTAAAACGTATGACTTGTCTTTACGGCTCATACCAAAAAATTTTGTAGAATGTGTAGGTAGGATTTTGTATCCTGGAAACAGAAGAGAATAGAAACTTAAGACAGGTCATTGAAACGTAGAGCGAGGAGGAGCATCATGGCAAGACAAGGATCCTTAAAGTCAGTGAGCCGTCAAAAGCAAGCCCAGCGCGAATTCATGAGTGAGCAAGAATTGATGACATGTATCGAGGATCTTTGCAACAGCAAAGCAAAGGAATTCCGCATGTACGGATATGAGAATGTGACTGGCGAACAGATTTGGGCCTGTGTATCTGAAAACTACCGGCGCGGCTGGCCACGTCTAAATCGCCTGGTTAATGATATCATGTCGCTCAAAGCGAATCGGTTTATGAACTGGTTGATGCTATCGGTATATAAAGATGATGGCCAAAATTAAAAAACAGGCGGCGTTCTTCAGCGAATGAGAGAATGTCGCCTCTCTTCTTTACAGGGCAGTCCGCATTCATTACAATCAGATTTAAGTGTTGCATCCACTTTCGGATGAACTATTCTGAAAATATAAAATGGTTTTTTGTTATTTAACATATTCGGGCCATCCTCGAAATTGACATTCCCAATGGTGCGCCGGATAATGAGTATGTTGGTGTGATACATAAAAGGAGGAGCAACAATGAAGATTCGCAAGGGCAAACTGGTAGCTTTTTGCCTGTTGGTGGTGGTGATTTTGGGTATCGTCGCCACAACCACACTCGATGTATGGAACAACATTACCAAAGGGCTTGACCTGCAAGGCGGTTTTGAAGTGCTGTATGAAACGGAACAGAAAAACGTCAGCATGGAAGCCTTGAAGGACACCGCCGCCGCCTTGAACAATCGGATCAACGTGTTGGGGGTAAGCGAACCGGAGATCACGATTGAAGGTAGCAACCGCATTCGCGTGCAACTGGCCGGGGTCAAAGACCAGAATAAAGCGCGAAAAATGCTGGGAAAACAAGCGCGGTTAACTTTCCGTGACCCGTCCGGCAAGACGGTTCTGATGGAAGGGAAAGACCTGAAGGAAAATGGGGCCAGCGTGGGGTATGACGAATTGAACCGACCCGTTGTGACGCTGAAGCTCAAAGACCCGAAGAAGTTTGAAAACATCACCCGCAAGTATTTGGGACAACAGATTCCCATTTACTTGGATGAGACTTTGCTCAGTGACCCACAAGTGCAACAAGTGATCTCCGGTGGGGAAGCGCAAATCTCCGGGCAGAAAGATGCTAAAGAAGCGCAGGAACTGGCTGACCTGCTCAACGCCGGTGCCATTCCGCTGAAGCTGAAGGAAGTGCAAAGCTTCTCCGTCGATGCGTCATTGGGCGCCGATTCGTTGCGTGACAGTTTGGTTGCGGGCTTGTATGCGATTATCGCCATCTTTATCTTCGTCATCGGACTGTACCGCTTGCCTGGCTTCATTGCGGTCATTACGCTGATTGCTTACGCTTATCTCAATCTGCTGACGTTTATGTTGCTTGATGTGACCCTGACTTTGCCGGGAATTGCCGCGTTTATTCTCGGGATCGGGATAGCGGTCGATGCCAATATCATCATGGGCGAACGGATTCGCGACGAGCTCCGCGTCGGACGCAGCATTGCCGGTGCGGTCAAAGCGGGCTCCAAGCGTTCGTTCTTAACTATCTTTGATGCCCACATCACCACCATTATTGCGGCGGTTGTACTGTTCATCTTCGGCACATCCGCGGTGAAAGGATTCTCCGTGTCCCTGATCGCGGGGATTTTAATCAGCTTTATCACTGCTGTTGCGTTGTCACGGATCATGATGACGCTACTTGTTCGATCCAATTTGCTTAAGCGTCCAGGACTGTTTGGCGTAAGGGAGGATGAGATCAGTGACCTATAAATTGGATATCATCAAGCACCGCAAAACATATCTGCTCATCGCCCTGGCTGTGCTTGCGATTTCCGTCATATCGCTGTTGGTTCAAGGATTGAACCTAGGGATTGATTTCAAGAGCGGGACGCGCCTTGACATTTCGGTCACACCCAACGCAAGCATTGAAAAAGCGCGCCAAGCCTTGGAAAGCATGGGATTTGACAACCCCAACGTCCGCATTGGCGGCCAAAACAATCAGGTTGTCATCTTCCGTGTGGATAAACCGATGTCACAACCGGACATTCAAAAAATCAAAGCCAAATTTCAAGAAACGTTTAAAGTGACACCCAAAGTGCAAGAGCAAAAAGTGGACCCGATCATCGGGCGCGAACTGGCCCGCAACGCGATCATGGCAACTGTCATTGCTTCACTCTTCATCGTGGTCTATGTAGCGTTCCGCTTTGAGTGGCGCTTTGGGGTGGCCGCTGTGTTCGCGTTGGTTTATGATGCGATGTTCACCATCGGGATGTTTTCGTTGTTGCGTTTGGAAGTGGATGTCGTCTTCATCGCGGCGATCTTGACGATTGTGGGTTATTCGATCAATGATACGATCGTCATTTTTGACCGGATTCGTGAAAATCTGGACACAATGAAACCGAAGAAATGGGAAGACTTGGCCAACGTGGTAAATGTGAGCATCAATCAGACCTTAAACCGCTCTATCAATACCGTACTGACTGTTGTATTTGCGGCGTTCGCCCTATGGCTGTTGGGTGGGGAAAGCATCAGCAACTTCTCGCTGGCGCTTTTGTTTGGCTTGGTTTCCGGCGCCTATTCTTCGATCTTCGTGGCGAGCCCGTTGTGGATCGGCTGGAAATGGAAAGCGATGCAAAAGGAAAAACAAGAATCGGTGGCAGCCGACTAAGCTGCTGCTATGCGCTCTGGGGAAGCTACAGTAAGGAGACTGTGGCTTCTTTTTTTGGCAATAACTTTTCTCCTGGCCTTTTTTGTCTTTGTGTTATAATGAATGACGCGAAGTGAGGTGAACGTGGGCGTGTTGCATGCAAAAACGCGTTGGCATAAAGCGGAGATCGATGAAACGTTGGCTGCCAGATTGGCCGCTGATTGCGAAGTCGACCCCTTGATCGCCCGGATGTTGGTGCGCAGGGGAATCGCCGACAGCGAGGCGGCCAAACGGTTTCTTAAGCCGAAGTTAGAAGATTTACACGATCCTTTTTTGCTTGACGGGATGGCAGAAGCGGTAGCGCGCATCAGGCAAGCGTTGACGAATAAAGAAAAAATCCTTATTTATGGAGATTATGATGCGGACGGCGTGAGTAGCACCAGCCTGTTGCTCTTCGTGATGAAAACGCTCCAGGCGGAAGTGGATTATTATATTCCCAACCGTTTTCGCGAAGGATACGGGATAAACAAAGAAGCGTTGGTCTTGGCCAAAGAGCGCGGCTTTGGGCTGGTGGTGTCCGTCGATACGGGCATTAGCGCGGTGGCAGAAGCGGAAGCGGCCAAAGAACTCGGACTCGATCTCATCATCACGGATCACCATGAGCCGCCGGAACAGTTGCCGGACGCTTACGCGGTGATCAATCCCAAAAAGCCGGGGTGCCCCTATCCCTTTAAGATGCTGGCGGGTGTGGGGGTTGCGTTTAAACTGGCTACCGCCTTGCTTGGACGCATTCCGGAAGAGTGGTTGGAATTGGTCGCCTTGGGCACGATTGCCGACTTGGTTCCCTTGACGGATGAAAACCGCATCTTGGCGGCGTTTGGATTGAAACGGATGGAACAGCGGAAACTGATCGGATTGCGGGCCTTGTTGGAGGTAGCCGGGATCGAGCGAGAAGTGACGGCGGGACATGTGGGGTTTGCCATTGGGCCGCGGATCAATGCCAGCGGGCGCTTGGGTTCAGCTGATGCGGCCGTTCGCCTATTGACCACGGAAAATGAAGAAGAAGCGCGGCGATTGGCGGAAGAGCTGGATGAGATGAACCGGGAACGGCAAGAATTAGTGGAAGAGATGACCCAAGAGGCGATTGCGGAAGTGGAACGGGACAAAGATCAGCACCAACACGTGATCGTCATTGCCAAAAAAGGTTGGAACGTGGGCGTGGTCGGCATTGTCGCGTCCCGTTTGGTGGAAAAATATTACCGTCCTGTCATTGTGCTGAGTATTGATGAGGAGAAGGGCATGGCCAAAGGTTCCGCGCGCAGCATCGCCGCCTTTCATCTATATCAAGCGCTGGCGGAGTGTCGGGAATGGTTGCCTCACTTTGGTGGGCATGCGATGGCGGCGGGCATGACGTTGCCCCTTGAAAACATTCCCGCTTTGCATCAAAAGCTCAGCCAACTGGCTCAGCAGTGGTTGACTGAAGAAGATTACGTGCCGCAAACGGTATTGGAAGATGAACTCAGTTTAGGGCAGATCCAGCTGCCTTTAATTGATCAAATCGAAGCCCTTGCCCCTTATGGCATGGGAAATCCCACTCCCCTGTTCGCTTTGAACAACCTGAAGTTGTCCCGTTTGCAGTTGATGGGACGATCCAATGAACATGTGAAGATGATCGTGCAGGATGAGGCCCATCTCTTAGAAGCGGTTGCTTTTCGGGCGGGCGGCATGGAAAGGGAGATTGCCCCCTACGCAAGACTGCATGTGTTGGGGGAATTGCAGGTGAACGAATGGAACGGGAAACGTTCCCCACAGTTGATTGTCCGTGATGTTGCGATCCCGCATTTGCAGATTTTCGATTGGCGTAGCAACCGCAAGCAATTGGATCGCTTCTCTGAGATGGATACGGATCAATGTCTCTTTGTCTGTTCGGCGGGTACCGAGGATGAGACGCTGTTGCGACAATCCAAGTACAAGGTGGCTTCCTGGGAAGAGCTGGAGCGGGATCAGTGGGACGAGGCGGAGATCAAACAAGCGAAACATGTGGTATGGGTGCAGGCGCCCCCCACGATGTCGTTATGCAAAAAAGGGTTGCCTTTTTTTGCTGATGCGGAACGGTTCTATCTGTTGTTCGGCGATAAAGAGTTTGACGATATGTTGGTCAAAACACCAACACGGGAGGAATTTAAGAAGTTGTATCGTGTGTTGGCCGGAAAGGAAAAGCTCTCTTTGTCCAAACATTTTTCTTCTTTAGCCCGGGTTACGGGATTGCAAAAACGCGCGCTTTCCTTTATGATTCAAGTGTTTGCGGAGTGTGGCTTTATTTCGATCGATCAAGATGAAATCAAAATTCATCGTAACCCAAACAAAAAACCATTAACTGAATCGGCACATTATCAAAAACAAATGGAACGAGAAGAAGTGTTTCGCACCCTTGTGTACTCAACGTATCTGGAGTTGTGTCAGTTCTTGGTATCAACGATTGCTTTTACACATATAGGAGGCTTAGCTAATGAACTTCAAAGAGAAAATTCGAGTGATTCCAGACTATCCGCAACCGGGGATCCGTTTTAAAGATATCACCACCCTCTTAAAAGACGGCGCAGCATATCAAGCAGCGATTGACCAATTGAAAGAGCAATTGAAAGGCAAAGAAATCGATGTAATCGTGGGACCGGAAGCGCGAGGCTTTGTCGTGGGAGCACCCTTGGCCTATGCTTTGGGGGTTGGCTTTGTGCCCGTTCGCAAAAAAGGAAAGTTGCCAAGTGAAACGATTGAAGCCAATTACAGCTTGGAATACGGAAAAGATTCGCTCGCTATGCACAAAGATGCGATTCAACCAGGCCAAAAAGTGTTGATCGCCGATGACTTGCTGGCCACGGGCGGAACGATTTCCGCTACCTTGGACTTGGTCAAGCAATTACAAGGTGTGCCGGTGGCCGCCGCGTTCCTGATCGAGTTGAACTATCTGGAAGGCCGCAAGAAATTGGATGGACTCGATGTGGTTTCCTTAGTACAATATGATTAAGAAACAAAGTCACCCTGGTGTGGGGTGGCTTCATTTGTTGAAAGAGGTGTCTGAATGATCGAAACAGAGCGACTTTTGTTTCGGCCTTATCGGGAGGATGACGGTAGAGCTTATCGCTACATCTGGCGTGGCAACCCACATCCATCCACGATAGTTCCATCCTAAATTTTGACGTAGCGTCCATTCGCTAGACAGGAATCATTTTACGGTAGGACTGTTTCCTCCTACCAACCCCATATGATTCAGTTATCAATGTTCGAGTATTTTAACGAGTTTTCGCTTAAATGATAGTTTTAAGTGTTTCCGCACTCCATGTCAATATTATGCGGTTGCTCTAAGCATCCCCCACAAGGGGGAGCTTATTTTTTTGTTATTCTGTATTAATACAGAGGTTGCATTATGCACTCTGTTATAATATAATGAATATAAATTCATTTACAGTTGGGAGGAAATCTTCTTGATATCCCATTCCTTTGCCTATGAGGCATCGTTCGTTGAGGAGAAGGTTGAGCAAACGAACAGAGACAATGAACAATGGGCAGAAGAGTCACCAGAAAAAATCATTCGCGATTATTTGTTTGAATATTATAATAGAGGCAGCAAATAAATAGGTCGGCCAACGCCGACTTTTTTCTTTGCTTCGCGGCATGATATAGTGAAGAAAGAGTTGGTTTGGAAAGGCGGGGTGACGATCCATGGCGAGAATCCGCGTTTCGCGCAAATGGTTTGCCAAGTATCGCAACCTTCAAGATGCCATTGTCGATGCGACACCAGGCACGACGATTGAGGTTGAACCAGGCATCTACCATGAAGATTTATGGATTGATCGCTATATTGAAATCGTTGGCCTTGGCGCCCAGGGCGATGTTGTGATTCAGGGCAAAAAGCTTGCCACGGTCGAGATGGGGACCGGCTATGCGGTGATCAAAAATGTCACCATCAAGCAATCGCGCAATGTACAAGCTCCTGTTGTGCTGATGAATAAAGGCTCTTTGGTTTTGGAAGATTGTCACGTCTTGGCAGGCAAGAGCCCGGCGATCTCGATCTTGCATGATGAGGCCGAGCCGATTGTGCGCAGATCGTTGGTGTTCAGCGAGAAAAATGTGGCAGTCCAATGCCAAAGCATGGGGAAAATCCTGTTTGAACAATGCGAACTCCTCAGTCATGGCGACTTGGCTGTGGTGTTCATTGCACAGGGAAACCCCACTTTTCGCAAATGCAAGTTGACGGGTACGTTGGGGTATGGGGTGTTTGTGGAAGAAGCGGGGCAAGGCCAATTTGAAGAGTGCAACCTGTACGGATTCCATCACAGTCCCGCGGTGGGGATTCACGGAGGCAATCCGACGTTTTTGCGGTCGCAGATTCATGATGGCAAAGCCACAGGCATTGTGATTCAAGGAGGAAAAGGTGTTTTTGAGGAATGCAAATGCTTTGCCCTTGGCAAAGAGCGGGCAGCGGTGCGGGTAGCGGGACGCGCTCATCCTCGCTTTCATCATACGGAGATCAAAAACTGTCCCGGAGGGGCCTTTCTCTTTGAAGAGGAAGCAAGCGGCATCGTGGAGCACTGCGACTTGTATGGGTTTATCGATAAGCCCGCAGTGGTGATTCGGACGGAGGCGCAACCCCAATTTTTGCGGACACGGATTCACGATGGTGACCAAGGGGCCATCACTTGCTATCACAACGGAAAAGGAATTGTGGAAAGTTGTGACCTGTTTGGGTTTAACCGCGCCATTGTCACCGTGCTTGATGATGGACGGTTGGATTTGTTGCGTTCCAAGGTATACAACGGACAAGAGTATGGGGTTTATTTTGCGCAAAAGGCGGAAGGGATTTTGCAAGAGACGGAGATAAGCCACTTTCCTTTCCGGGGTGCCGTCTGTGTGGCCCATGCCGCGGATCCCACGTTGATTCGTTGCCGCATATCCGATTCAAAAGTGGGGATACACGTCATCGACAATGGACGGGGAACGTTTGAAGAGTGTTTGGTGACGCAATGTGAGGATGCGCCGTGGTTAGTGGAGAATGGGCATCCGACCATCCGCCATTGCCGGACGGATCAACCTTTATCCTCCCCCAAACCATCCGATCAGGCTGCCGCGGATGAGGAACCGCTCCAAGCTTTATATGCCGAATGGGCCCATGTCATAGGGCAAGAAAAAGTAAAACATAAGATGCGGGATGTGATTGCTTACTTGGACTATCAACAAGACCGTAAGCAATTGGGTTTGCCGCTTTCAGATGAGATGCCGATTCACGCGGTCTTTTATGGTCAGCCAGAAACCGGCAAGCGGGAGATGGCCCGTTGTTATGGACGGATATTGCAGAAGATGGGCATCTTGTCCACTGACCGGGTAACCCATGTCGATGGAAGGTATTTAGTGAAGCAACCAGGGGAAGCCATGCTGCAAGAGTGGCGCCGTTTAGTCAATGAGGGGAATGGGGGTGTTCTCTTGATTGAACATCTGCCCCTTTTGACCAAAACCGAAAGTGCGCTTGCCCAAGGGCAAATCATTTTAGAGCAGCTTTATCAGATGTTGCAGAAGCGGGAGGCGGATTGCGCCCTTATCTTTGCGGGTGATGAACGGTCGCTCAAGGAGTGGCTGGCAGGACAGGTATGGTTGACGAACTTGGTGAAAAACCACTTTGTCTTCACTCCCTATTCGCCTAATGAGTTGGCGATGTATTTTGAGCGTTTCGCGCATGAAGAACAGTATATGATCCATCCTTCGGCCAGGGAAGAATGGCTCAAGGCGATGAATGAGATATATCGGACTGAAGAAGGGAAAAGCCAGTTAGAGCGGCTGCGACGGTACTTCCAAAAAGTAAAATTCAATCATGGACGGAGATGTGCCAAACTGCCTAAAGAAAAGCGGAACAAAGAGATGCTGGTCACCTTTTTGCCCGAAGACTTTGTGATGACGGAAGACACGGATATACGTCCGGAGAATCCGGCATGGTTGTCTGAAATCGAGCGATTTCTGCATTGAAACAAGAAGTGGAAAGTTTATCCACTTCTTGTTTTGTTTCTGTCAAGCTTCAAGTAAGCCAAGTTCTTCTTTTTGGGTTATAATGATAATCCGTAAAGTTATAAAAAATTACCTTGACAATTCAGGTTTATGTCAAGTGAATTGCTTTATCATATTTAGATTGTTGATGGAGGCGGATTTTGAGTCTTCGTTCGTTCCTAGGTTGCCTTGTAGGGAAGCACCTCCCGGTATCGAAGCTATCATCCGCAGGGTACAGGCAAAACGCCTTTCGCTCTAATGGCTCTGCTGGTTTACGCATTATTCCGAAGTTCATCAGACAAACAATCACGGGACGGAATGTCCATGTTGAAGGGGGTGAGTCGTTTGGCGACAGTATTGTATGTTACAGCAAATCCCAAACCGGAGCAGGAATCCGTCTGTTTGCGCATGGGTCGAGCATTTGTGCGAACATATGAGCTTACCAATCCGCTGGATGAGATCGTGGAATTGGACTTGTATCGCGACCCTATTCCGCTGTTGGATTCCGATGTCTTCAACGGATGGAGCAAATTGAATGAAGGATCTCCGCTCACGCTGGAGGAGCGGCAAAAGGTGGGACGGATCAGCGAGCTGGTTGAGCAATTTATCGCCGCGGACAAATACATTTTTGTCACGCCGATGTGGAATTTCGGCTTGCCGCCCATGTTTAAGGCTTATATGGACCTGGTTTGCATGCAGGGGAAGACGTATCAATATACCGCAACGGGTCCGGTCGGATTGCTATTAAACAAAAAGGCGGTTCATATTCAAGCGCGTGGACAAGTTTATTCACAAGGCCCAGCGCAAGCGATGGAATATGGTGACAGTTATGTGCGACTTGTGCTGGGATTGATGGGAATTACTGATGTCCAATCGATCATTGCGGAGGGGACTTCCGATCCGCTTCGGTATGCCCAGATTCTACATCAAGGGATACAGCTGGCCAAACAACAGGCGGTCCAGTTTGCGCAAAGCTAAAAAAGGTGAATCAAATGTGAAATGATTATTCATAATACATAAGGAACGACATGGCTTGACAAAAAAATAATGGTCTCATATACTTACAAAAGATAAGTTATTACTTTTTGTTTAGGAGGAAGACTAATGGCTAAAGTCCTGTATATCACTGCCAATCCAAAAGCTGAAAACGAATCTTTTAGCCTGAAATTGGGAAAAGGTTTCTTGGAAAAATACCAAGAAGTCAACCCACAAGACGAAATCGTTCATCTCGATCTGTATCAAATCGACCTTCCTTACATCGATGCGGATGTATTCAGTGGTTGGGGCAAATTGGCCAAAGGGGAAGGGTTAAGCGAGGAAGAGCAGCGCAAAGTCTCGCGGATCGCTGAACTGACCGACCAATTTGTTGCCGCGGACAAATATGTGTTTGTGACGCCAATGTGGAACTTCCTTTTTCCACCGCGATTAAAAACCTACATCGACACGATTTGTGTGGCAGGGAAGACCTTCAAATACACAGAACAAGGGCCAGTCGGTCTGCTGGATGGCAAAAAAGCGGTTCATCTGCATGCGAGTGGGGGCGTATACTCCCATGGGCCAGCCCAAGAATTAGGTTTTGCAGACCGTTACTTGCGCGCGGTGTTGAATTTCATCGGCATTACCGACGTGCAAACGGTTGTTGCTGAGGGAATGGCCGCACAACCCGATCGGGCAGAGCAAATCCTGCAAGAGGCGATTGCCAAAGCCCAAGATACGGCTGTGCAATTTGCAAAATAAATGAAAGTGACACCAGGCTGCGGCGAACCATTCGCCGGCAGCCTTTATTTTAGTGGCGAATATAAGCGGAAGCGCTCTTTTTTCAAGCTGATGTTCTCTTGCTCAAATTCATAAATTTTCCCTTCGCTCGAGTTGATTTCCCTGATGGGATGGGTCTTTTCCGGTGGATCGATGCGAAAGAGTTCCCATTCTCCCGTCAAAATTTTCTCTTCTCCATCATGAGAGAGATTTCGATATTTGCCTGTGACATAGTAATCCTTATAGGTATCAAGCACGACTTGGTCTGACGGGACATTGTTTTCCATCAGGATCAGGTATTTTTTGTTGGCCACGAAAAATTGTGCCAATAAACCGATGATCAGGATGCTGATAAACATGATACTGGCAAAAAGGGCAAAAAGGGAGTAAAGTTCTTTAAAGTGCAGTTTATCCATGTTCCGTACCATATAGCGGATCAAGATGGTGGTGCACAGGGCCAAGATCATCAGAATGAAAATGTCGAAGTTTTCGGATAGGATATGGTAGCATTCCAGATAAAGATTTTTCAATAACAAGAAGAAAGAAGCGTCTGTCTGCATCGATTGGATATAAATCCAAAGAAGCAAAATCGTCGGGGTAATACACAGAAACAGGATGATTCCTTTGCGGAAAATGGAGTATAACAAAAAGACCACCGTACAGGCGATATAGATGAAAAACAACAGGGTGGGTTCCAGCAATTTGTTTAAGTTCATTTCAAAGTAGATCGCGGGGATTTCGTATTTGAAATAGGGGATGAAATTATACCAATAGCAGTAAACATACCACATAGCAACCAGAATGACGGTAAGCACCTCCGATGGGATGACATCGGTTACCATTTTCATGCGGATGATCTGCTCCCTTTCCTTCATTTCCTCTTCCATCAAATCTTCTTCATGGGCAGGATGGTTCATACAGGCCTCCTCGGTCATCTTCTTATTCTCCATCAATATTCACCCATATTCACGGAATGCGTTCAGATATGACAAAAGAGCCCTTTTTGAGAAAGAGCTCTTTTTGCCGGGATTGAGGGTTATGGATGTGTACAAAAAATCGCTTCCAAGCGAGTAGGTTCAAAAAACCAGAGTAGGCTGCAGACCACAAACAACAACAAACTAAGCGACAAGCTGGAAAGAAACAATTCTTTATTCAACTGGCTTCACCCTTCAAGTGCGCTTTATTTTTCTACCTATATAGACTCTTCAGATGAAGCCTGGGTTGCGGAAAATAACCACAAGTGATGTCATAAGTTGTATGGTTGAGCATCTAGGGCGTGTCTGGCAAATCAAGTTGACCATTGGGAGAAGGCGGAAAACCCTTTTCCCGATGAGCGCCGAAGGACAAGTGAAGCGAATGGGAAAACGGTTTTGGAGCCGCCGATATATTTATCAGACACACCCTAGAAGATCTTCACACCCAACACGTGATCGATCGGGATGCAACCAATTTCCCTGCTGTCCCTGCTGTTATTGCGGTTATCTCCCATGACGAAGATCTGGCCTTCCGGAACGACGAACTCAGCGTCCGGCGTGTCAATCATCGCTTCTTTGATGTAATCTTCTTTCAATAGTTGCCCGTTCCGGTATACCTTGTTGTGTTTGATGGTGATGATGTCCGCAGGGACGCCGATGACGCGTTTGACCCAGACGTCATGGTTGCGGTTTTCTTTGAAGACCGAGAACAGCGGGGTATCCAGGAAATCATCTTTCCATGTTCGCTTGCGGTCGACCCGGCTGTCGATGATCACAATGTCTCCTATTTGCGGTTGGTAAGAGAGCGCGCGGGGGAGCTTGGATACGTAAATGTGATGATTCGGCTTTAAGGTGGGTTCCATTGAACTGCCGAGAACCTTTGTTGGTTGAAAGATGAAAATACTGATGAAAAGTGCGATCGTAATACCGAAGACAATCGAGCTGCCCCATGCGAATAGTTCTTTCAGGATCTTCATTATTCGAAAGACATCTCCTTACTTTGTATTGGAAAAAAGAGGTTTTGAAGATGTTTATTAATTCAATGCTTTTGCGAAAATTCCTTTTGGATATTAATATGTTGTTAAAATCGATTAACTGGAAGTGTTGTTTTAGCCCGGACGGACGTGGTGAAGGGGTTTTCTTTGTGAATGGCAGAGGGAAACGTTTTGATAAGAAATAAATTTTGTATTTTGATAAAATAGTGAATAGATGAATATAGGAGGGGAGTGCCATGCCGTTTTACCGTCGTTTGGGAAAAATCCCAGCCAAGCGCCATATTCAGTTTCGACAACAAGATGGAAGTTTGTATCGGGAGCAGGTGATGGGCACGAAAGGATTTTCCGGCATTCAGTCCATTCTGTATCATATCCATCCTCCCACACAAGTGAGGGAAGCCAGGTTCCTGCGGGAGTGGGCCGTTCAGCCGGAACAAGAAGGCGCCAATCGCCATCGCCATTTTTTAAGTTTTGAGGCACCTGGAGGAAAAGATCCGATTGAGGGGAGAATTCACTGGTTGGTGAATGAGGATGCGGCGATTGCCACGGTAACTCCAACAGAGCCGATGTCCTATTTTTTCCGAAATAGCGATGGGGATGAAATTCTCTTCGTCCATGAAGGAGAGGGGGTCTTGGAAACCATTTTTGGTGATCTTCCCTATCGCGCGGGGGATTATCTGGTCATTCCTGTGGGCACCACCTACCGTTTGGCCATGACAAGTGCGAAGACCCGCTTGTTGGTGATTGAATCGACAGGGGAAATCACGCCGCCGCGCCGCTATCGCAATGAGGTGGGCCAATTGATGGAGCATAGCCCCTACTGTGAACGGGATATTCGGACGCCGGAGAAGTTGCAAACCCGTCAGGAGAAAGGAACATTTGAAATCCGCGTCAAGTCACGTAATCGCTTACATTCCTATATTTACGATTTCCATCCATTCGACGTGGTGGGGTGGGATGGATATCTTTTTCCATGGGCGTTGAATATTGAGGATTTTGAACCGATCACGGGTTCGATCCATCAACCGCCGCCGGTTCACCAAACCTTCGCTGGCCCCAACTTTGTCGTCTGCTCTTTTGTGCCGCGGATGTATGATTATCATCCACTGGCGATTCCCGCCCCATACTACCACAGCAATGTGAACAGCGACGAGGTGCTTTATTATGTGCGGGGCAATTTCATGAGCCGAAAGGGCATTCGCGAAGGATCCATTACGTTGCATCCGAGTGGGATTCCCCATGGACCCCATCCGGGAAAAGCGGAAGAGAGCATCGGAAAAACATGGACTGAAGAATTGGCGGTCATGGTGGATACGTTTCGCCCGCTCAAAGTGACGCAAGCGGCGCTTAAGCACGAGGTGCCAGATTATATGGCTAGTTGGTACCCTGCGGAGACGGAGGAATAAGATGCGCATTGATCCCAGAAAGCAGTCGAAAACGGATAATTACAAGTTATTGATCGGCAGTGTTTTGCCCCGGCCGATCGCTTTTGTGACATCCAAGGGTCCGAATGGGGCAGTGAACGCGGCCCCCTTCAGTTTCTTCAACGTGTTGGCCACGGAACCCCCTTTGGTGGCCTTTTCCTGCCTGCGCAAGCCTGGCGGTATCATGAAGGATACGGCGCGAAACATCGTGGAACACGGAGAGTTTGTCATTCATATCGTGGATGAGCGTATCGTCCCGCTTGTCAATGAAACCGCCGTCGAATTCCCGGCGGAGGTGAGCGAAGCGGAGCAGGTTGGATTCACTTTGGTGGAGAGCGCGGTCGTGGGGGTTCCCCGTCTGGCGGAATGCAAGGTGCAGATGGAATGTCAGTTACATCAGCATTTGGTGCTTGGAGGAAGCTTAAAGGAGCCCAACAGCGATGTGCTGATCGGGGAAGTGGTGCAATTCCATGTCGCTGATGAACTGATCGATCAGGGAAGAATCGACACGATGAAGTTGCAACCGGTGGGACGGATGGCGGGAGCCACCTACAGCAAGCGGGGGGAGTTGTTTGACATTCCGCGGATGAGTTATGAAGAGTGGTTGGAGAAGAAGAGGAATCAGTGACTCTTTCCTGATGGACCTCACCTTCTCAAACCATGGTTGGATTGATCATGTAAGAGGGGAAGAAGGAAAAGAGCAGGTTCGAAACGCGCGAACCTGCTCTTTTTTCTTTAATCGGGCTGTACTTCATATTTCTTCTGCTTTTGATAACGCGCCCGCTCATTTTTGGCAAGGTATTTCTTCCGCAGGCGGAACGTTTTGGGCGTGATCTCCAGCAATTCGTCCTCTTTCATGATCTCCAGTGCATCGTCAATGCTCAGCTGGCGCGGGGTGTCGAGGCGCAACGCTTCTTCGGCGGTGGCGCGGCGAATACTTGTCAGGTGTTTCTTTTTGCATACGTTCACTTCCAAATCGTTCTCACGGATGTGTTGACCGACGACCATGCCCTCATACACTTCGGTTCCCGGTGTGATATAGAGTTGGCCGCGTTCTTGGGCCGAGTGTAACGCATAGGTGGTGGCCGTACCCGCTTCCCATGCGATCAGCGAACCGAACTCATGCGTTTCCATTTCACCGGCGTAAGGCTCATATCCGGCAAACAAGGTATTCATCAACGCTTCCCCACGGGTGGCGGTCAGGAGCTGAAGACGGAAGCCCAGCAAACCGCGAGACGGCGCTTTGTAGACAAAGAGAATGTTGCCGCTGTCCAATACGGTCATATCGAGCAACTGGCCTTTGCGCTTGCCCAAGAGTTCCACGACAGCGCCTTGTTGCTCACTGCTCACTTCAATTTCTACTTGTTCAAAGGGCTCATACTTCTGGCCGTTGATCAGTTTGACAATGACTTCTGGCTTGCTCACCTGGAATTCATATCCTTCGCGGCGCATGTTCTCGATCAGGATGCTCAAGTGCAACTCCCCGCGGCCAGACACGAGGAAGTTATCGGCCGAGTCCGTATCTTCCACGCGCAAGGCCACATCTTTCTCCGCTTCGTTATAAAGGCGTTCGCGAATTTTGCGGGAGGTGAGGTAGGTCCCATCTTGACCCGCGAAAGGACTGGTATTGATGCCGATCATCATGCGCAAAGTGGGTTCCTCCACCTTGATTGGCGGCAGCGCATCAGGATGATTGGGGTCGCAGAGGGTATCGCCGATCCCCACTTTGCCCAGTCCGGTGAGGGCGATGATATCTCCAGCGAACGCTTCTTCCACTTCTACACGATCCAAGCCTTGATGGGTGAACACTTGACCCACTTTCACTTGTTTGTTTTCCCCGTTGGCTGTCATCAGCAAAAGGGGTTGATTGCGGCGAATGGTGCCGCGGTTCAGGCGCCCGATCACGATTTGTCCTTTGTACTCGTCAAAGCCGAGAAGGGTCGCTTGCATCTGAGTGGGGCCTTCAGAGTCCACCGTGGGGCCGGGAAGGTATTCCAAGATGGTTTCAAACAGCGGTTCCATCGACGGGGTGAGTTCATCTGGGGCGTATCCGGATGAGCCGGTCAAGCCGCTCGCATAAATGATCGGAAATTCACACTGCTCTTCACTGGCACCCATATCGACAAAGAGATCAAAGGTGGTGTTGACCACTTCATCCGGGCGGGCGTGGGGCCGGTCGATTTTGTTGACGACGACGATGGCCTTATGTCCGCGCTCCAACGCCTTTTTCAGCACAAACTTGGTTTGCGGCATGGGCCCTTCAACCGCGTCAACCAATAACAGCACACCGTCCACCATGTTCATCACGCGCTCCACTTCGCCGCCGAAATCGGCGTGTCCGGGCGTGTCGACGATGTTGATGTTTATTCCTTTATATTGGATTGCGGTATTTTTTGAAAGAATGGTAATGCCGCGTTCACGTTCCAAGTCATTGGAGTCCATTACACGTTCATCTACTTGCTGATTGTCACGGAAGATTCGACTTTGTCGTAACATCGCATCAACCAACGTCGTTTTGCCATGGTCTACGTGTGCGATGATAGCGATATTGCGAATGTTATTCTCTTTGTTCATGTTATGGTGAGGAGTCAATGCGACTCCTACCCTCCTTTTCGTTTCTGATTCCCAAACGGAATCGTACCATAAATGAGGGAATTTATGCTAGAGGGAGGGGTTTTTCCGCTTGATTCTTTTTTTCCGCAACAAGATAAGACCGACGGACAGACCGATGAGGAGCGGATACAAGAGAGCCCAGCCGATAAACGGAATGATCGTGAGTGTAAAAATGAATGACACCCAGCTAAACATGGCGCCGGGCACCGAATCGCGCAATAGTTTGATGCCGCTCGCACATCCGGCGAGATAAGTGAGGATAAACGTCGCATTGGGGAGTTGCAACAATTGCGCAAGCGTTATCCATTGGCTGCCATAGGCCGACAACACCACCGCAAAACAAGCGCTTAAAAAGAGCAGGCCCCCGATGGGAGTGCGTTGTTGGGATGATTGCCGGGTAAAGAAGCGGGGTCCATGACCAGCCGCCCCCAAGGCAAAAGCGAGGCGTGAAGCCGCCCCGCTATAGGCGATCACCGTCGCGGTGCAGATGAGGAATGAGGTAAGACCGATAAACAAGCTTCCTGCGGGTCCGATCGACTTCATCACCAACGCGCTTAAGGCTTGTGCCCCGGCATGCTGGGTGCCCACCGTGACAAAGGCGGTCAGAAAATAGAGCAGTCCCACGATTACGGCGGCGATGAGCACGCCCACAATCGTGTCGCGTTTGGGATTGACAAACTCACTGGAAAGATGGGACACCGCTTCCCAACCAATATAGCACCAGAAAAGGATCGTGGCCGCTTCCCCCACCGGAAACCATCCATGCGGCAGAAACGGGGTAAAGTGGTTGATGTTCAACATGGGCCAAGCACTGAAGATGACGCTGAGCAACACGGCGATAATGCCGATGACGAGCAAGAATTGGATATTGCCGCCCAACTTCATGCCCAACCCATTGATGAGGAGGGCGAGCAAGAGGATGAAGAGGGCGATGGCGATTCGTGCCATTTCCCCCAAGCCCAGTGCTTCACTCAGGTAACCGGCTCCCGTCAGAGCGGCGACAGGAGCGCCAACGGCGACTGACATCAGAAAGAACCATCCGACATAAATGCTCCATTTTTCGCCAAAAGCCAAAGAGACGAAGTGGGCGACCCCACCAGAATGAGGGTGGCGAGAAGAAAGCAATCCCATCGTCAACCCCATGGGCAACACCAGGAACAACATCAATCCCCAGGCGAGCAAGGAGGCGGGTCCGGCCAGTTCTGCCGCCAAACCGGGAACAAGCAAGATGCCCGACCCCAAAACGGCACCAACATATAAGGCGACGGCTTGTGGCAACCGAATGGTTTGTTGCAAGTCATGCATTGGATTTTCACCTCTTCGTTAATGAATGGTTTTCTTTATCTTACTTTTCGCTTTAACATCAGTAAAATAGATAGATATAATGAAGTTGATCGATGAAATCGATGGGTTGGTGAGAACATGGAGATGCGACAGTTAAAAACATTTGTAGCCGTTGCGGAACGAGGGGGGTTCACACGGGCGGCAGCCGAGTTGGGATATGCCCAATCCAGTGTCACCGCGCAGATCCAAGCGTTGGAGGAAGAACTGGATACGCCATTATTTGACCGCTTGGGCAAAAAGATCGCCTTGACCGAAGCGGGAAAACGCCTGCTCACCTATGCGGTGGAGTTATTGCGCCTGCATGATGAAGCGATCCACCATGTCCGTTCCCATTCAGAGCCATGCGGCACTCTGACCATCGGGTCGCCAGAATCCATCGCGGCCTTTCGCTTGACCGAGGTGATATTGGAGTACAAGCGGCGATACCCTGATGTCCATTTGGTGATCAAACCGGGCCTCTGTTCGGAAATGAGCCAATTCGTGCGCTTGGGGGAAATCGATGTGGCCTTCACCATGCTGAAAGAACCGCTGGTTGAACAAGATATCCATCTGGAGACGCTGGTTCGGGAAAAGATGGCTTTGGTCGCGGCGTCGGACCACCCCTTGGCGCAACTTGACCGTGTGGAACCACGCGATCTGATTGGCCAGACCTTTTTGCACACGGAGACGGGATGCAGTTATCGGGGACTGTTTGAACATTATTTGTTAAAACAGGGGATTGTCGCGCGGGGGGAAGAGTTTTGGAGCATTGAGGCGATTAAAAATGGGGTTTACGCGGAGTTGGGCATTGCGCTGTTGCCGATGATCGCCGTGGAAAAAGAGTTGCTTGAAGGGAAATTGGTCCGGCTGAACTGGGATGATGAGGAATGCCGAGTGTGGACGCAGATGATTTACCACAAAAACAAATGGTTATCCCCCGCTCTCAAGGCCTGGATTGATCTGGTCCAAACATGGGCGCAAACATGGCGAGGAGAATAAGTGTTGCAAAGTCGTTTTCTTCATCCGAAGAAAACGACTTTGGGTTTCATAACGTACGTTCTTGAATTGTGCGAAGGGAATAGTATGATGCATGAAGGTTGCAAATAGTAATATATATAGTATGTAAATTAAAATGTTTAGAAATGTGTTTACATTGGCCAATCGGTGCGATAAGATGAGTGTATCGAAATTTTTGACAAGAAAAATATTTGCTTAATCCATTCCCAATAGCATAGAAAACGTGTTTTTGGGGGAGTGGGGGTGGAAAAATGACGATCTTTCGTCAGTTATGGTGGTACTTTAAACAAGAGAAAAAGAGTTATCTTATCGGGGTCAGCGCGTTGTTGTTACTCTCCTTAACCCATCTGGTTACCCCTTATGCGGTGCGCGTGATTGTCGACGCCATCGTGGCGGATGCGTTGACTTGGCAACTGCTCTTGTTCTGGACGATTGTGAATGTGGTGGTCGCCGGATGCAAATATGGGTTGGGCATCACTTGGCGGGTGATGTTATTTGGTGCGGGGAACCGGTTGGGAAAGTTGTTGCGGAATCGGTTATATAAACAGTTCACCCGCATGTCTCCACGGTTTTACCATCAGCGGCGCACGGGGGACATGATGGCCCATGCAACCAATGATATTCAGGCCGTGGTCATGACCGCGGGGGATGGGGTGCTCACCTTGGCCGATTCATTTATCTCCGGAAGCATGGTTGTATTGACGATGTTTTTCTTCATCGACTGGAAATTGACCTTGATCGCGCTGATTCCCATGCCGCTGGTCGCTTTGGCAACAAGACGTTATGGGAAGTTGCTCCACCAACGCTTCCACTTGGCGCAAGAAGCCTTCTCGCGCACCAATGACAAAGTGCAGGAGAACATCTCCGGGGTGCGGGTCGTCAAAGCTTTCGGGCAGGAAGAGGATGAAAAACGGGAATTTAAGCGGTTATTGGATGACGTGGTGGAGAAGAATTTGGCGGTGGCGCGGGTGGATGCCTTATTCGACCCGACCATCGTGTTGGTTGTGGGCTTATCGATGCTGCTTACCGTCGTGTTCGGTTCGGTCTTTGTGGCTGAAGGGCGGCTGACGATCGGGGCGATGCTTCAGTTTACGATTTATCTCGGGCAATTGATTTGGCCGATGTTGGCTTATGGTTTGTTGATCAATATTGTGGAAAGAGGGCGCGCTTCGTATGAGCGGGTGAAAACCTTGTTGGATATTGAGCCCGATGTGGGAGAGCGACCGGATGCGAGGGAGGACCAGCCGGCAGGGGATATCCGGTTTAGAGTGGATTCGTTCACGTATCCTGATTCGGAAGCGCCGGCGCTCAAAGGAATCCATGTGCGCGTGAAACGGGGAGAGACCTTGGGCATCGTCGGGAAAACGGGCAGTGGCAAAAGTACATTGCTGCGCCTGCTGCTGCGGGAATTTGATGTGACACATGGGGAGATCCGCATAGGGGAGCATCCCATTGCAGATTACACCCTGCATGCGCTGAGGGGAGCGATCGGATACGTTCCGCAAGACCATGTGCTGTTCTCGGCAACGGTCGCGCAAAACATCGCCTTTGGCCATCCCGGGGCGACGCGGGAGCAGATCGAAGCGGCGGCGAAAATGGCTTGTGTCCATGAAGATATCCTCCAGTTTGAACAGGGGTATGAAACGTTGATCGGTGAGCGGGGAGTTACGGTGTCCGGCGGCCAAAAACAGCGGCTGTCCATTGCCCGCGCCCTTCTCCTCGAACCGGAAATCTTGATTTTGGACGATGTCTTGTCGGCTGTGGATGCGAAGACGGAGCACGCGATTTTGGAAGGGTTGCGGCAAAACCGCGCCGGCAAGACGACATTGATTTCCGCCCATCGCTTGAGCGCGGTGGAGCATGCGGATACCATTATCGTGTTGGATGAAGGGCGGATCATTGAACAAGGAACGCATGAAGAACTGATGAAGCGTGGCGGTTGGTATAGCCATATGGTCGAACAGCAACAGTTGGAGTCACTTGTATTGAAAGGGGGCGATGAGCATGGTGCTGAGACGGCTTCTCCATTATCTTAAACCGTACCGGTCCCGCTTCGGGATTGCCTTTGCCGCACTCTTGGTCGCCACAGGCGCCGAAGTGTCGGTGCCCCTGTTGGTCAGCCATTATATCAACCACTATCTTGTGCCCAAGCAGTTTGATGCGCAAGTGTTGGGGATGTTCGCTGCCTTGATCCTGCTGTTGCAGATCATCACGGCTGTCTTGCTTTACTATCAATCGCTCTCTTTTCAAACCATCGCCCAGTGGGTTGTGCGCCGGCTGCGCGTCGATGTGTTCGGCAAGGTTCAGCATCTGGGGCTCTCTTTCTTCGACCGGATTCCCGATGGATCACTCGTGTCACGCATCACCAATGATACTGAAGCGATTAAAGAGTTGTTCATCTATGTGCTTTCTTCTTTTTTGCAGAACTTTATGATGGTTGTGGGCGTATTTATCGCCATGTATATCCTTGACTGGGAATTGGCTTTGTGGGCGTCCCTGTTTTTGCCGATTGTGGTCGGCTTGATGCAAGGATTTCGCCATTTGAGCTCCAAAGTGTATCGGGTCTTGCGTAGCAAGTTGAGTCAGATGAATGCCAAGATCAACGAATCGATCAACGGCATGAACATGATTCAGGCGTTGAGGCAGGAAGAGCGGATGTGCAATGAGTTTGCCCGGTTAAATGAGGACCATTATCGGGCGACGATGAAAAATATCCGGCTATTTGGTCTGATGCTCCGACCGGCAACCCAGTTGTTGAGCGTATTGGCTGTCGTCATGGTGTTGAACTACTTTGGGGGCCTTTCCTTTTCCCAATCGATTCAAGTAGGGGTTTTGTACGGGTTTATCGATTTGTTCGGCCGTTTCTTTGAGCCGATCAACCAGATGATGATGCGGTTGAATCAATTGCAACAATCGGTGGTGTCGGCGGAACGGGTTTTTGCATTGCTTGACCAAACGGAATATGCCCCACGGAAAGAAGGGGACGCCCATCCCGTGATCACAGCGGGGCGGATTGAGTTTGACAATGTCACCTTCTCTTATGACGGGAAAACGGATGTGCTTAAAAACATCTCGTTTGTCGCCGAACCGGGACAAACGGTGGCCTTGGTCGGCCATACGGGCAGCGGGAAAAGTTCCATCATCAACTTGCTGATGCGCTTTTACCAAGTAAACCAGGGGGAGATCAGGATTGATGGCCACCCCTTAAAGAGCTTTGATGAGGAAGAGTTGCGGTCTAAAATGGGCCTGGTCCTGCAAGACCCGTTTTTGTTCGTGGGCGATGTGAAAAGCAACATCCGTTTGCACAACGCAAGCATTACGGATGAAGAAATCAAAGCCGCCGCCGAGTTTGTGCAAGCCACCTCCTTTATCGAGAAATTGCCCCGGCAATATGAGGAACCGGTGGTGGAACGCGGAGCCACTTTCTCCAGTGGGCAGCGCCAATTGATCTCATTTGCCCGCACCATGGCGTTCCAACCGAAAATCCTGGTCCTGGATGAAGCGACGGCCAGCATTGACACGGAAACGGAAGAAGCGATTCAGACCGCCTTGGAGAAAATGCGCAAAGGACGAACCACCATCGCCATCGCCCACCGTTTGTCCACGATCCAAGACGCCGACCTCATCTTGGTGCTGCATCGCGGGGAAATCGTGGAACGGGGCACGCATCAAGAGCTGTTGGCCAAACAGGGACTGTACCACAAGATGTATTTGTTGCAGCAGGGGGCGGTTCGCGCGGTTTGACAATGGAACGTGAGTAAAGGGGCAAGATCAGATGCACAGATAGCCCGTCAATTTTTAACATTAGGTGAAAAGGTGGGATGTGACCAGAAAAGAAAAAACCTATGGTGTAGGTTTTAGATGAAGATTACCAATGGAAGGTCCTATTGTATAGGGCCTTTTTGTTATTTCCGACTCAATGGCGTAAATCGAAAAGTCATTTGAAACGTCATGATTAATACGATCAATATACTACTGATAACGATTATTATTTACAAAATGAATGGTTATTCCCTATAATAGAACCAGTTGAATTGTGATAACGGTTATCAATGTATGTGCCGAGGTGTTCAAAATGTTACTAACTGAGACAGCGCAAGGAGAACAAGTTCGCATTACAGACATGACAAGTGTGAGCCAAATTGTGCGGCGCCGTTTAGTTGATTTGGATATTGTGGAAGGAACGATTGTCAGCTTGAAACGAGCTATGTTTTTTAAAGGGCCGATCGCGATTGAAGCCCAAGGACAGTGTATTGCCATTAGACGAAAGGATGCAGAAGCAATTCTGGTGGAACGCTTATGAGTACAATTGCTTTGGTTGGAAACCCAAATACGGGAAAAACATCTTTGTTTAATGTATTAACTGGTTCATATGAGTACGTTGGTAACTGGACTGGTGTCACGGTAGAAAAGAAAGTCGGGGAATTAAAGAATCAAAAAGGAGCTTTAGTTGATTTGCCGGGCATCTATTCGTTAAACCCCATTTCACGTGATGAAGGGGTTGCGACACAATTCCTCCTTTCAGGAGAATTTGACTCCATGCTTAATATTGTGGATGCCTCCCAACTAAAAAGAAATTTATACTTAACCTTGCAATTACTTGAGTATGGAAAACCTTTGTGCATCGGGTTAAATATGGTGGATGTGGCTGAAAAGCGTGGTTTTAGAGTAGATCAAGCTAAATTGAGCCACCGCTTGGGTTGTCCGGTTGTTCCCGTTGTGGCGCGGACAGGAAACGGTTGTGAAGCGCTATCAGATCTGCTCACTGCCCGAAAACTGGAGGCGAAACCGTTTGCGATAGATTATGGTGAGGTATTGGAACGCGCGATTTCCACATTGATGGACCATTTACCTGACCATGACCATATGCCTCCGAAACGATGGTTGGTATTGCAGTTATTGGAAGGCAATCGTTTGGTGAAAGAGTGGCTAAAACAGCAGGAGATTGTCTGGGATCAATGGCAAGAATGGATTCGTCAAACAGAAGCGGAAGTTTGTGCCGAAACGGGAATCCATTCCCTTCATCAAGCGATCCACATGATCCGTGGCAGCTATATTGATTCGATTATGGAAGAGTGTTTGGTGCGCCACAAGCAAGAGGAAATTCCGTTGTCGGAACGGATTGACCGGATTGTAACCCATAAATTTTGGGGAATACCTATATTTCTTTTGTTTATGTACCTGATATTTAAATTGACGTTTGACTGGTTGGGCAGCCTGCTTTCGGATCAAATGGATGTGTTAATAAATGGCCCTATTTCCGAGTGGCTGGTGGCGTTATTAAACAAAGTGGGTGCATCCCCATTTATTAAAGATGTGGTGACCCAAGGGATTATTGCTGGGGTGGGGGGCGTCCTTGTCTTTGTTCCCCAGATTTTCATCCTGTTTTTCTTAATTTCCTTGATTGAGGACTCTGGATACATGGCCCGGGTGACGATGGTGATGGACAAGGTAATGGAGAGCGTGGGTTTAAATGGGAAAGCCTTTATTCCGATGATTATCGGATTTGGTTGCAATGTTCCGGGCGTCATGGCCGCGCGAACCATTGAACAACCAAAAGAACGCTTGTTAACCATGCTGTTAACACCACTCATGTCCTGTTCCGCCCGCTTGACGATTTACAGTTTATTTGTGGCTACGTTTTTTAAAGAGAATCAAGCTATTATCGTGCTTTCATTATACGTATTAGGCATTGTCATCGCTTTGATTTTAGCAAAACTCTTTTCTGCCCGTATTTTAAAAGGCGAAGAGTCGGTTTTTGTGGTGGAGTTGCCTCCCTATCGTGTGCCGCAAGGATTGACCCTGCTCAGGAGCACATGGGAGAAAGGGAAAGGATTTGTGCGAAAAGCGGGTACCTTTATATTTGGTGGGTCCGTGGTTATCTGGCTGTTGGGTTACACCGGCCCGGGTGGCTATGGGGTAAATATGAACGATAGTTTCTTGGCGCTGATCGGTGGCTTGATCGCCCCTTTGATGGCTCCGCTCGGCTTCGGCGATTGGCAAGCGGGTGCATCCCTCATTACAGGCTTTTTGGCAAAAGAGGTAGTAGTGTCAACGATGAATATCATCTATGCTGCTCCTGATATGACGGCCCTGCAAGGGGAGATTGGTCAATTTTTCACACCTCTCCAAGCTTACAGTTTTATGGCTTTTACCCTATTGTATATCCCTTGTTTGGCAACCGTGGCTGTCATGAAAAAAGAATCCGGCTCGGTTAAATGGACTTGGTTTTCAGTTATTTATGCCCTGATCGTTGCTTACATTGTGTCATTGATCATTTATCAAGGCGGCAAACTTATTGGTTTTCATTAATGGATTGGAGGTTCCTATATGGTGGTTAATCTCTTATTTGGGGTAGCTATTTTTGGTTATGCCGCTTACACATTGATTCGTTTTGTAAACAAAAGCAAGCAAGGGAAGTGTGCTACTTGCGCAATGAAAGAAGGTTGCCAAACCGCTTGCGATTCCAGTAAACAATAAATGAGTGGGTAGTACAGAAGGCTCAGTTTTCTTTCTAAGGGAACTGAGCCTTGTACATTTCGTTGATTTGGGTCGACTTCAACCATGTTTTTTAATGTTTTCATTCCACCGAAATGATGAGTTTCATGGAAGTTGGCTAAATTGAAAAATGTCAGCCACTGCGTTAAGTGTGAGTCTGTTGGGAAGGAGAATGGTAAATATTATTGCAATCCATTTCATTTCTAGTATGATTATTTTATATATTATAACATTTGCTTCGGGAGGGGAAATATTGGGAGAGATCAAGGATTTATTGATTTATGGATTTTATTCTTTGATGACGTTGGGAATCGGTTTGATTGCCCTGATATTGCAACGAAAGTTGAAAGATTAAACATAGATCAGCCTTGGCAACAAGATGCAGATCGCTAAGGCTGATCCTTCCATCACTGCGAAACAATCGCCTTTCTTATCCATCGGTTATCCCTCCCCCCGCATGGGAGGAAGGGTTACAGGGCATGAAGCGCGGCTTGATTGACGAAATGCCATGGTTTGTTGAAATGGGGTTGGAAGAAGAAATCGGTTAATGCCAATTGCTCCATGGTCATGCCGTTCTGGATGCAGACGGATAACGTATTGATGGCTTGCGTGAGATCGGCTTTAGACATCAGTTGCGCACCGAGGAGTTGCCGGGAGACGGCATCGTAAACCACCTTCAAAGTAACGACTTCATTGGTGGGCATAAAGTCGGGGCGAACGGACTCGGCTATTGTGATGGATTTCGCATTTAGCCCTGCATCAAGAGCCGATTGCTCCGTCAACCCCGTCGAAGCGATGTGCCGATCATATAGCTTAATCCCGGACGTTCCTTGTGTTCCTGGATGTTTCAACTTGGGTTCGCACAAATTATGGGCGGCGATGGTTCCCATGCGAATGGCATTGGTGGCAAGCGGAACATATTTGGGTTGCTTGAGCGGATTGAACATGACCGCGCAACAGTCGCCTGCGGCAAAAAGATCGGGTTGGCTTGTGCGCATGTATTCGTCCACGATGATGGCGCCATTCTCCAACATGTCAACATGACCTTTGAGGAGATGGGTTTGCGGACGGAAACCGACACACAGAATCACGAGATCCGCGTCATATTCACCTCGGGTGGTCATCACTTTTGACACGTTGCCATTTTGTCCGACAAATTGTGTTGCCGTTTGGTTCAAAGCAAGCTCAATGTTCCGGCTACGCAATAGCTGTTCGATTGGTTCGGTGATCTCCTCATCAAGATATTTGCTCAAGATTCGGTCGCAACTGTCAATGAGGGTGACCCGTTTTCCTTGCGACTCAAAGGCTTCGACCAATTCAATGCCGATGTAACCTGCGCCGATCACCACAATGTTGCGCGCATTTGTGGCGTTTGCGGCAATGTGGGTGGAATGGTCAACGGTTTTGCAGAGATGGATATTGTTCAGATTGATCCCGGAGATCGGTGGCAGGATAGGCCAAGAACCCGTAGTTATCAGCAGCTTGTCATAAGTGTCCGTCAGTTCTACGCCTGTGAGCGAATGGCGGGCGCGCAAGGTTTTTTGCGTGGGGTCCAGTTCGATCACTTCATGGTTCATTTTCATTCTGATGCCAAGCTCAGTCATTTGCTCGGGAGAGGAATAAAATAACGCTTCCTGATCCTTGACCACGCCTCCGACGTATAACGCGATTCCGCAAGAGAGGAAGGAAATCGTGTCATTGCGTTCGTATACGGTAATCGTGGCGTCGGGATAAAGGCGTCTGGCGTTTATGATGGCGGCGGTGCCCGCATGTGTGCATCCAATCACGGCGATTCTCATGGTGATTCCTCCTAATCATGTATAAGTGAATAATTTCACAAACTATATTGTGTTTGTTGTTGTATATATCTATTTTATGGTGTTGTTTTTGCTAGATTGCAAGGTTTGTTTGTGATTTATTTCACAAAAATTGGAGATAGACAGACTAAATGAAGAGCAAAAATGGTTGATTTTTGTGGCAATTGTTTCTGGCGGCATATAAAAGGTAATATAGTGTAATAAGTCTGCTTGGCATCTTTTCATCTTTTTGATTGTGAGAGGAGGTCACATTTTTGATTATTTATCGCGCTCGAGAAAATCATTTGTATTACCCTTCAGATATGGAACGGAGAAAGCCCTCTTCTCGCGATCTGACAGACCCCCGTGATTCGTTTGAAAAAGATTATGGGCGGATTGTCCACAGCGCCGCTTTTCGCCGCCTGCAATCCAAAACGCAAGTGATCGGCAGTGTGGCTGGTGATTTTCACCGCACGAGACTGACGCATTCGATGGAAGCGGCGCAAATCGCCAGGGGGATAGTGATCCATCTGAATGCCCATCACCCTTTATTCGATAAAGAGCATGCGCTGGATGTGTCATTGATCGAAGCGGCCGCTCTGGCGCATGACTTGGGTCATCCTCCCTTTGGCCATCGGGGTGAAGAAGCCTTGCATGAATGCATGCTGGATTATGGTGGATTTGAAGGGAATGCCCATACCTTTCGCATTCTGACGCGATTGGAGGGAGAGAAAGAATTTGGGCTGAATCTGACCCGGGCGCTGTTGTTGGCGATCATGAAATATCCGGTTGTGCTCGATGAGGCGGTGAATGAAGCCCAGTACCGCAAAACGGGCAAATCCCATCCCCCGAAAGCGAGTGTTTTTGCCTGTGATCGGCAGGTGTTTGAATGGGTATGTTCTTCATTTACCAAAGAAGAAGCGAAATTTTTCCTTTCCATAGAAGATCATCCAAACCGGCATCGGCAGACAAAGAATAAAACGCTGGAATGTTCCATCATCGAGTTGGCGGATGATATCGCTTATGGCACACATGATGCTGAGGATGCCGTTCACCTTGGCTTCATCCGGTTGGAGCAGTTAAAGGAATGCATCCGTCCCTATGCCCATTCCGATGTGTACAAGGAGTTGCATGAGGCATGGAATTTGTTGAACCCTTTGCATCAGGAACACGACCATCTGCGTTACAAATTGAAAAAAGTGATTACGGCGCTGATCTCCACGTTTATCACCCATATCCAAGTGGAGATGAATGATGAGCATTTTTATTCACCACGCCTGAAATATCGTGTCTATCTTCCGCAGGAGTTGCAAACGCTGTTGAATCAGTTGAAACAATTGGTTTCTGATAAAGTCATTGACTCGCAACGGGTACAAACGATTTCATGGAAAGGGGCCTATGTCATCAAACAGCTGTTTCAAGCGTTTATGAATGAGGAGCGCTTGCTGACGGAGTACGACCGTTACCAATTCATCAATGCGGCTTCTGATGAACAGCGGGCGCGGATTGTGTGCGATTATATCGCGAGTATGACCGATTCATTTGCTGTTCGGATGTATGACCGATTATATGGACAATCTCGCAACTTCTTTGATATCTAGAGGTGGGTTGGACTTTCGCAAGGGAGTCCAACTCATTAATTATTTTCTTAATAATCGGTTAATTGATTGTGGCCCTGGTCAGGGAATGGCATAGTGTAGATAATCTCAGCAAACCATTGGATAGGTTTCACACACATGAAGACAAGGGGGGATTAAACCAACAACCTCAAACATTCATGTGTTGCGCGCGCTAACACCGGTTTGCACCACATAAAGCTACATTCTCGATGAGGGTGTGGTTATTTTGTTTTTATAGGGAAAAACTAGCATTTGACAATGATATGTCGATGCGATTAAGATGAAAATGTTGGAAAGGCATAAATCCGAACCCGCTAACTCGGGATTACTATGATTAGGAGAGTGGATCATGACCAGAAACATGCGACGTATGTTTGTTATCTTCCTGGCATTTGCCTTGTTTAGCGTGATGGTTGCAGGATGCAGTGTGCAAAAACAAGAAGACTTGTTAAGCCAAATCAAGGAACGGGGCACCATCCGCATTGGGACAGAAGGAACTTATAAACCTTTTAGTTTTCATGATGAAAAAAGCGGAAAATTAACAGGGTTCGATGTCGAAGTGGCAGAAGAATTGAGTAAGCGGATGGGTGTGAAAGCACAATTTGTAGAAACTCCTTGGGAAGGGATGCTAACCAGCTTAAAAACGGGTAAAATTGATATGGTAGCTAATCAGGTGGGCATTAAACCGGATCGCCAGAAGATATTCGATTTTTCGAAGCCATATACGGTTTCATTCTCGCAAATAGTTGTCCACCAAGATAATCAGGATATTAAAAGCATCAAAGATGTCAAAGGGAAAAAAGCGGGCCAAACACCTACCAGCAACTATGGGCAAATGGCTAAAGACGCCGGTGCCGAGCTCATCGCCTACGATGACATGATGGGAGCGATGAAGGATGTGGCTGCAAAACGGATCGATCTGAGCATTAATGACCGTTTGGCTGTGGCGGAAATGCTCAAAACGGTGGATATGCCACTGAAAACGATCGATGTGGCGGCAGACCGTTCGGAAAGTGCGTTTCCGGTACCTAAGGGAAACGAAGCGCTCATTAATGAAATCAACAAAGCGTTGGACAGTATGCGCAAGGATGGAACGTTGACGAAGATTTCCCAGAAATGGTTTGGCCAAGATATTACGAAATGATGTTGTCCGTCGCCTAAGTCATGAACTCTTCCTCTATGATGGGAAGAGTTTTCTTGTACAACCAGCCCATAAGGATTAGAGAGGCTGTCGTTGTACAAATAATGGTTATACTTCATACCTTTAAAGGGTTTTTGTTCATTATTTAATTATTTTACTTATGTTTTGAGAAAAAATTGCCTAAAAATCTTGCGCATTTCCTCATCTTGAAGCAAAATAAGGTTTGCTTCAGACGGATGGATCTTGCCGTGTTATCCGAATGATCAAGGGGACAAAATCACATATTAAGCGCAAAGGCGTGTTCGAGCATGTTTTTAAAAAGGAGTGAAACCATGACTCATTCCCGAGTGAGTGAACCATTTTCGATGGTGATTTTTGGCGCAACTGGAGATCTGGCTAAGCGGAAACTGTTCCCGGCCCTCTTTAGCTTGTATATGAATAACCTTCTGCCGGATGCGTTTCGGATTGTTGGTGTGGGACGCACACAGCGGACACATGAACAATTTCGGCAAGCCGTGCGCGATTCGGTCGAGCAGTTTGCCCGAATCAAGGTGACCGATGAAGCGTCTTGGCAACAGTTTATCAAAAACTTCACTTATGCGATTGCCGACGTGAAAAATCCGGAAGGTTACAGTGAAATCAAATCATTGATTGAAGGGTTTGAATCCCATCATGATGTGCCTACAAATCGATTGTTCTATCTAGCGATTGCGCCAGATTTATTTGCGACCGTTTCCCATAACATAAAAGTGAATGGCCTGGCCAATACGAAAGGCTACAAGCGATTGATCATTGAGAAGCCGATCGGACATGACTATGCTTCAGCCAAAGAGATCGATGAACAGATCAAAAGGACTTTTTCGGAAAAAGAAATTTACCGGATTGACCATTATCTCGGCAAAGAAATGGTGCAAAACATCAATGTGATCCGCTTTGCGAATAGCATTTTTGAACCGCTATGGAACCATCATTATATCGAATGTGTTCAAATCACCGCGAGTGAGACGGTGGGAGTAGAAGAGCGCGCCGCTTACTATGACCATGCGGGCGCTTTAAGAGATATGGTGCAAAACCATCTGTTGCAGATGTTAATGATGGTGTGCATGGAGCCGCCGAGCCGGCTGAAAACGGAAGCGATTCATGATGAGAAGATTAAAGTGCTGCGTTCCTTGCGGCAGTACAGTGAAGCGGAAGTGGGGAAGTATGTGGTGCGCGGTCAATATCAAGCGGGGGTGTTAAACGGGAAAGACACGCCGGCCTATCGTGATGAGAAAAATGTGGACTCCGCTTCGCAAACGGAAACGTTTGTGGCCGCCAAGCTGTTTGTGGACAATCTGCGCTGGGCGGGAGTGCCTTTTTATGTGCGGACTGGGAAGCGGATGGGCGCGAAAGCGACCGAGATTGTGATACAATTTAAAGAAATGCCCAAAAATCTCTATTTCAACAAGAATAACGATCTTGGTCCCAATCTGCTTGTCATCACCATTAATCCGGATGAAGGCATCCATATGGTGCTGAATACCAAAAAACCGGGCTCCGATAATCAGATCATCCCGATTGCGATGGAGTTTTGCAATAACTGTGAACAAGGGACGCCGGAAGCGTATGAATCCCTGATCCATGATGCGATCATCGGGGATCAGACCTTCTTCACCCATTGGGAAGAGGTCTCCTTGGCTTGGGAGTTTATTGATCCGATTCGTCGCGCGTGGGACCAAAACTTGTATCCGCTTGACTTCTATGAGAGCGGTTCTTGGGGACCCGAATCGGCTCACCGCTTGTTGGCGGAAGAGGGGCATCAATGGTGGCCTGTGACGAAAGAACGGCAACATCGCATCATCAAAGCAAATGAAATGATCACTACATAGAGGCTGGGAGAGAGCGAACAATGAAAATGTATGACGTGTCCATGTCGATTGTGGAAGGGATGCAGGTTTATAAAAACAAGGAAGCCAAGCAACCCCGCATCTCCGTTGTGCAGGATTTTGACACGGCCCCGTGTCGTGAGTCGCGGATGGATATGGATGTGCACTGCGGGACCCATGTGGATTCGCCGTTGCACATGTTGCCCGATGGCGGCACGATGGAGACCATTCCGCTTGAGCGCTTGGTGGGTCCATGCCGGGTCCTGGACCTGACCCATGTCACCGATGGGATTGCTCGTGCCGATCTGGAGAAGTTCAACATCCAGCCAGGGGAGTTTTTGCTGTTGAAAACAAAAAACTCCTATAAAGAAGAATTTGATTTCGAATTTATTTTTCTGGCCAAAGACGGCGCAGAGTACCTTGCCGAAAAAGGCATTAACGGGGTGGGCATCGATGCGTTGGGAATCGAACGTTCGCAAGCTGGACATCCCACTCACAAGACTCTATTCCTTGCTGACGTCATCATCATGGAAGGGCTGCGGTTAAAAGAGGTGCCGGAAGGCTCATATTTCATGGTAGCCGCTCCAATCAAATTGGTTGATACGGAAGCGGCTCCTGCGCGTGTTATCCTGCTTGAAGGGGTAACCGTCTAATTTTCGTACAAGAACGACTGCTATCGCGTTGATGGGAGTCGTTCTTGTGTTTGACAAGAATAAACCCGAGATATAAGATAGAAATTATTGAATATAAAATAGTAAGTGATTGGAACCAATTGGAGTGTTTAGAATGGACACATTACAAGCGATACAGTGGGAAAATCTGTTTGATATCAATCTGGCCAAAGAAGCGGCTCCGCAATTGTTGATTGGACTTTTGGATACGATTTGGATCAGTTTGCTGACGATGGGGATCGGACTCATCTTGGGATTATTCACCGCAGTGGCCCGGATGTCGGGGAACCCGTTGTTCCGTTACCCGGCGCGCGCCTACATCTCGCTCATTCGCGGCACGCCGCTATTGGTGCAGATTTTCATTTTGTATTTTGGCTTGCCAGTGATCGGAATCACCTTAACGCCACTCTTGGCCGGGATTATAGGCTTGTCCCTCAATGTCGGGGCATATACTTCGGAAACGATTCGCGGCTCCATTCTCTCCATTCCCAAAGGGCAATGGGAAGCGGCTCAGTCGCTCAACATGACATATTGGCAAACGATGCGGCGCATCATCATCCCTCAGGCAACCCGAGTGGCTTTGCCATCACTGGCCAATACGTTCATGAGCTTGGTCAAAGACACTTCCCTCTTGGCGATGATTACCGTGCAAGAGATGTTCTACCAAGCGAAAGTGATTGGGGCGCGGGCATTTGATTATATGACTGTATTTATCATGATCGCTGTTTTCTACTGGGTGGTATGTACCTTATTAAGCTTTGTCCAAGACAAATTAGAACGGCGTTATGGACGTTATGTCGCGTAGGAAGGGGGGCAAGCGATGATTCGTGTCAAAGGATTGCATAAGACATTCAATCAAAATGAAGTGCTTAAAGGAATTGACCTGGAAGTGGATCAAGGGGAAGTGATCTGCATTATCGGACCGAGCGGGTCCGGCAAATCCACTTTTTTGCGCTGTTTGAACTTGTTGGAGCGCCCGGATGCCGGGGAGATCGAACTGGATGGGGCCATTGTGCGCTTTACGGGCAAAGAAGTGGCCACCAAGGATATACGAAAGTTGCGGGAAAAAACAGGCATGGTGTTCCAGAGTTTTAACCTTTTTCCGCATAAGACGGCGTTGGAAAATGTCATGGAAGGGCCGCTCGTGGTGAAAGAGCAACCGAAAGACAAAGTAAGGCAAATGGCAGAAGCGTTATTGGCCAAAGTGGACTTGTCGGAGAAGAAGGATTTATTTCCCGCGCAATTGTCAGGTGGTCAACAGCAGCGGGTGGCCATTGCTCGGGCCTTGGCGATGGAACCGCAAGTTCTGTTGTTTGATGAACCGACATCCGCGCTTGATCCGGAACTGGTGGGGGAAGTGCTGAAAACGATTCAAGAGTTGGCCAGGGAAGGACAAACGATGGTGATCGTCACCCATGAGATGGCTTTTGCGCGTGAAGTGGCGAACCGCATTGTTTTTATGGACGGAGGAAAAGTGGTCGAATCCGGTCCGCCTGAGCAGGTTTTTGCCCATCCCAAGGAAGAGCGGACCCGTCAATTTCTGGCGAAATTCCTTGTGACAGAAGCATAAGCAACTTTGTTAATGAACAACCGTTTGTCAGGCGACAGGCGGTTTTTTGTTTATGACGGGCTAAAGTGGATGGCGGTGAATGGATGGTGAGACGAAACTCAGGATGATGACCAACCTTGGAGGAGGAGATTTTTGCCTGTACCTTGTGGGGGAAAGCGGGCAACCGGAGCGATAGCGACAACGAAAGTGATTGTTGCCCTCACAGCGCACGAGGACAGCCCGCCACCGAAGTTCGGCGACGGAGCTACTTCTCGATAAAACGACCAGGGAACGGAGACTCAAAAATCGACGCAGTGGACTTTGTCAGCGAACTTACTTTCTTTGATAAAATATTCCCTATAGCGTTTCTTTTTTGTTGTTTTATGTTAACATATACGTTAAGGGTTATTGTGAAGTTTACGATTGCTGATGAATAGGATAAAATACAGGAGGAAATCCTGACAGATGAGATTCAATGAATATGGCTTATTGGAACCAGGCGATTATCCAATGACTTTTTCACAGTTGAAGGAATCCATTCTTGTCAAAGGAGAAGAGGACTCGCTGCTTCCATGGGACTCGTTTTGGCGTAGCCGCTTGGTGGAGAACTTGGAGGTCTGTGTCAAGCAGTTATGGACTTGTGGGGTAGAGGAGATTTATATCGACGGTTCTTTCTGCACTGATAAATATCAGCCCAATGACATTGACGGCTATTTTATCCCTCCTGATCCCAAGGCGGTGTTTGACGGGCGGCTGATTGAGGAATTGAATCGCTTGGACCCTTACAAATGCTGGGGATGGAATCGCCACCGGTTGGATGAATACGGCAATCTCCAATTGGAGATGTGGCATCGCTATCGGGTGGAATTATTTCCGCACTGTATGGGGGTATACTCCGGGGTTGAGAATGATCAAGGGCAAAATATGAAGTTTGATGAGTTTTTTCGCCGGGAGAGGGATTTTGACATGGTGAAGGGGATTGTGAAATTGATGAAAGGATGATCATGATGATTAAGACAGAGCAAGAGTATAAGCGGTGTATGGCGCAAGTTGCGCAACAGGAACAACTCTTGGCGGCACAGCGGGCCGAACTGGAGAAAATGGGCTTGGAGGAGGAGCAAATCGAACGGGGATTGGCGCCAGCGCGTTTTTTCGGGGAACGGTTAAGGCGGGAAATCCACGAATATGAGTGTTACAAGTCTGGCCATTTTGATATGAGCTGCACATTGGATAATATTGGTCGCCAATTGATCGCCTTTCGCATCTATAAGGGGCTGTCGCAAGCGGAACTAGCCAAGAGGTTGGGAGTCTCCCCGCCCCAAGTGTCGCGAGATGAGCGCAATGAGTACGGTGGTGCGAGCATGGAGAAAATCAAGCAGGTGTTGAAAGCGTTGGAGATGGAAGTGTTGATCGTGCCAAACGAGCTTGAGAAAGTGTCTGGTTGATTGGCTGGGCTGCCAATCGGGAACAAAAGAATAGGGACTGCCTGAATTGACAATCCCCTACGAAAACTACGGCGACGATCCTGTCGCTTTTTTTGTTTTCAAGAAAACGCATTGGTTTCTGCATAGAACAATCCTGCATTGATGCAATGGAGTTCCGCGCGGGGGTAGTACTGCCAGATGATTTCCTCGCGACGTTGTTTGTTATCACGCCTGGCTTCTTCCGTCAACGGTTCGGGGTAAAAGGCTTCCAGTTGTTCCAATTCCAGCTCGCACCGTTCTTTGGCTTGTTCGGCCCAAGTGAGATCCTCACCCTGAATACGCTCTTGGATATGGTATTCCAGTTCGCCCACGGCTTCACTGAGCGAAAGGTGTGGCGGTAACAGATGGCGATGCGCCGGCAGTTTACTGATCCAACGATGGGCTTGCGCCTGTTGATAAAAATTGGGCAAAATCTGCCCGCTGATAAGATTGATCCCCACCGGTATCAGAATATCTTTTTTCTGGTCGCAAATATAGGAAAGTTTATAATTGACGCCCAACCAAGGCGTATACGCCAGGGTATCCGGATCAAAGAAACCGCGTCCTTGGGGCTCTTGATACAAACGGACAAAACGCCCATGCTTTTGGGTTGAGCGCAACATTTCCTTAAACCGGGGCGCGCCAAAAAAGAGTGTTTCCCCCTTGAGATCGGGCGGATGGTTTTCCGGATCAAACACAAAACGGAGGGTGACGGGTTGGGGCGCGATGTTCATCTTCTCCACGTACATCCAGTAAAATGGACGATCAAGCAAATCTTTGTCGGCCTGGATCGAGAGCCGGGTGGTCAGATAAGTGGGACCTGATTCGAGAATATGGCAATCATGCAATTGGAGATACCGTTCCGCAAATGATCTAATTTGTTGTTGGTTCATAGAACAGCACTTCCTCTTTCGTTTCTTTCTCGTGCTCGACGGTATGGCGCGCATGATGGAACGTATCGCCCCAGTGGCTGAGGCGTTGCCGAATTTGTTTGTCATCGTGCGTTTCCATCATGATGCGCATGACATTGTGTTCCAATGATTCCTCCTCCATCTTCTCCAATATGGTTTCCAGTTCGCCGATGACCGTTTCGAACAGTTGGATTTTCTCATGTAACAGCCAGATGATATGTTCTTCAATGGTGTTGAGGGTGGCGAAGTTGTAAATGGATACATCATGTTGTTGTCCCAGGCGATGGATGCGACCAATCCGTTGTTCCACGCGCATGGGGTTCCATGGCATGTCAAAATTGATCATATGATGGCAAAACTGCAGATTAATCCCTTCGCCGCCAGCCTCGGTCGCCACCATCACTCGGGCGCGTTTTTGGAAAAGTTCCATCATCCAATCTTTTTTGTTGCGATTGAAACCACCCCGAAACGGAACGGCGGGGATGCCTGCTTTGGTGAGTTCGCGCATCAGCATTTCTTGGGTTGCGCGGAATTCGGTGAAGAGAATCACCTTTTCCGGTGACAATTCTTTAATCAGGTTGAGCGCTTGGTTCACTTTTGACGAAGCCTGCACATTGCGCAGCAGTTGTATCAGTTCAGCCACTTCGGGTGACACTTGCTCCTTTTGTTGTTCCCCCTTTTGAATCAATTTGAATAAGGTATGGAATACCGCATCGCGACTGGAGCACACTTCTTTTTGCAATACCAGGAGCGACAGCATGCTTTTCAGATCGGAGCCTTCACGAAACCTTGAACGGATGAATTGGGTGATGCCATCATAAAGGGCCCGTTCTTCGGGCGAAAGCTCAATCGTGATGGTTTTCACTATGCGTTTCGTCAGATTCAATTGACTGTCGCGGCGGCGATTCCGAATCAATACCCGACTGATCTCTTCTCGCAGTTGCACCTCGTTTTTCGCTTTTCGCTTTCCGGCGACATAATCGCTCTGGAAATCGGCTTGTTTCCCAAGCTGTCCCGGTTTAAGCAGGGTGACCAGATTATACAGCTCATCCATCTCGTTTTGCACTGGCGTCGCTGTGAGCAAGAGGCAGTATTTTTTCTGCAATTCATTGATAAACTGCCAGTTTTTCGTGCGCCGATTTTTTAACTTGTGCGCTTCATCGACAATCACCAGATCATAGTGTTTGCTGAGCACAAACGAACGATGAGGTTCCCGTTTGGCCGTGTCCAGCGAAGCGACGATAAAATCATATTTGTCCCACATCCACTCCTTCTTCTGCGCGACGGCGGGGATCTGGAACTTTTGATTCAATTCCCGCGTCCACTGCAGCACGAGGGAGGATGGGACGAGAATGAGCGCTCGCTTCACCAACCCGCGGATCACATATTCCTTCAGGATTAAGCCGGCTTCAATCGTTTTGCCCAAACCCACTTCATCCGCCAGGATGGCCCGGCCGCGCATCTCGTTGATGACACGTTTGGTCACTTCAATTTGATGCGGAAGAGGATGAAACCCTTGAATTTGTTTTAAACTTTGGATAGATTCAAACGTAGGGACGATTTCCGCTTCGGCTGCTTCAACGGCGAGTTGGAAGCGTTCCCAATCAGCCCAGTCGCTGTCACGTTCGACCCTTCTTTGAAATTCGCCTACCCAGGTACGATCCATGCGAATCGGGAGTGATTTCATTGTAAATCTCTCCACCTTTCTTCGGCCATGATTTCCCATTCTAGTATGAGATAAAATGAGGAAAATCATGTGCTTGAAGAAAAAAGCGAACTTTTTTAGATAAAGGTATCGAAATTTATCGGGAAATGTGGCACAATGTGGTTGTAACAACTTCATATTGTTCGGCGGTTGAAAGCGGGAGGAGAGACCATACCCCTGGTATGGCGCCGAAGGAGCAAACCTTGACAGGTGAATCTCTCAGGCAAAAGGAGGCCCGCTGGACGCCACTCTGGAGAGAGCTCGCAGCTCTGCGAGCCACCAACGGGGCAACTCTATCAATCAGGATGGAGCAACTCTCAGGTAATCAGGACAGAGTGATCCCTTTTTTAAATCACAATGGGGGATTCTCTGTCTTTTTATATTTGTAGGAGAGTGCGAGGTGGAACAGATGTCTGAGTTGAAACGAACACCGCTGTATGAGGTTTACCATGGTCAAGCGAAGATGGTTCCCTTTGGCGGTTGGGAGATGCCGGTGCAATTTGTTGGTATCAAGCAGGAACATGAAGCGGTGAGAACCAAGGCCGGCCTCTTTGATGTGTCACACATGGGTGAGGTGCGTGTCAGCGGTCCCGACGCGCTGGCCTTTATCCAGAAGATCACCACCAACGATGCCGGCCGGTTGCAAATTGGGGATGCGCAATATTCGTTGATGTGCTATTCAAACGGTGGAACGGTTGACGATTTATTGGTATACCGCACTGGTGAGAATGAATACTTGCTCGTTATCAATGCTTCCAATATCGACAAAGATGTCGCTTGGATGAAAGAGCATCAAACGGGTCAAGTTAATATAGAAAATATCTCAGATGATGTCGCACAGCTCGCTCTGCAAGGACCGCTGGCGGAGAAAGTGTTGCAAACATTGACAGCAACCGATTTGTCTGAAATCAAATTTTTTAAATTTAAGCAAGATGTGGAAATAGCGGGTGTGCCGGCGCTCGTTTCCCGAACGGGGTATACCGGGGAAGACGGGTTTGAGCTCTATTTTGCCAGCGCTGAAGCGCCGCATCTGTGGCGAACCATCTTAACGGCGGGCGCAGAAGAAGGTGTCTTGCCGTGTGGTTTGGGCGCCCGGGACACGCTCAGGTTTGAAGCGCGTTTGCCCCTGTACGGCCAGGAATTGTCGCCGGAGATTTCACCGCTGGAAGCGGGACTCGGTTTTGCCGTCAAATTGGATAAAGGGGAATTTATCGGTCGCGATGCGCTGGCAGAGCAAAAAGAAGGTGGCGTTCCCCGTAAGTTGGTTGGCATAGAGATGATCGACCGCGGCATTCCCCGCTCCCATTATCCGGTCTATGTGGGTGACGAACAGATTGGTGAAGTGACGACAGGAACGCAATCGCCAACCTTAAAGAAAAATGTCGGCTTGGCGCTTGTCAAGGCGGAATTCGCCAACCTGGATCAAGTGGTGGAAGTGGAGATTCGCGGCAAACGCTTAAAAGCGCAAGTGATTAAAGCGCCTTTCTATAAACGGGCGAAGTAAAAGTGTTGGCGTACAGCTGAAGATGGTAGGGGGAGAAGACAAAGATGAAATTTCGCTATTTGCCAATGACGGAACAAGATCGGAAGCAAATGTTGGAAACGATTGGAGTGGAGTCCGTCGAAGAATTATTTGCCGAGATTCCGGAAAGCGTGCGTTTTAAAGGGAGAATGAATCTTCCGGAGCCGATGGCCGAACCCACCTTGGTAAGGCACATGAATCGTTTGGCGGCCCGGAATGCCTCGATGGACCAATATGTTTCATTCTTGGGGGCCGGGGTGTATGAACACCATATCCCAAGCGTAGTGGGGCACGTCATATCCCGTTCGGAATTTTATACCGCTTATACCCCTTATCAACCGGAAATCAGCCAAGGGGAACTGCAGGCCATTTTTGAGTTTCAAACCATGATTTGTGAATTGACCGGCATGGATGTAGCCAACTCCTCTATGTACGATGGACCGACGGCGCTGGCGGAAGCGGCGAGCATGGCGGCAGCCACTTCCCGCAAACGGAAAATCGTCGTCTCCGCAACCGTTCATCCTGAGGCAAGGCAAATCCTGCAAACAAACGCAACGGGATTGGGTTTGCAGGTGGAGGAGGTTCCGTATCGAGACGGCGTTACCGATTTGGCGGCGCTCTCCCATGCGGCGGATGAAGAAACGGCGGCCGTCATTGTGCAGTCACCCAATTTCTTTGGAAATATTGAAGATTTGGCGCAAGTGGAGAAAATCGCCCATGCCCATAAAGGTTTGTTCATCGTCAGTACCAATCCTTTGTCGCTCGGATTATTGAAACCGCCAGGCCAATATGGGGCCGATATCGTCGTGGGTGACGCGCAACCGTTGGGGATTGCCCCATCATACGGTGGGCCGCACTGTGGTTACTTTGCGACGACCAAAGCGCTCATGCGCCGCATTCCGGGCCGGATCGTCGGGCAAACCGTGGATGAAAACGGCAAGCGTGGTTTCGTGCTCACCCTGCAAGCGCGGGAACAGCATATCCGCCGTGATAAAGCCACTTCGAACATCTGCTCCAACCAAGCGCTGATGGCTCTCGCGGCTTCTGTTTATATGAGTGCGCTAGGGAAGCAAGGAATGCAAGATGTCGCTCGCCTTAATCTGCAAAAAGCGCATTATGCCAAAGAGCGGCTGGCGCAAGTGGCGGGAGTCGAAGCGGCATTCAGCCAGCCGTTCTTCAATGAGTTTGTGATCAAACTGTCCCGTCCCGTGGGTGAAGTGAACCGCAAGCTGTTGGAGCAAGGCATCATTGGCGGATATGATCTGGAGCGCGATTATCCGGAACTGGCCAACCACATGTTGGTAGCGGTGACGGAAGTGCGGACAAAAGAAGAAATCGATCAGTTGGCGAATGGTTTGGAGGGTCTGCTGTGATGAAAACAACAGAAGAAAAAGCACTCATTTTTGAAATGAGCCAACCAGGGCGTGTGGCCTACAGCTTACCGGAAGCGGATGTGCCGGACGGTGACTTTTTGCCGCCAGAGTTGTTGCGGGAAACGCCTGCGGAGCTGCCTGAGGTGTCTGAGCTGGACTTAATGCGCCATTATACCGAATTGTCCCGCCGCAATCACGGGGTGGACAACGGATTTTATCCGCTGGGATCTTGCACCATGAAATACAATCCGAAAGTGCATGAAGATGTGGCTCGCTTACCGGGCTTTGCCAAGATTCATCCGTATCAAGCGGAAGAATCAGTGCAAGGCGCGTTGCAATTGCTGTATGAATTGCAACTGGACTTGGCGGAAATCACCGGCATGGATGCGGTCACATTGCAATCGGCGGCCGGAGCCCAAGGGGAATGGACAGGATTGATGATGATTCGGGCCTATCATGAGTCCCGCGGTGAGACGAAACGGGATAAGGTGATCGTGCCTGATTCCGCCCATGGAACCAACCCGGCAAGTGCGACGGTGGCGGGCTTTAAGACCATCACGATCCCATCCAATGAAAAGGGATTAGTGGACGTGGAGGAACTGAAAAAAGTGTTGGGTGATGATACGGCGGCATTGATGTTGACGAATCCCAACACGTTGGGTTTGTTTGAAGAAGAGATCAAGGTGATTGCTGATTTGGTTCACGAAGCGGGCGGCCTGCTGTACTATGATGGCGCCAACGCCAATGCCATCTTAGGCATAGCCCGTCCCGGGGATATGGGCTTTGATGTTGTGCACCTTAACTTGCACAAAACCTTTACCACCCCACACGGCGGCGGAGGTCCCGGAGCGGGTCCGGTTGGCGTGAAGAAAGCGCTGGTTCCGTTCTTGCCAAAACCGATGGTCGCCAAAGCGTCCAATGGAACCTACTATCTTGATCATGACCTGCCGCAATCGATTGGCCGTGTCAAAGGTTATTACGGGAATTTTGGCATCTTGGTTCGTGCTTACACGTACATTCGCACCATGGGACCCGATGGGTTGCGCCAGGTTTCCGAAAATGCGGTGCTGAACGCCAACTACATGATGCGTCGGTTGGAGCCGTATTACGATCTGCCATATGCGCAACATTGCAAGCATGAGTTTGTCTTGTCAGGCAAACGGCAGAAAAAATTGGGTGTTCGCACCTTGGACATCGCCAAACGCTTGCTTGATTTCGGTTTCCACCCACCAACCATCTACTTCCCGCTGATCGTGGAAGAGTGTTTGATGATTGAACCTACCGAGACGGAAAGTAAAGAAACCTTGGATCATTTTATTGACACGATGATTCAAATTGCCAAAGAAGCAAAAGAAACACCTGAGCTGGTGCAGGAGGCACCTCATCATACGGTGGTCAAACGCCTTGATGAAGTGACGGCTGCCCGCAAACCCGTACTGCGTTGGCAAAAGCAAGGGTAAAGATGAAGCGGATAGGCGTGTTGCCTATCCGCTTTTTGCTGGCATCATTAAAATTAGAAAGTCATTGTTTAATTTTATATTTATCTCTTTGTCTTTTTTTGTTGGTGATCCATGATGTCAACGACATGGAAAGTGGATATTCAGTCAATTAACTCCCTTTAATCCGACCTTTTTTCTGTTTTTTATCCACTTAGCAGAAATTATTTTTATGGCTAAATTGTTTAATTTTATTTACCTAATCGGTTGCCGGTGTTATACAATGATGTGAGAGGGAATGAAACGGAAAGGGAGAACGCCCATGAAGCAGGACAAAGGGAAATGGTGGCAACTCTTTCTTTCTTTTTGCAGGGTCAGCCCCGTCACTTTTGGAGGGGGCTTTGCTGTGTTGCCGTTGATAGAAAAGGAAGTGTTGCACAAACGCCGCTGGATGGATGAGCAGGAATTTGGGGAAGTGACGGCCATTGCCCAATCGATTCCCGGCGCTGTTGCCGTGAATGTGGCCATGATCATAGGATATCGTCTGGCCGGAATGGTTGGTGTGTTATGGGCAACGGCTGGAATTGTGTTTCCTGCATTTGTGATCGTGCTTGCCATGTGTCTCGGGTTTTACCGCATTCACACATGGGGATGGGTGAATGGAGCGTTGGAAGGGATTCGGGCCGCTGTCGTCGCCTTGATCCTGTATGCGGCGATTCGCATGGGGAAATCGGCGCTTTCGGACAAGTGGACTTGGATCATCATGGGAGGAGCCGTCGGTGGGTTGTTCTTTTGGCATGTGCCCCCTTTGGTGGTGATGATGTCCGGCGCGTTAGGTGGCATGATCTTCGTTAGCGTAAAACATGTGCTGGCCATCATGCGGCGCAACCGATAAACATCATGACGGGAGGGCAGAAAAGATGCTCATCGACTTATTTGTCACTTTTTTTAAGATCGGCTTGTTTTCGTTTGGCGGGGGTTATGCCATGATTCCAGTGATTGAGCACGAGGTTCGAATCCATGGCTGGATGAGTGCGCAAGATTTCTCAGAAGTGATTGCGTTGGCAGGGATGGCACCTGGTTCGCTGGCGATGAACAGCGCGGTGTTTGTCGGTTACCAGGCGGGAGGAGTGCTTGGTGCGATGGTTGCCTTGCTGGGCATGGTGTTGCCTTCGTTGCTTTTGGTGGTGCTGATTACGGCGGTGATCTTTCGTTTGCACAAGCATCCCTTGTACAAATCGGCGCTGTACGGGTTGAAGCCCATGATTATCGGGTTGATCGTTTATGCTGCGATTCGTTTTGCCGACGGCAATCTCATCGTGAGCGAGTGGAACGCGCATACGATCAGCTTGCTTCTGATCTTTCTTTGCGCGCTCTTTGCCTTGGTGCGGTACAAAATCCATCCCATTATGGTGTTGGCCATGTCTGGGATGGTGGGTGTGGTTTTGTATCAATGACTCTTCACTTGAAAAACCAGGTGAGGAGTTTTTTTCATTTTTATGATGTTAGCAAATTCATTTTATTATAAAATAATGAATGGGCATTCAATTATGAGAAAAAGGAGCGTGTCGGAATGAAAGGAAAAACAGCGATTGTCACAGGCGGAAGCAATGGGATGGGAAAAGCGATCGCCACCCGTCTGTGCCAAGAGGGAGCAAACGTCGTGATTACCGCGCGCAATGAAGAACGGTTAGAAGCGGCGCGCAAAGAGATGGAAACGTTTTCGGGGCAGGTGTTGGCGGTTCCAATGGATGTTCGCCACTTAGACCAAGTCGAGGCGACTGTGCAAAAAGCGAATGAAGTCTTTGGCCATGTTGATTACTTGGTCAACAATGCGGCTGGCAACTTTATCGTGCCAGCGGAGAAATTGTCCCCCAATGGTTGGCGCTCAGTCATTGATATCGTGTTGAACGGGACATGGTATTTTAGCCAAACGGTGGCAAAAGGGTGGATCGCGGAAGGGCGCCCAGGTTCCATCGTCAACATCGTGGCAACCTATGCTTGGACCGGGGCGGCCGGGGTTGTTCACTCCGCGTCCGCCAAAGCGGGGGTGTTGGCGATGAGCCAGACGTTGGCGGTGGAATGGGGAAGCAAAGGAATTCGTGTCAATTGTATTGCGCCCGGACCGATTGAGAACACCGGTGGGGTCGAAAAATTGATCGCCGACGAACGCGCCCACCAGGCCGTCATGCACTCCGTACCGTTGAAACGCTTTGGGAAGCCGGAAGAGATTGCCGCACTGGTCAAATTTCTGTTATCTGACGAGGCCCAATATATCAATGGGGACTGTATCACAATGGATGGTGGCTTGTGGATGAACAGCAGTCGCTTTTTATAGAATGTGACTCATCTCTTCCAGTTTGGGGAGCGGCCAAATGCCGAGGAAAATTCAGCTAGGTTTATCATCGCGGAAAACAGGTTATGCCTATAGCAGCATAACCTGTTTTTTTTCGACGGAAGCATTTGTCATGGTTGGTTTTGAAATGATAAAAATGATATTTAAATCATAAAGGAGTTGTTGCCAACACACTCATCCATAAATAATTCGGGATTGATTTTTCTTGTCTTTTTATCGTATATTGCTTGTTATCGGATCAGTGGTTGAGAGAGAGGTCGAAACAGACATGAGTGAACCATTTCGCATCAAAAAGATCCTCAATAACAATGTCGTCATTGCGGTACATCCGGAATGGCATGAGGTTGTCTTGATCGGAAAAGGGATCGGGTTCAAGAAAAAGGTGGGGGAACTGATCCAGGAAGAAACGGTGGAAAAGTGCTTTGTTCTGAAAGACAAAAAAGAACAAGAACAATACAAACAGCTATTGTCGCAAGTGGATGAGCAGTTGGTTGATGTGATGAATGATGTGGTTCTTCATATTCAAAAGCGTTTTCAAACACCGCTGAATGAACACATTCATACGGCTCTGATGGATCATATCGGCTTTGCGATCAAACGATTGGAACAAGGCATTGAATTCGCCAATCCGTTTCTGATTGAAACGCGAGCGTTGTATGAGCGGGAGTATGAAGTGGCGGAAGAGATTGTCGATATGATCGAGATCAAGTTGGGGGTTCGCTTGCCTGAATCGGAAGTGGGATTTATCGCGATGCATATCCATAGCGCGCTAACCCGGAGGCACTTGGCGGAGATTCATCAGTATTCACGATTGATTATCAGATTGATCCATATGGTGGAAACGGCCTTGAAGAGGAAAGTGGATCGCAAGAGCATATCTTATCTGCGCTTAGTCACCCACTTGCGTTTTGCCATTGAACGCACCGTGGAGGAGGAAGAAATTTCCGAGCCGGAAGGGTTTACAGACCTCTTGCGCACTCAATATCCCGTATGTTATGATATCGCTTGGAAGCTAGCCAAGGTGATGGAACGGGAGTTAAAGAAACCGGTTCCTTTGGCTGAAGTGAGTTACTTAACTTTGCATTTGCAACGAATTGCCAGTAATTGAATAAGTTTAGCTCTTGTTTTCACGTGTTACTGACCCGATCAGGCATGAGTGAAAAAAGGCGTGATGATTTGACTTGTTCAAGGGAGTTTTTCCCTTTTGCAAGCGCTCGCATCTGTCTTTTTTTGCTCATGCCTTTTTATTTTGCGATGGGGTTGGGCAAAACAAGTGATAACAGGAGAGTGAACGTCTTTATTCCACTCATAATCGTTCTTTGACAACTATTTTAGGAGGAGACGACCAAGATGTTTAAAAAACTCTTCGGGATCCTACAGCGAATAGGGAAATCGTTGATGTTGCCGGTGGCGATTTTGCCGGCGGCCGGTTTGCTGCTTGCGTTCGGGAATAAGTTGCATATCGGGATTTTGGAAAGCGCAGGGAATATCGTCTTTGCGAACTTGGCCTTGATCTTTGCCATCGGGGTAGCGATCGGTCTCGCCAATGGTGAAGGGACAGCTGGTTTGGCGGCGGTTGTTGGCTATCTCATCATGAACACCACACTGGGTGAAATGGCCAAGCTCTATGGCGTGAAAACAGTGGAAGTCCTTGGGATTCCCACCTTGCAGATGGGGGTCTTCGGCGGGGTCTTCATCGGGGTTGTGGCGGCCCTCTTGTACAATCGCTTCCATGCGATTGAACTGCCCTCGTATTTGGGATTCTTTGGCGGCAAGCGTTTCGTGCCGATCATTACCGCTGCGTCGGCGTTCTTGCTGGGCTTGCTGTTCTTCTTTGTCTGGCCGCCGATTCAAACGCAAATCGATAAGTTGTCCCATATCGTGACGACGCAAAATACGGCAGTGGCGGCTTTTATCTTCGGGGTCATCGAGCGTGGCTTGATTCCATTTGGCTTGCACCATATCTTCTATTCGCCGTTCTGGTATGAATTCGGTACTTGGACCAACGCGGCGGGCGAAGTTTTCAAAGGGGACCAAACGCGTTTCTTCGCGGGGGACCCAACGGCGGGAACGTTTATGTCCGGTAAATTCCCATTCATGATCTTCGGTTTGCCGGCGGCGGCCCTGGCGATTTATCAAGAAGCGCGTCCGGAGAAGAAAAAACTGGTCGCCGGGATTATGCTATCTGCGGCACTGACCTCGTTCTTGACGGGTATTACCGAACCGATTGAGTTTTCCTTCCTGTTTGTGGCACCAGTCTTGTATGCGGTTCACTGTGTGTTTGCCGGATTGTCCTTCATGTTGATGGACATTCTCGGCGTGAAAGCGGGATTGACCTTCTCCGGTGGGATTATCGACTTGATCATGTTCTGGGATGTCGATACGAAACCTTTACTTATCATTCCGGTCGGTCTGGCGTTTGCGGTCGTTTATTACTTCGGTTTCCGGTTTGCGATTCGCAAATGGAACCTCAAGACACCGGGCCGGGAAGATGAAGAAGAAAATGACAACATCACGGCGGCGGATACGGGCGACCTGGCGGCAAACGTGTTGGAAGCGCTGGGCGGCAAAGAAAACTTGTCCAACTTGGATGCTTGCATCACCCGTCTGCGCATCTCCGTCAATGATGTGAAGAAAGTGGACAAAGATCGTCTGAAAAAGTTGGGGGCATCTGGCGTCTTGGAAATGGGCAACCATTTGCAAGTGATCTTCGGACCGAAGTCGGATATCATCAAAGAGCAGATGAAGCAAATCATGATGGGCAAAAAGCCAACCGCGGCGCCTAAAGCGGCGGAACCGGCCAGAGAAGTGAAAGCGGACGCTAAGCAAGGTGAATTTGCGGCTCCGCTGACAGGGAAGCTGTTGCCGCTCAGTGAAGTGCCTGACCAAGTGTTCTCCCAAAAAATGATGGGGGATGGGTTTGCGATTGAGCCGACAGAAGGAACAGTCGTTTCCCCAGTGGATGGTGAAATCGTCAACTTGTTCCCAACCAAACATGCGATCGGCATCCGCGCCAACGATGGTCGGGAAGTGTTGATCCATGTGGGCATTGACACCGTCAATCTGGAAGGCAAAGGGTTTGAATCCTTCATCGCTGAAGGGGACAAAGTGAAGAAAGGCCAAAAGTTGTTGGAAGTAGATTTGGCTTATATCAAAGAACATGCTTCTTCCACAATTACGCCAATCATCTTTACCAACTTGCCAGAAGGGGCGAGTGTGAAATTGAATCAAACGGAAACCAAACGTGGAGAAGAGAACATTCTCACGATTGAATAAGGGTAAGTGTGCGATTTTAAAGCGGCCAGTAAGACGACTGGCCGTTTTTTTTCGCTTAAATATTAAGGAATAATCAGTTAATATTAAATTGACATGATTTAATTAGAAATGTTTTTGCTCCCGTCTCGACAGATCCGTCATTTACCCTCAAGGAGGAGATCTTATGAAAACAATGGCAAGTGGGTGGCTATGTCTGACCTTGGCTATACTCTTGGTATGCCAGACAGGTTTCATACGTGCGGACGACTCCTATACTCCCGAAGCGGCGCTCTGGCAAATGACGCTGGAAGAAAAAGTGGGCCAGATGATCATGGCGGGCTTTTATGGGGAGAAGCCGACTGAAGAAGCGCGTAGGTTGATACAGGACGGACACGTGGGCTCCATGATTCTGTTTGCGTATACCGGCAATGTCAAGACGCCATTGCAAACGGCCCAGTTGACTAACGGATTGCAAAAGCTGGCCAAGGAGACGCGACTCGGATTGCCCCTTTTGATCGCAACCGATCAAGAGGGGGGAGTGGTCGCCCGCTTGACGACAGGAGCGACCGAATTGCCGGGGAATATGGCTTTGGGGGCAACCCGCAACCGGGAGTTGGCCCGCCAAGCCGCTGAAATTACGGCGAAAGAGTTAAAGGCGATCGGGATCCAAATGAATCTGGCCCCCGATTTGGATGTGAATGTCAACCCGGCCAATCCGGTGATCGGTGTTCGTTCTTACGGGGAGAAGCCGACCCTGGTGGCCCGGTTTGGGGCGGAGCAAATCAAGGGACTCCAAGAAAACGGTGTCATTGCGACCGTGAAGCATTTCCCGGGGCATGGCGACACCAATGTCGATTCCCATCTTGGGCTTCCGGTGATCCATAAGAGCAAACAGGAGCTGGAGCAAGTGGAATTGGTGCCGTTTAAAAAGGCGATCGCCACCGGCACAGATGCCATTATGACCGCCCATATCCATGTTCCCGCGCTTGATCCGACCCCCAATCTGCCAGCTACGTTGTCCAAGCCCATCATCACAGGGCTATTGCGCGAAGAGCTGGGATATAACGGATTGATCATCACTGACAGCATGACGATGGCGGGAGTGGCCAATTATTTTGGTGGCGTGTCCCAAACGGCTGTCAAAGCGGTGGAAGCGGGAGCCGATATCATTCTGTTGACGCCTGAGCTGACGACGGAAGAACAGCTTGACGTTCACCAGACGATTGTCCAAGCTGTACGGCAAGGCAAGATCAGCGAAGACCGGATTAACCAATCAGTTCTCCGCATCCTGCGGGCAAAGATGAAATACGAATTGTTTACCGAACGTATCGTTCCATTGAAACAAGTGAGCAAAAAGGTGGGCATCGAGAAACATCAATCAAGGGCGCTCGAGATGGCAAGGCAAGCCATCACCTTGGTCAAAAATGATGCGGGCATCTTACCGCTCCACTTGGATGTGGGTCAAAAGTTGGGGATCATCAGCCAGTATTCGCTTTTGGATCAAGTTCAACCATATCATTCAAATGTGGAAGAGATGCATATCAAACAGGTAAATCCCAGCGATGAGACGATAAACCAAGCGCTTGCGCTGGCGCAAGACAAAGATGTGTTGTTGGTGGGAACATATAGCGCCAACCTGTATCCCCAGCAAGTGAAGTTGGTGCGGGCATTGCAAAAGCTAAATAAACCCCTCATTGTGATCGGCTTCCGCAACCCTTATGACATCAAGGAGTTTCCAGAGGTGGATGCTTATCTGAACGCCTACGGCTTTCGCAAGGGTTCTTTGCAATCGGCCGTGGAAACGATATTTGGGGCCAATCAACCGCAAGGAAAACTGCCTGTCACCATCCCGGGGCTGTATGAGTATGGGCATGGATTGTCCTATGGGACCCAATAGCACGGCAAGCTGGCTACAGTCCATCACGGCTGTGGCCTTTCTCTTGGCATGGTATAGTAGAATAGATGGAAGGTGACTTGAAAGGAGAACGCAGTGGAATGAGGGTACTGGTAACAGGAGGAAGCGGCTTTTTGGGGCGCAATCTCGTGCACCGGCTGGTGGAAATGGGGCTGGATGTGACCGTATTGCACCGACGCACCTCTACATTGGCGGGTTTGCCCGAAGGGATTTCCTTATTGGAAGGAGATATCATCCAACCGGAAACGATCCAAGGGGCATGTGAAGGGATGGATTGGGTCTTTCATGTGGCGGGAGAGGTAGCGTGGGGTAAATGGCACAGACAACGGATGTACCGGATTAATGTGGACGGTGCCAGAAACATAGCCACCGAAGCGTTGAAAAGTGGCGTCAAGCGGTTTATCCACACCAGCTCGGCTGCGGCGGTGGGATTGCCGGAACGGGATGAAATCGATGAATCCTTTGCGTTTAACGGCAGAGAACTGCAGGTGGAATACGCGATCGCCAAACGGGCGGGGGAAGATGCGGTATTGGCGCTGGTGGAGCAAGGCTTGCCGGCAGTGGTGGTGAATCCGACCGTGATCATAGGGATTCGGGCTGAGCCGGGTGGTTTTGTGCATGCAGTATTGCAAGGAAAGCTGTCTGTTGCCCCGTCAGGTGGGGTAAACGTGTGCAATGTGACGGATGTGGTGTGTGGACACCTGTTGGCGGCGGAAAAAGGCCGGATCGGCGAACGATACATATTGGGAGGAACCAATTTGCCCCTGTTATCCTTCCTCCAACAACTAGCCGACCAAGGGCAAACCGGATTAACCATTCGCCAAGCGCCGCGAAACTTAATGAAAGCGGTGGCCATGCTGGGTGAGCTGGCGTCCGTGGCCACTGGAAAAGATCCAGCTTTTGCTTGGGATTTGGCAAAGCTGACCGGGCGCAACATTTATTATTCTTCCAGCAAGGCGGAGCGGGAATTGGGCTATACGATCACTCCATTAACAGAGACAATCGAGGAGATCGTCGCTTGGGAGAAACAAAAAATGTTGTGATCGTTTGAATCGCATTCATTCTAGGTAGGGTATTTCGTTGTGTTAGAATATAGATGGGATGTTAGAGTAAAGGTGTGAAAGGTTATGGATGTATGGCGGTTTATCCCATATGAAGCATATACGCCCGCGCAAAACATGGCGATAGATGAAGCGATCTTGCAGTTGCACCGGGAAGGGAACGTACCACCAACCATTCGGTTCTACGGTTGGACGCAACCGACCTTGTCCATCGGGTATTTTCAAAAAGCCAAGAAAGAGATCGACTTTGTGAAATTGCGAGAAAAAGGATTTGGATTCGTCAGGCGCATGACGGGAGGGCGAGCGGTGCTACATGATCAAGAGCTGACTTACAGCGTGATCGCGAGGGAGGACCACCCTCTGATGCCAGCGACAGTGAGTGAATCCTACCGTGTCATCAGTCAAGGGTTATTGGCTGGCTTCCGGCGCTTGGGTCTGGAAGCTTACCTCGCTCCACCCAAGACGGAAGGGCGTTCCGGTGTGGCTTCTTCGGCCTGTTTTGATTCCCCTTCCGACTATGAATTGGTGGTTGGCGGGAGAAAAGTGGCCGGAAGCGCGCAAACGAGGCAGCGGGGTGTGATCCTGCAACATGGTTCCATTCTGCTCGATTTGGATGCGGATGCTTTGTTTGATGTGCTGATCTTTCCGTCAGAGCGCGTAAGGCATAGACTGAAACAGTCCTTTGTGGAAAAAGCGGTCGCCATCCGTCAGCTGGCGGAGCGTGAGATCGATCTTGAGGAATGTAAGCGAGCGTTTTATGAAGGATTTGGGGAAGGAATGGGGATTCAGCTCAAGCCGGGCGCATTGACCGAGGAAGAGTGGGAGCGGGCCCAGCAGCTGATCGAAACGCGATATGCCCACGATGAATGGAATTACCTCAGATGAGAGCCAGTAGAGCCATGCTTTGCTGGACTTTTTTAAAACCGCAGACCAGTACGCGCTGTTTTCTTTGCAAGGTTGAATTTGCATTTCCATTGTCTTTACACATAATTCGGTCCATAAATTTTCGAGGAATTTTTAGTTTGTTTATAGAAATTATTTATATAAAACAAGCGAGGAGGTTGGGATGTGAATAGCGCTTCAGGATTGACGTAAATGGACTGGTCCGTTGGAGAGATTCCCCCTCCCGACAGAAGGAAATTTCATGCAAGGGGGTGATTTATTTCTGTACGCGTAACAAAATTGCCCGAATGTACACGGAAATGTCAAAGACTTTTGCCAAATCCCATTGGTTTTATGTTGTTGAATAATTTTCTTCTTGATTTTTCGGTTGCTTATGATAGCATAGAGGTGCTAGCAGATATATGCTATTATTTTCTAATTCATTCTAACTTTCATCAAATCTCATTATCATAAAGGTTAGGGGAAACTAGATTGAAACAGGAAACAAATATGAAGCGTCGATATTATGAAAGATTTCAAGTGGAAGATGTGATCAACTTTTTTTCTGGTCAACTTCTACAAGCGAAATCTGCGGATGGTGCCCAAGTTTTCCTACAAAGCATCAAGATTACACGCCGCCCTCTTCCTAACGGTTATGAAGAAGCATTTCGTCGGCTGCAGCACCCATATTTAGCGCCGATCCTTGACATCATTGAGGAAGAAAACGAGCTGTTGTTGGTTCACCCTCCGTTTGCTGGAGACCCCTTGCCTTTAGTCGTAAATAAAGAACGGGCAATGGACCCAGAAGTGGCTGTACGCATTGTGGGCAAGTGTTTTAAAACGTTACGGGATTTGGAGCGTTTACCCCTACCTCTCAGCGCGACGTTAGATCCTAAGAATATTTTGTTGAACGGACATAAACCCCTTATTTTATTCTATTTTATGAAGGATCCCAAAACACCGCGCTACGATGAGAAATGGCGTGAACTCCTCTTTTATCTCTTAACCGGTCAAACACCAGTAGGCGGAATAAAACAGTGTGAAACGGTCTTGGAACGGAAAAAGATTCCGAGTCGAATCGCCAAATTGGCCCTCATGAGCTTGGATCGCAAACAACCTTATGTGGATGTATTGCAGGCGGTTGAGGGTTACATTGATTCCAAGGGAGACATTCAAGGCAGCGGCTTGAGCCGTAAAAACGCGGCGTCGAAAAAGACGAAACGGAAAGGAGTTGTCACCACGGTTACCATTGCTGCTGCTGCATTGGTATTGGTGACTCTTGCTGTTTCTCAGTGGCAGCCGGAAGATAGTTACACGGGAATTTTTGAAAATCCGGATAATGCGGTTGGCCAACAAGGCGGGGAACAGATTGATACGGGTGGTTCCCTCGTGCAGTCGATTCATTTCTCCAATGACAAAACCCAATTCGCGCTTCCTTACACCTTGACGGGTGACTCCAATTTGCGCGGGGAGTTTGAACTAGCCAAGTTAAACGGGTTTTACGGTTACTTGGAATCTTCCGACGGCAAAGCACAATACGGGATTTATATTAATAAACAAGGTTCGATCGAGCTATATCATACCCTTGGCTCCAAAATGACCAAAGTGGGCGTTTCCGGTGATGGCTATAAGATCAAGCCGGGGAAAAAATACACATTTGAAATTTTGTACTATCCCAACGAACCGATCCGTATGGCATTTTCTGAAGAAGGACAACCTGAAAAATGGGTTGCGACAGGGATCACTCCGGTTTCAGGTGAGTTGAAATTGCGATTCAGCGGAAAAGAAGGCGCCGTGTTGTACTATCCCGAACCGAACCCGGTGACCGATAAGCAAATGGTGGAACGTGTCTGGATGAACCAACAACCTTGGCATATCGATTTTGGGCAAGCGGTGTTGACGCTGGATGAACAGCAACGTTCGCGGCTGAAGGTATTCCCGGCTTCTCAGATTCGTTTGGGTGCCAATGATACGTCTAAATTCTCATTTATTCCCGCGACGCAAGATGATGTGTTCCAAATCGACATTCAAACCATCAACAGCGTTCGCTACCGGCTGGTGTTGGAAGGCAAAGAGAAGAAGGTCAGCTTGTTCAAGTTGGAAGAGAAAATCGAGAAGGTCGCCGAGAAACCATTGGATTGGAAATCGGTTGACGATGTGCCTTATGCGGTTACGATCAAGCCATCCTTCACCACGTTAACCATTGATCTGTCGCGAGGGACCAATAAAACGACATTGGAGCATACGGACCAGTCCCCCGTGCTGCTCAAAGATGTAACCTTGCAGAATCGCAATGGGTTCCAGTTGGTTGAAGAGAAAGAAAATATCCAGGAAGAATTGCAGTAAAAAGACCGTGACTTAAATGGCACGGTCTTTTTCCATGCTTACAAAAAAGGCTGCTGTGATCCAGCAGCCAACAGTGTGAAGGGAGACAATGATGATGAAGGGTTAATCGCTTAAACATGGAGTGAAGTTGAACCATATCAAGACCATGTGAAAGATCCCTCTACATCGGCGTCTACAAACGACTAATTATATGTTCGCCAATGTTGTTGTTTTCCCTTCCATTATTTTCAATAAATTTCAAGAAGGAGTGTCCGAGAGGGTGGTGCGTTTGATCTCATTGACGAACGCTTCCTGGAGCTGTTTGGTTATCGGACCTGGCACGCCTTGATTCACCGGTTTGTTGTCGATTTCGACGATGGGGCAAATTTCCATCGTGGTGCTGCTCAAAAAGACTTCATCCGCTTGGTCCAGCTCTTCCTTGGAGAAAGCTGTCTCACTAAACGGAATTTCGCATTCGTCTGCCAATTTGAGAACCACTTGGCGGGTGATCCCGTTTAAGATCAGATGATTGGTCGGATGGGTATAAAGGGTGCCGTCTTTGATGATAAAGATATTGGTGGAGCTTCCTTCCGTAACGACACCGTCGCGAATGAGAATCGCTTCTTTGGCTCCATGGTCGATGGCCGTCTGTTTAGCCAATACGGCACCAAGCAAGTTTAAGCTTTTGATGTCACAGCGCAACCAGCGGATATCGTCCGTGGTGATGGCCCGGATGCCATGGTTCAATTCAGCCAACGGGCGCTTCGCATGTTGCACGTAGGCGATGGTCAGCGGGCGGGCTTGGTCTGGAAAACCGTGATAGCGAGGCGCGGTGCCACGGCTTACTTGAATATAAATATTCCCTTCTTCAAGCTGGTTCCGCCGGATAAGTTCATGCAACAACTGTTTCAATTCGGCGATGGGATAAGGGAGTTCCAGACGGATTTCTCTGGCACTCCGCTCCAAACGCGCCAAATGCTCATCCATATAGAAAGAACGCCCGTGGTATACCCGAATCATTTCATACACGCCGTCACCAAATTGGTAAGCGCGGTCTTCAACGTCGATGTGGGCTTCTTCACGGGATATTAAACGGTTGTCATATAAAATCATATCGCTTCATCCTCTCTTTATGTATCTTTATTCTAGTTTGCCGGAAGGGTCTGAAAAGTACAAGCCTTGATCTTGTGGGAAATCAAACATCACTTTGCTTGCCAAGCGCCGGTTTTTTTGAAACAATGGGAGTAGCTTTGGTCATACATAGGCGTCAAAATGGATTAGGGATGTGGAAACAGTGGCTATATACGCATTAAGTGATTTGCATCTATCTTTTAACAGACCCGTTACACTTTATGATATTAACCCCGATCAAGATATAGAAAAGCCAATGGATGTGTTTGGCTGGACGCGCCATTATGAACGGATTCGTGACCACTGGAACCGTGTGGTGGACAGGGAGGATACGGTGCTGATTCCCGGCGATATCAGTTGGGCCATGAAATTGGAGGTGGCTCGGTATGATTTTGAGTGGATTAATCAATTGCCGGGCAAGAAAGTGATGTCCCCAGGGAACCATTGCTATTACGCCAACAGCAAGAAAAAGGTGCGGTCGGTGTTACCGGAAGGTATGGAGTGGATCGATGCCGATTACACGCTTGTTGAAGGGAAAATCGTGGCGGGCACGAGAGGTTGGACGTTACCGGGGGATCGCTTTTTTACGGAAGAGGAAGACCGAAAGATATATGAACGCCAAGTGGGCAGGCTTAGGTTGGCCCTGGAGTCGGCCGCGAAGGAGCATCCCGCGAAGGAGAAGATCGTCATGCTCCATTTTCCGCCGCTTACCGTATCAGCGACGGAGTCGGGATTTATGGAGATAATGAAAGAGTTTGGGGTAAGCTTGTGCGTTTATGGGCATATGCATGGTAAAGCGCAAGAGGAAGCGATCCAGGGGCGAGTGGATGGAATAGAATTAAAGTTGGTCGCATGTGATGCGATTGGTTTTTGCCCTGTAAAGCTTTGTGATAGCGGAAACCACCTATCAAGACGGTAGGTGGCTGTTTCACTCCATAAACGGAGTAAATCCCCACCCATTAGTGGGGATCCGCTTAACGGTAAAATTGTTGAGGATGGTCTATGTTGTTGACACATCCCTTCAGCTGTTCGCGAAGTTGCCGGTTTTCTTCGCGCAATTGCTGCACATCGTACAGAAGCTGTTGGAGCAGTTGCTCAATTTGGTTGTACCGTTCATGTTCATTCAATACCGATTGCGCTTGCATTGTTTTTTCGAACTCTATGTAATCTTTTATGATCTGATCGAGGAAATGATTGACTTCATCCATATCGTAACCGCGTACTGCACGTTTGAATTCCTTGTTGTGGATTTCACGGGCAGTTAAGCTGGGCATGTCTCATACCTCCTTGGCAAACATTTATAAATTCAGTATACTCACTCAATTGTGAATGGTAAATACTCTGTCTGGCATGTTGTACACAACTTTTCATAAAAATAGTTCATCGAGAAAAATGTAATGCTGACAAAGAATAAAAATATTAATTTGGTAAGGTAAACGTTAAGGAGATTTCCCCGCTTCATGCGCTGGTAATGGCGTGGGATATTCGGTATACTGTAACGTGCGACAGAAGTAAAAATGTCTGACCAATGGAGAGGTGGCAGCTCGTATGAAAATCCTTGCAGTGCCCGGAAGTTTAAGTGAACAATCGACAACTCATATGGCTGTGGCGATTGTGGCGAATGCAGCTGAAAAAATGGGGGCAACCGTAGAAATTTTTGATTTGCGGGAGTATCCATTGCCGATCTATGATGGACGGGAAGAATCTTTTTATCCCGAGACGGTTCATCTGTTCAAACAAAAAATGCTGGAGGCAGATGGGTTCATATTGGCTTCTCCTGAATATCATGGTAGCATTTCCGGTGTTTTGAAAAACGCCTTGGATTTCATTGGAGCACGCGAGTTGGAAGGGAAATTGGTCGCTTTGCTCGGCACAGCAGGAGGCGCGCTGGGAGCCACGAATACACTCAATACGCTTAATATCATTTGCCGTACATTGCATGCGTGGCCGTTGCCTTCCATGCCATCGGTTCCACAAAGTTATATGGCGTTTAAATCGGATGGTACATTAAAAGATGAGAAACTGCAACAGCGGCTGGAAGACTTGGGGGCAAACTTGGTGAAGGCGATTCGACTATACGGAACAGAGCTGCGCGTCAATGCGAAAAGATAGGAGTAAAATATGCTCTATCCGCAAAAATATGATAAACTAACTTTGATTTTTACTTGCTACGTAGATAGGGGGACTTTCGATGCCAACACCGAGTATGGAGGATTATTTGGAGAACATTTATAAGTTGATTGAACAAAAAGGTTATGCCAGGGTGTCGGATATCGCGGAAGCATTGGAAGTACACCCCTCATCTGTGACAAAGATGGTTCAAAAGCTGGATCAGAATAAGTATCTGGTGTATGAAAAATATCGAGGTTTGGTTTTAACTTCTAAAGGGAAAAAAATAGGAAAACGTTTGATGGATCGACACCAGTTGCTTGAGCAGTTTTTGCGTCTGATCGGGGTAAGTGAAGACCAGATTTATCATGATGTGGAAGGAATCGAGCACCATTTGAGTTGGGATTCCATCACTTGCATCGAAAACCTGGTGGAGTATTTATCGGAACATCAAGAAGTAGTAGCCTACCTACAATCCTTAAAAGAAGCGGATGAACAAGAGGACGGCGAAACGGAATAACCCATGGACTTGTCCTTGGGTTTTTTCACTCTTATCCACATACATTTTTTTACAAGGGCTTTGAAAGAGGAGGGGAATGTGATGTGGGCTGATGCCGTATTTGAAGGCGGTGGCGTGAAAGGGATTGGCTTGGTGGGCGCGTTATCGGTCGCTGAGAGCAAAGGCTACAAATGGAAAAATATTGCGGGGACATCGGCGGGGTCGATTATCGCCGCGTTGCTGGCGGCGGGATATACAGGGAAGGAATTATACGAAATTTTGATGGAGCAGGACTTTTTGCAATTTTTGCCCCCGTCTTGGTATGATTACATTCCCGTTGTTGGTCCCGCTTTGCGGTTGTGGATCAAAAAAGGGCTTTATCCAGGGACGGCCTTGGAAAAATGGGTAGCGGATCTGCTCAAAGCCAAAGGCATTCAGACCTTTAAAGACTTGCCGGATGATGTGAAACTGCGCATCATCGCATCAGACATCTCGCGCAGCCAACTGTTGGTGTTGCCGGAAGATTTGAAGCTGTATGGATATGATCCGGGTTCCTTTTCAGTGGCCAAAGCGGTGTGCATGAGTTGCAGCATTCCTTTTTTCTTTGAGCCAGTTAAGTTGTTGCACCTTCCCACCCGAAAAACGTCATATGTGGTGGATGGCGGGGTATTGAGCAATTTCCCGGTCTGGCTGTTTGACCAGGATAACCCGCGTTGGCCCACCTTTGGCTTTGCCCTCTGTTCAGAAGGGGATAACCAAATCCACCAAATCGACGGCCCGCTCAGCATGTTTCGTTCACTCCTTTATACGATGCTGGACGCGAGGGACAATCGCTTTGTGCAACAACACGAAGAGATTCGAACCATTCAAGTGCCGATCGCCGGTGTGAAGATGACAGACTTTTCCCTCTCGAAAGAAAAAAAGGAACAGTTATTCATGTCGGGGGTGAAAGCGGCTGAATTATTCTTTAACCATTGGAGTTTCGAACAATATCTCAGCGCCCGCGGCAAAAGCAAACAGATCACGTACAAGATGCGCCCGTCTGATCAAATAGGGGGATAGTCATGGCTTATTTGCGATCGGAATCGCAACGGATTCGCATCATTCCTGTTGCAGAGCAAAGGAATCTGCCGTTGGCTGTGATTCAATGGATGCTGTTGAGACTCCACACGGCTGAAGCCGTGGGATTCTTGTGTAGTTAGCGCACTCAATCCATTTCTGCTTCATGCAACTCCCAAGTTCAGGGCTGTCTCATCAGCCCGTCCCATGCAGTTCTACAACTCATGTTGCATGTACCCACATGGGCGGAACGCCTATTACCAGCATTCTAGTTCCGTTTTACTCACTCTCATGATTTTACCCAGTGGGAGAGATTGGTTCGCCACTGGAACCCCATATCATGACGTACAGAGGAACAAAACCCACTACCAGTGGGATGAGCACCGCTCATGCGTTAGATTATACTGAAAATTGTTACTCTTAACAATCCCATAAAGGGATTACCGAGCAACGCCGACTTTCATCCCATCCTTGAAAGAGTTGGGCTTTCAGTCGGCAACTTCTGTAAAAAAGAAAACACCAGAAGTTGCCCGGCTTGAGTGGGGAACTTATTGTTATCATTTGATATCTGTGGGCGAGCGTCCCAATCCGGGCTACGAACTCGAAGTGGTGGAGATTGGCGAGGAACGCGACGAAGGAGCGGAGATCACGGTGCGGGAAAGATGGCCGCTTGCAGATCGGGTATACCCGCAAGTGGTGTCGTATCCCTCGGTATTGGCAGAGATCCTTGGTTCTGTTCGGGTATGGCTGCTGCAAAATGGCCAGAGGCTTCCATTTGAGTGATGTGACCACAAAAAGAACCTAGCGCCACATGCGATTGTGGCAACTAGGTTCTTTTCGTTACAGTGTTTTCTTTTTGTTGTTCCCTTCAATCACGCGAAACGGGTATTTCTTCCGCTTTTTTGGCTTGGGATTGGCTTGTCTTTTGGTTGCTAAGGGTGAGCTGAAGGAGCCTAAGCGCAATAGCCAGCGTGGCGGGAACTTGTACAGGTAGAAGACGATGCCGACAATGATAATGGGCAGGAGCAATTGCTCGGGATGCTGCATTAATTCAATCACGGCACCGAATAACACAAAAGCCAATACCACAACATGCCAACTTTTTTTGTTGGTGGGGTTGATCACGCATTTCACCCTCTTTCCTATGGGCTAACTGGTGTGAGCCAAATGGGAAGCTTGATGAACGTGTTGTTCCTGTTCCAGGGCATCCAGTTCACGCATCCGCACAAAAGCGGCGATAGCCACTTCTACTTGGTCATCGGCAGGTTCTTTGGTCGTGAGCTTTTGCAGCCATAAGCCGGGATATCCCAAATAGGTGAGGACGGGTATATCGCGCACGGCATTGGTCAAGCGAAGCAATTCATATGAGATGCCAATCACGACCGGAAGCAACAACAATCTCGTGGCGATGCGATCCCATACCCCGTCGTAACTGAAGAAAGAGTATAGAATCACACCGACGATAATACTGAGAATGATAAAGCTGCTGCCGCAACGGTAATGAAGGGTAGAATATTTTTGCACATTGGTTACTGTTAATTCTTCCCCATGTTCAAAGGCTGTAATCACCTTATGTTCTGCCCCGTGGTACTGAAAGAGCCGTTTGATCAGGGGTGTTTGCGAGATCAACCACAGATAGGAAAGGAGCAAGAGGGTTTTGATCGCTCCTTCGATCAAGTTTTGAATGATAAGGTTTTGTACAAACCGATCAAACAACACACTGGCCAAAAAGGCGGGAATGGCCGTGAATAGAACTTTGCCAAAGAGAAATGACAGGATGCCCACCACGGTCACACCGATGATCATGGTCCAATTGGATTGTTTCGACCCCGTTGCCCCTTCTTCTTCCGAACCGTCGGATTGATCCAGTTCATATTTCTCGGAAGCGAATTGCAGGTGTTTGGCCCCAGTGGCGCTGGCCGAGATTAAGGCGACGATTCCCCGGAGAAAAGGAACCTTCATGAGAAAGTTTAGCATTGGAGTCGTTGTTTTTTTGCATTCGAATAACTCGATGTTGCCATCTTTACGACGAACGGCAGTGACTTGGGAGTGCTGACCGCCAAACATCACACCTTCAATAACGGCTTGTCCGCCATAGGCAATGGGTTTACCTGACACGTAGGTGCACCACCTTGTTGTAATTAGCAATCATGCAATGTGTATTTATTCTAACACAATGTGTTGGGAAGTGTGAGAGGAGAGAAAATTTGGAGGATCAGAGAGCGTGAATGTACTATATCAATTGTACAAGCGAGCAGGGGATTCCTGCTTGATGAACGAGGAAACGCTTTCATTTAGGGCGGCATGACCCATGGACAAAAATGCCGGTTCATGGGAAAATATAAAATTGCCTGGAGAACGATATCAAGGATGCTCATTTTTGTGTTACAATGGCGAAAGAGTTGCGGGGAGGTGGGTAGAGTGGTGAATGTCCTCGTATTGCATGGTCCAAATCTCAACCGCTTAGGCAAGCGCGAAAAAGCGATTTACGGTCAAACGACGTTGGATGCGATAAATGAACGCCTCATCCAAAAAGGGCAAGAATGGGGCCTCCGTGTCGCTTGTTATCAAAGCAACATAGAAGGGGAATTAATCGATCGGATTCATCATGCCGAAGGGAAATATGATTACATAGTGTTTAACCCAGGTGCTTATACCCATTATAGTTATGCCTTGCGTGATGCGATCGCTGCTGTCGATGTACCCGTGATCGAAGTTCATTTGTCCAATATTCACGCCCGTGAATCTTTTCGACATACCTCTGTAACCGCCCCCGTATCGCGTGGACAGATCATGGGATTCGGTGCGTTGAGTTATGAGCTTGCTTTAGCTGCGATCAGGGAGATGGCTAGCCCAAACATGGACCATGAGGGGTGAAGAGAATGGAACAGCGCATTTTGAGGCTGAGAGAGAAACTGACAGAGCAGGGAATTGAAGCGCTTTTGGTCAGTCATCCTATGAATCGGCGGTATTTGAGCGGATTTACGGGATCGGCCGGCGTGGTGTTGGTAACGGCCTCGGAGCAGATCTTGATAACCGATTTCCGCTATGTGATCCAGGTGCAAGAACAGGCGCCCCATATGACCTTGGTGCAACATCAAGGCGCGATTTATCAAACGGTGGGAGATCAATGCCGAAAATTGGGGATCACGACGTTGGCCTTTGAACAAGAGCATCTGACCTTTGCCGAATTCTTGCAGTTGAAAGAAGCGGCCGGCCAAATCAAACTGTTACCAACCAGTGGCGTTGTGAAAGAGTTGCGCATGGTCAAAGATGCGGCCGAGTTGGCGGTGATGAAAGAAGCCGCCCGGATTGCCGATGAGGCCTTCAGCAAGATTTTGGGGGAAATCAAGCCAGGCGTGCGTGAAAACGAGATTGCCTTTAAGCTTGAATTCACCATGCGCGAAATGGGCGCGACATCCTCTTCATTCGACATGATTGTCGCATCGGGCAAACGTTCCGCGTTACCGCACGGGGTTGCAAGTGACAAAGTGTTAGAACACGGCGATCTGGTGACACTAGACTTTGGAGCCTATTTTCAAGGTTACGCTTCAGACATCACGCGTACGGTCATGTTAGGGAAACCGAGCGAGAAACAAAAAGAGATTTATGATATTGTATTAGAGGCAGGCAAACGTACGATTGAAGCGCTTCGCCCCGGAATGACCGGGAAAGAGGCGGATGCGATTGCCCGTGATTATATCAGCGCTCATGGCTATGGTGAATATTTTGGTCATAGCACGGGTCATGGCCTCGGTATGGAAGTGCATGAACTTCCCATGCTCTCATCCCGGGGGGAAACGGTGCTTGCGCCAAATATGGTTGTAACAGTAGAACCAGGCATTTATCTGCCGGAGCTCGGTGGTGTCCGGATTGAAGATGATGTGGTTATCACTGAAACTGGCTGTGAAGTGCTCACCCACTCCAACAAAGAATTGATCGTAATTGATTAAAAAAATGGAGGAAAGTCAAGATGATTAGCGTTAACGATTTTCGTACTGGTTTGACCATTGAGCTGGACGGCGACGTATGGCAAGTAATAGAGTTCCAACATGTGAAACCGGGAAAAGGGGCGGCCTTTGTCCGTTCCAAACTGCGTAACCTGCGCAACGGAAATATCCAAGAGCGCACCTTCCGTGCGGGGGAGAAAGTGCAAAAAGCGCTGGTGGAAACCCGCCAAATGCAATACCTGTATGAGAGCGGCGGCGAATATACCTTCATGGATAACGAAACCTATGACCAAATCACGCTTCCTGCTGAGCGGTTAGAATATGAATTGAATTTCCTGCAAGAAAACATGAACGTGCAAATCGTTTCCTTTAAAGGGGAGACGATCGGGATCCAATTGCCAAACACCGTTGAATTGGAAGTGGTGGATACGGAACCGGGCATCAAAGGGGACACGGCAACGGGTGGCAGCAAATCGGCAACCCTGTCCACAGGCTTTACGGTGCAAGTGCCGCTCTTCATCAACATTGGTGATCGCCTCATCATTGATACCCGCAGTGGTCAATATGTTTCCCGCGCTTAATCGAGTCATCGGATGCAAAACCTCTGAAGCCAACGCGCTCCAGAGGTTTTACTTTCATGGGAGGAGGAGTTTCGCATGAAAATCGTGTCGATTGAACCCACGCCAAGTCCCAATGTGATGAAGTGCAACTTGGATGAAACGTTGCCTGCCGGCACAAGTTATAATGTGACAAAAGAGACAATGGCCAACGCTCCGCTCCATTTGCAACGTTTGCTGCGGATCGAAGGGGTGAAGAGCCTGTTCCAAGTACTGGATTTCATCTCCATTGAACGCCACCCCAAAGCGGATTGGCCAAGCGTGTTGGCGCAAGTGCGTGAAGAATTGGGGGATGCGACTGGACCCGCCTTTCCTGCCGATGCGGATGATGGGAGGGCGGGCTTAGAAGCCTTTGGCGAAGTCCAAGTCTTTATCCAGAAATTGAAAGGCATCCCGATGCAAGTGAAGTGTGTGAAAAACGGCGAAGAGTTTCGTTTTGGTTTGCCGGAACGGTTTAAAGCGTCGGTGATGAAAGCCCAGGCGGCGACAAGCAATTTGGTGTTTGAGCGTGAATGGGTGGAACAGCGTCCGCGATACGGGAATGTGCATGAAGTGGGCGAGCAAGTCGTTGAAGAACTGGCCGCCGCTTATGATGAGGTGCGGTTGACCCAAATGGTTGAACGGGCTTTTCAACCGGAACAAGAACGAAAAGAGCACAAGATGACCAAAGCGGAAGTGATGCGGGCGTTTACTAAAGAGTCATGGGAGAAACGGTATGCGGCCTTGGAGCAATATGAACCGACGCTGGAAGAACTTGAGGTCTTGGACCGGGCCCTTGACGATCCGAAAGCAGCTATTCGCCGGTTGGCGGTGGTTTATCTTGGTTTTATCGGGGGCAAAGAAGTATTGCCTTATGTGATCCGGGCCTTACGGGACGCCTCGCCGATCGTCCGCCGCACTGCGGGTGATACTTTGTCTGACATCGGCGACCCGGCAGCGACACCGGCGATGTGCGTTGCGCTCAAGGACCCCAACAAGCTGGTTCGTTGGCGCGCGGCCCGATTCCTCTATGAAGTGGGGGATGAATCTGCTTTGCCGGCGCTTAAGGAAGCAGTGAATGACCCTGAATTTGAGGTGCGTCTGCAAGCACAGATGGCTTTGGAACGGATCGAACGCGGAGAAGAAGCCAGCGGCACCGTTTGGCAACAGATGATGAAACGGATGGAAGAAGAGAAAAAGGGAAAAGGAACGGAATAAGATCGATGGGGATAATCCTTCGTTGTCTCACAAGGGTTATCCTTCTCTTTTGGCGTTAGTAAAAAGCCCGCCTTAAGGTAGAGTAGACGGGCTTTTTACCTATTAACTTTCCTGGGCTTTTGAGGAGGCGGAAGGATGAGATTTTGCCAAGAATAAACGACGATATCGCTTCTGTACTGATTGAAAATAGATTTGCAGTTTCTTGTAAAAATAAACAGATACTTTTCCGGCCAAGGCCGCAAATCCCAAAGCGACAATCAGACTTAGAAAGCGCGGAACTTCATAGGGGCCGAACTGAAATGGAATTGAAGCTCCAAATGTATGCATAAGTCCCGCGAGCAGAATGGCAATGGCGGCGATGGCGAATGAAAAACTGACTCCGCCCAAAAATACGGTGACGACCGGGCTGGTCATGCTCGTTGTCGCGAAGAAAACCGTTTTTCTAAACAAAAAGGAGGGGCGTGTTGACTTTTGTTTGAGATAATATTCCCCAACATAACCTTTCGCAAGCTCTTTGGGCTCACCCAATTTGACGATCAATTCATCGATCGGCTTGCCATGTTGGATCCCCTCAAGCAGATGGCTCTCGATTTCTTGAGTGATCTCATCCTGTTCAGCGGATGGCAGCGGATGCAGATAAGAGCGAAGCTTCTCGCTATAGTCTTGGATTTTCGGATTCATGTTGTAACCCCCGTACGAATTCAGTTTGTTCCTCCATCTCAAAATGGCAATCGGATGGGGAAAAAAGAGAGCGACTATGGATGATGAGATGATGGCGTGATGTGATCCGGATCGATGGTGGATGGTGAAAACGATGGATTGGTTCTTTTGTTGGTATCATGGTCTTTCAACGAAATGCTTCAGTTGGTATTATCTTACTATATGGTAAGTGGCAACGCAAGGTACCTCTCTATAATTATTAGCAAATTACCGTTTGCGTTCATTTGTTTATTTTCCAATCAAAAGAAAAAACCTGCTTCGACATGGAAGCAGGGCTAACGGAATATTAATTTGAGAACTTGCAAGAAAAAAGCCGTGAGTCCTGCTGCCATGAGTGGACCAACCGGAATCCCCCGCATGAAAAGGATTCCAAAGATGGAGCCCATGACCAGCCCGACGATAAGCTGGGGGTCCACCTTGAGCAGATCCAGCCCTTTGCCATTCATATATGTGGCGAGCGCTCCTCCCAATAAGGCGAGAATTCCCGGTGTTGAGGTAAAGACGGCCAACATATCTTTGGTGTGGATGCGTCCGGAGGCAAAGGGAACTAAGACGGACAGGGTCAAAAATAACAATCCAAATTCTAACCCTCGCCGCTCAACAGCAGGGAAATATCGTTCAAGGTGAATCAGCTTTAATATGAGTAGTAGGCTCGCAGCGGTGGCGATCAAAGGCGATCGTCCGACAATGCCAATAACGATTAAGACAACGAGTAATATATCGGGATTCATATGGTTAGCCCCTGTCCGAGGTTGTTTAGTATCACTTTATGATGGACAAGTGGGATTTAGTCATCCTTTTCATAAGTGGCCAAGATTCGCCGGAAAGGGGGGTTAATTGATCGGATTATATCCGAATATTTAGAATATTAGTTGCCCGTTGGAAATTGGAATAGAGAAAAGGTATCGGCCCGCAAGCCTCTGCGCAAGGACTCCAAAGAGATGACGTCACAGGCCTGTATATTGCCAAGGTTCACATAATTGCCCAATCGCTTGATGAGTTGGGCTTGCTGTTTGACTTGTGGAGCTTCCCATATGACATACTGAATCGGGATGCGCTCAGCCAGTTTTTCCAGAAAATCTTGATCCAGATTCCCATCATGATCATACATTCCGATGTTTTTTCCGGAGTCTCTGCTCTCCATGATGACGTATGCGGCTCCCGCTTGGCGATCCTGTTCAAACAGGGACACAAACTCCGCCACGGTCGGATGATAGCCATTTTCTTTCTTGCCGATTTCAGTGATGACATGCAAATTCGCCCGGCGTGCTTGTTGAATTAATTGAAAACGGGTTTTCGCGGGAATCGTGATGGTCCCGTCAGAAATCTCGATCCAATCCAACTTCAGATGACGCAACATTTGAAAGTATTCGTTCACCTTATGGCGGCTACAGGCGATTTCAAAGAAGGTTCCACCCAAATAAAGTTGGATTTGATATTGCTTGGCGAGTGTGATCTTTTGCTCGAGAATGTGACGTGGGGTGATCGCGGCCGTGCCGAAGGCGAGCTTAATAAAGTCGATGTATTCGCCTGAAAGCTGTAAGAGATCTTGATAAGCGGATAACCCCAATCCTTTATCAATCACCATCGTGCAACCGGTTGATCGAGGCTTGGCATTATCCGCTCGTGTGCCACTCAAATCGGCTAGAGCTTGCCAAAGATCTTTCTTTTCCATCAGGCTCTCCCCCTTACGCCGTATTCACTTCCACTCTATTGCATAAATGGCAGGAGAAGCAAGTGTTTCTTCTAGGGCGTGTCTGGCAAATCAAGTTGACCATTGGGAGAAGGCGGAAAAACCTTTTCCCGATGAGCGCCGAAGGACAAGTGAAGCGAATGGGAAAACGGTTTTGGAGCCGCCGACATATTTATCAGACACGCCCTAGATAGGCGAAAGACGTTTTTTGCGCATAATCAACCGCGAACGCCCATCTTTCCCTTTGATCCGTTGGGGTGGATGGATGAATGCGACACACAGCCAAGTGACGAGAAATAACGTGATTCCCAGTCCAATGAACAGCAAAAACGGACGATCCGCCAAGGCGCCGAAGACGGGTGGCCCCATGGCCACGCCAAAAAAACGTACGCTTCCATACAATGAAGTGATGATGCCGCGTTCCTGTAAGCCAACGGCTGAGGTAATCAATGTGTTCAAACAAGGCAACACCAAACCGTTCCCCACCCCGATGAATGAAGTCGCCGTGACGAGCAAAGGGGCATTTTTGATCCAAGGGATGGTGGAGATGGCTATGGCCGACAAGAGAAGACCAATCGAAAGCCATTTTTTCATTTGATGGGTATTCTCCTTGACATGCGAACCGGTGAAATAAGCGGTTACGCATAGAGCCAAGAGGGGAATCGCCAGGATAAACCCTTTTTTGATTCCATCGATGCGATACACCTTTTCCAAGAAATCGGATAGATGGAACAACACACCAAACATGGTGAACATGGTAAAGGCACCAGCCAAGAACGCGACACTCATCCATTTGCCTTGCCGCTTGAAAATCTTTTTGATGTGTTCCTTATATTGGGTGAGCGGTTGCGGCTCTTCTTTTTTCGTCGGCTCCTTGACCAGTTTCCATAACGCCAGCGCGGCGGGGATGCATAAAATCGGAAAGGCAAAAAACATGGCGTACCATGTAATCAGGGCAATGAGCGAACCCAAGATGGGGCTTAACACTTTCCCAAATGCATTGGAAGCTTCGATAATTCCCAACGCTTTACTGCGGTTGTCTTTGGTGAACAGGTCACTGACCAACACCATGGCAATGGGCGCCGTGCCTGCGGCCCCCAGCCCCTGGACAATCCTTGATGCGAGCATAAAGCCGTAGGAGCCTCCTTTATAAATGGCGGAAAAACCCGCCAACAATCCGCCTATCCCATACAGAATCAAGCCAAAGATGATGACTTTTTTACGTCCGATTCGGTCGGATAAGACCCCCGCGATCGGAATGGCAAGCGCGGCGGGAATCGAAAAGAGTGTGATGAGCAAGCTGACTTGAAAGGCATTGACCTTTAACACTTTGCCAGCTGTGGGCAAAACGGGAATCAGCATGGAGTTACCCAAAACCATGATCAACGGAATGGAACTTAATGTGATAAGGACAGACCAACTTGGCGCCGTTGTTGCTTTTGCGCTTTTGTCTTGTGGCATCCCAATTTCACCTCTTTCTATATGTCGAAAATAGTTTGCCCTGGAAGCACATCTCCTATTTGCCATTTATTGAATGGATTTGCTTGGGCAAGTTAATGCCAAACTAGTAACAAATTGAAGCTTAAAGAGGTGAATGGTGATGTTCGAAAGCATTAAACGGGATTTATCCTTCATTCAAGGTTTATTGGAAGGCGATTTAAATCATCAGCATCATGTGGAATACCGTGGTTTGTCACGGTTAGCAGATGTGGTGGATTTGTTGGTTGAGTCTGTCGAGCAACTGGAACGCCGTTTGACAGAGCTGGAAGAATATGTTGAGACTATCGATGAAGACTTAAATGAATTGGAATTGCTCTGTTATGAGGATGATGATGAGCTTGATGAATGGGAGCATGAAATCGAAGTCACTTGTCCCGAATGCGGTGAAGATGTCACCATCGATGAAGATGATTTAGATGATGACAATGTGGAGCTTCTCTGCCCCAAGTGCCACACAGTATTGGATATTGAGGAAATTGAAGAAGACGAGATTGAAGATGTGATAAACGAAGATGGAGAGCGGAAATAAATTCCGCTCTTTTTACTATTTGGCATAAATGTTACCACACGAATCGCAAATTAAAGGGCGAGACTCAAGCGTATTTGACCAGACGAACTTTAAATAGCCCGGCGTATGCTTTGATAACCAAACGTTCTAGGGCACTGTGTTTTCTTCCGCAAGGCGGACCTTTAAAAATGTTTCGTTCAATCGTTCAAAACCTTTTTAAGCAAGAAAAGCGAAGTCCAATAAAATCGCACGCATCTAAAGAAAAATGAAATCATAGGACTTATCATAAAGTGTTCTAAGAGCATTTTTCGTAGTGTTTCTGGAACATTTTTTTGCAATTACCGTGTGTCATAAATGGAACAAGCTTACATATGTATGGGAATAAACAAGAACCATGGGACAGGAGGTGTTCCATGCCATTCCAAGCGATCTATGCGATTCTTCCACCCAGGTTGCGCGAAGCCATCCGATCCCTGCCCGCTGAGGTGATCCATTGTTTAGAAGAGATTCGTATCCGCCAAGATCGGCCGCTGGAAGTGATCACTCCCACCCAAGCCTGGTTTGTAAATAGAGAGGGTGCTTTAAGCCGCACTCCATCGCTTCCCTGGATTCCTACGCGAGACGAGTGCCTGAAGTTGTTGAATTTAATCAGCAACCATTCATTGTATGCGCTGGAGGAAGAACTCAGACGGGGATTTGTAACAGTTGAGGGCGGTCACCGCATCGGATTGGTGGGAAGAGTGGTGGTGGAAAAGGGGTTTGTCAAGCATCTAAGGGAGATTACCGGCTTTAATATTCGAATAGCCCGTCAGGTTAAAGGGGTAGGGGACCGCTGGATTTCCACCATTTTGCATGATGGACAGATAGAGAATGTATTAATCGTTTCTCCGCCTCAATGCGGCAAAACGACGTTGATCCGCGATCTCGCTCGATTAGCGGGCACGGGTGGACAAGGGTTCCCCGCATATAAAGTGGGGATCGTTGATGAACGTTCAGAAATTGCTGGTTGTTTGCATGGCGTGCCGCAACATGATGTCGGATTAAGGACGGATGTGCTGGATGGGTGTCCCAAGGCGGAAGGCATGATGATGATGATTCGCTCCATGTCACCCGACATCTTGGTTGTTGATGAATTGGGACGAGCCGAAGACAGCCGGGCGATTCATGAAGCGATTTATGCGGGAGTCTCCTTATTTGCCACCGTGCATGGGCAATCGATCGAAGAGTTGACGCTCCGGCCCACGCTTGCCCCGCTGTTGGAGGAACGGGTTTTTTCCCGCATTATGATCCTCAGCCGCAAACAAGGGCCGGGAACGGTGGAAAAAATATTGGATGATTCGTTGCGGCCGTTTTACTGGAACGGGAAAGAAGGAATGGTGGTTCGGGGATGATGATGAAGCTGATCGGTGGATTGTTGGTGCTCTTCACCACCAGTTGGTTGGGCTTTACCCTTGCCGGACATGTGCGGGAACGCCCTAAACAGATTAGGCAGCTCCGTGCTTATCTCGCTTTATTGCAAACGGAAATTGAATATGGGACAAGGCCACTCGCCGAAGCGTGCGCCAATATTGCCGAACATGAGGATAACGAAGTGTCCGCTTTATTTCGGGCAAGTGCCCATCAGTTGATGAAACGGGATGGCTCTTCTACATTTGAATGTTTTAAGCGCGCCATTGATCAAGAATGGAGACAGACGGCGCTGCAACAAGCGGAACAGGACGTATTGTTGCAACTGTGCCAAGTGCTTGGCACATCAGATCGCCATGATCAAGTGCATCATCTGACGATGGCGTGTAATCATTTGGAATTAGAAGAAAAGCGCGCCCGTGATGAACAAGATCGGTCTGAAAAAATGTATAAAACGATGGGGGTTTTAAGTGGAGCTTTATTGGTGATTCTCATGATTTGACCGAAATTTGGAATGGAGGGTGCCTATGCCGTATCATCTGGATTCCGTGTTTCAAATCGCGGGCATCGGGATTATTGTCGCGATGATCCACACGGTACTGAAGCAAATGGGGAAAGAGGATTTCGCCCATTGGGTGACCTTGTTTGGATTTGTCGTCGTACTCTTTATGGTGGCGATGCTGGTGGAAGATTTGTTCCAGACAATTAAGAATGTGTTCCTGTTTCGCACATGACGGGAGGCGATCCGCTTGGAAATTATCCAGGTGGTGGGACTGGGTCTCATTACCACGTTTCTCGTCTTGGTCATCAAGGAACAGAAACCGGTCTTTGCTTTTCTTTTGGCTACTTTTGTTGGCGTCATTATCTTTATCTCCATCGCGGGGAAAATCGCCGAGGTACTGGGAGTGTTGCAGAACTTAGCCCACCAAGCGCGTGTGAACGACCTTTTTCTGGAAACGATCTTGAAGATCATCGGCATCGCCTACATTGCTGAATTTGGCGCGCAAGTGACCAGAGATGCCGGGCAAGGGTCGATCGCTTCCAAGATTGAACTGGCGGGAAAAGTGCTTATCATGGTGATGGCGATTCCCATCATCACCGTGATTATCGAAACGATCATCCGAATTTTGCCTGCGTAAGGATGAAGATAGATGAAACGAGTCGATTGGACCTTGAATTTCTTCCTGTGCCTTCTCATTATGCTATGGTCAACCCCGGCGTTTGCCACGGAAGAAGAGCCCGGTTCCTCTGTGGTGAACCAGTTGGTGCGCAGCCAGTTAAACGAATTGCAAGTGGAGCAAGTGGACGAGTTTTGGAAGCAACTGAAGAGCGATTATGGCCAGTATCTCTCTGAACCGCAGGGACAAAACATTTTTGATCTTTTGCTGTCACCCAACAAAGAGTTGTCACTGAAACATGTCCTGATGGCGTTTGCGCGCTATTTCTTCCATGAGATTTTGTATAACGGCAAACTGCTCGGCACGATCGTGATATTAACGGTGTTAAGCATGCTCTTGCGAACATTGCAGACCGCTTTTGAGCAGAACCAAGTGAGTCAAGTAGCTTACGCGATTGTGTTCATGGTGCTGATCGTCTTGGCTGCCAACAGTTTTCATGTGGCGGTGGATTCCGCCAAGACGGCGATCGGACGGATGATCGACTTTATGCTCGCCTTGGTGCCGATGATGTTGACGCTATTGGTGTCCATGGGCAACTTCGGATCGGTGGCCTTATTCCATCCACTGATCGTGTTCATGATCCATATGATTGGCACCTTTATCTACACCGTCGTCTTTCCGTTGCTTTTCTTGTCGGCCATTTTAAGCATCGTCAGCTGTTTGTCCGAAAAGTATAAATTGGATCACCTGGCGGGGTTACTGAGGAAAATCAGCGTGTCGGTGTTGGGGGGATTGTTGGCGATTTTTCTCGGCGTGATCTCTATTCAAGGGGCGACCGCCTCGATTGCCGATGGAGTCACGCTGCGGACAGCCAAGTATATCACAGGGAATTTTGTGCCGGTGGTTGGGCGCACCATTTCAGAAGCGGCAGATACGGTGGTCGGTGCCTCACTTTTGGTCAAAAACACGATTGGACTAGCAGGTGTACTCATCTTGTTGTTTATTTGCGCGTTTCCCGCATTGAAAATTTTGTCGCTCGCCTTTATCTACAACTTTACGGCGGCAGTGATGCAACCCTTGGGCAACAGCCCCATCATCGAGAGCCTAAGCACCATTGGCCGCACCCTCATCTATGTTTTTGCCGCGTTGGCAACGGTGGGCTTGATGTTTTTCTTGGCCATTACAATTATCGTAGCTTCCGGAAATGTCTCGGTGATGATGAGGTAGGTGATCCAAAGTGATCGAGTGGATAAGTGATTGGCTGAAACAGATTATCATTCTGGTGTTGATTGCGACGTTTATCGATTTGTTGCTGCCCAACAATGCCCTGGATCGTTATGTCAAGTTGGTGATGGGGCTGCTCATCATCATGGCCATCCTGACACCCATCTTCCAATTGTTGACGCAAGATTTGGACTTGTCGGCGCTGGCTTTTGCCAATGTACCAGCAGAGCAAAAACAAATGGCCTCCCTTCACCAAATTCAAGAGCAGAGCAACCAGATGAAAGCGACGCAAGACCGGCTCATTCAAGAGCAAACGACGAAGCAGATGGAGCTGAACGTCACAGAACAAGTGGAGCAAAAGTTTGGCGTGGAAGTGATGGAAGCCAAGGTCGCGTTGCAAACTGGGCCAGAGGGCATGGCCCAGATTAAACACATCCACGTGATGGCCCGTGTGCCGATATCTCCTCACTCCGCCGCTGAAGGCAAACCGATTCAACCCGTACATATTGCGGTTGGCGAAGGGGAAACGGTTCCCGCTTCAGGGCGGGTGGAGCAAGCGGGGCAAGCGTTCATTTCCAAAATCTCAACTTACCTTTCGGATGTTTGGCATCTGCGGCGAGAACAAGTGCATGTGGTGGTGGATGCGCTTTAGGGCAAAGTGGGAGGTGAAGCAAATTGCTCAGTAAATGGATGAAACGGTTGGAAGCAAAAATGGGAAGCAGCGACAAGCAGAAAAGTAAGTTGGGATGGATGGTGATCTTAGGGGGAGCCGGTGTGGCAATCATGTTGTTCTCTTCGTTCATCGGGGTGAAAGAAAATGCCACGCCGCCTGATCCGATGAGTGTAATGCCCACGTCAGCCAAGCCTCAAGCGAAACAGCCAGTATCGACCATGCAGGATTACGAACGGCAGGTTGAACAACAATTGGCGGAAGTGCTGAGCAAAATTGTCGGCGTGGACGATGTCTCGGTTGTTGTCAACCTCGATTCGACCGAGGAAGAAGTGGTGCAAACCGATGAGCGCCAATCAGAGCAAGTGACGACAGAACGGGACAAATCAGGAGGCAATCGCTCCATTACGCAAAACACCCGTGACAAAAAGACGGCTTATTATCGCAATGAAAATGGCGAGCGGCCCGTCGTCGTGAAGAGGCTCAAGCCCAAAGTGCGCGGCGTGCTGGTCGTGGCGCGCGGGGTGGAAAACCTGCAAGTCAAGGCCATTGTGATTGAAGCCATCCAGCGCACCTTGGATGTTCCCATGCACCGCATTTCCGTTTTGCCAAAAGGATAAGGAGGGTTAAACATGTCAGTGAATAAACAAACGGTATGGCTGGTAACCATGTTGTCGATTATGGTGGTGTTGTCCGCCTATTACATTGTGACGGGGCCCGTGGAACCTGTCCGCCAAGTGACCAATCAAGTGAAGCAAACGGCGACAGGCGTCGATGTCAACATTAAACCGATCGATCAGCCCGCCGCCAATGCAGGGTCCAAAGACTTGTTGAACAAGAAGGACGAAGGTGACTACTTTGTGGGGTATCAGTTGCAACGGAGCACGCTGCGACAAAAAATGGTTGAAGACTACATGAAGGTCTTGACCAATCCCGATGCGTCAGAAAAAGAGTTGCAGGAAGCCAACCGAAAAATTGAGGAATTGATGAAAGTGGACAATGCGGAAACGGTAATGGAAGAACTGATTCGTCAAGAGGGTTTCCGCGATGCCGTGGTTGTCAGCAACAATCCGCATGTCGATGTCGTCGTACAGACCGAGCAGTTGAGCAGAGCGCAAGTGGTGAAGCTGATCAGTTTGGTGAAACAGCATCTCAATGTGTCACCGCTCAACGTATCGGTTGCTTTTCGGAAGTGAATGGGCGAGAGAGCCGGTTTTCTTTAAGGAAACTGGCTCTTTTTATATAAAAAAGCGTTTGGACGAGGCCAAACGCTTTTCTACTAAGGCTACGTTTTTCATCTGGAGGGGAAATGGGATGACTTCTTTATTATACTCGCTGGTCAAATTGAGTGAAAGATGTTTGTGGTGAAATGTTTTACAATTGTATTAACGTTAACGACTGGATAGAATGGTTGAACATCGGGCGAGAATAAGGGGGAAACCGAGATTGACCATCATGTGCGAATTAGTATCAGGTATTAAAAGTTGATATTAGATTTGGAAACAAGTAGGATGGATGTGTAAGTGATTTTGAAGCTATTTCTGCAAGGATGAAGGAAGAACCAGGTGAGTGACCGATTCCTGTCAAGGGGTGGTCAAACCACTAAAAAAACGTTATGCTATTAGCGTTATTATAATGTATCCTTGACCAAGAAATCACAAGGAGTGAATATGATGGCATTTAAAATGCATGAGATTCGCGAACTGATTCGACTGATCGATGAGTCGAGTATTGAAGAATTCGAAATCGATAACGACGGCACCAAAATAACCATTAAAAAAGCCGGCGAACGAGCCGTGGCGGTCGCGTCACAAGCGCCTGCCAATGTGGTCGCAACCCCTCCCGCTCCGGAGGCTCCCTTAACCGCCCCACAAGCGCCGGTAACCGAAGAAGCGCCACAAGTGGCAGCGTCCGCTAAAGCGGAAGAAAATGTGGATGACGCTAACTTACATAAAATCGTTTCTCCCATGGTCGGCACGTTTTATCGCGCCCCCGCACCAGATGCCGATCCGTATGTGAAAGAAGGCGACACCGTCAACGCAGAGTCTGTTGTCTGCATCGTAGAGGCGATGAAATTGATGAACGAGATCGAAGCAGAGGTGCGTGGAACCATTGTGAAAGTTCTCGTGGAAAACGGTCAGCTGGTTGAGTTCGGGCAACCTCTGTTCCTGGTGAAAACATCATAGGCCAAGGGAGGAGGTTCATTCGATGTTTAAGAAAGTGTTAATAGCCAACCGTGGTGAGATTGCCGTTCGCATCATTCGCGCTTGTCGCGAATTGGGAATCAGCACTGTTGCCGTATATTCGGAAGCGGATCGCGAAGCGCTGCACGTGACCTTGGCAGATGAAGCCTATTGCATCGGACCCGCGATGGCGCGAGACAGCTATTTAAATATGACTAACCTGCTCAGCACGGCAACGTTAGTGGGAGCCGACGCGATTCACCCAGGTTACGGTTTCTTGGCGGAAAACGCGGATTTTGCGGAGTTGTGCATGGCATGCAACATTACATTTATCGGCCCATCGCCCGATGCGATCATCAAGATGGGGGATAAAACCACGGCGAGAGATACCATGAAAGCGGCCGGTGTACCCACCGTGCCGGGAACCGAAGGGGTTATTCAAGACCTTGACGAGGCGGCCAAAACCGCGGGCGAGATCGGCTATCCCGTTATTGTGAAAGCCACGGCGGGCGGTGGTGGAAAAGGGATGCGGGTCGTTTACAATGAAGATGAGCTGAAACGGGCGATTACTTTAGCGCAAAAAGAAGCGGAAGCCAACTTTGGCAATCCAGGGGTCTATTTGGAAAAGTTTTTGGTGGAACCCCGCCATATCGAAATCCAAGTCCTGGCTGACAATTACGGCAACGTGATTCATTTGGGTGAACGGGATTGTTCCATTCAGCGCCGATACCAAAAGCTGATCGAAGAGGCGCCATCCCCCGCATTAAGTGAAGAGTTGCGCTCCCGAATGGGTGAAGCGGCCGTAAAAGCGGCGGAATCTGTTCAATACTCCGGAGCGGGAACAGTCGAATTCCTGCTGGATAAAGAAGGCCATTTCTACTTTATGGAGATGAACACCCGGATTCAAGTGGAACATCCCGTGACTGAGCTGATTACGGGCATCGATTTGGTAAAAGAACAGATTCGCATCGCCGCGGGCGAAAAGCTACAATGGAAACAAGAAGACGTACAATTTGACGGCTGGTCCATTGAATGTCGGATCAATGCCGAACGCCCGGACAAAAACTTTATGCCGTCCCCGGGAAAGATCCAATTTTACCTGCCACCTGGTGGAAATGGCGTCCGCATTGACAGCGCGTGCTACCAAGGGTATCAGATTTCTCCTTTTTACGATTCCATGGTGGCTAAACTCATTGTATGGGGAAAAGATCGGCAGGAGGCGCTTGAACGCATGAACCGCGCACTCAAAGAATTTGCGATCGATGGGGTTCACACGACGATTCCGTTCCATCTCAAGGTCTTAAACCATCCCAAGTTCGTGTCGGGTGATTTCCATATCCAATTCTTGGAGACTACCAATTTAGATGAGGAGAGTATCGATCGGCATGAGTGAATTATATCATTATGATGCGAACCAGCTAGGCAAAGTAGAGATTGCCCCGGAAGTGATACAATTGATTTCGGGCATCGCGGCTTCCCGTGTGGAAGGGGTCATCAGTTTGAGCGGGGGTGTGGTTGGCGACATCAACCAACTGCTTGGCCGCAAAAACCTGAAAAAAGGGATCCGTGTGGATCTGGAAGAGCAACTTACGATTGATTTGGCTGTCGTTGTCCAATACGGCTACCATATTCCCGATGTGGGCCGTGAAATTCAAGAGCAAGTGAAATCGGCGGTGGAAAGCATGACAGGCTTGGCCGTCGATAAAGTGATTGTTCGTGTGGACGGCATCAAGATGCCACAAGAGAAAACGGAGTAAAAACAAAAGAGACGCAACCCCTTGGACGGGCATCAGCTGAATTGCCCATGCAAGAGATCGAACTCATCTGGATAAGATATGAACAAGCGAGTGCCACTCAGAACGGGTGAAGAGTGAGATCAACCATGCTCGATAAAATGGATGCGTCATATTATGGGACCGGGCAGACTCTGCTCGGGCTTCTTTTTGGAGGAAGGTTTTAATGAGCAGAAGAACCGCACGCGAAAGAGTGATTCAGGCATTGTACGAATGCGATTTTCATCCTGATGAAGAAACGAATGTGATCCAGGCGAGAGGAGAAAAATTGGCGCAAGAAGATCGTTCGTTTTATCTCCGGTTGGCCCAAGGAGTGAGGGAGCATCAGGCGACCATCGATTCGATGATTGAAAGCCACCTTAAGGAAGGTTGGTCGCTCGCCCGCATTTCTTCCGTTGACCGTGCCGTTTTGCGTTTGGCGGTATACGAGTTGATGTATGAGACGGATATTCCGCATGCCGCTGTTCTCAATGAAGCGGTGGATTTGGCAAAAGCGTTCAGCGGTGTGGAATCGGGCCGCTTCGTAAATGGAGTGTTGGGTAGACTGGTGGCCGGCTTGAAGCCGCCCCAGCCCATGGGTGAACAAGAAATTGAGACTTAAACGAGGGGTAAATCCCCTCTCATTTTTTCTTTACATCTATATATGAACAGGATAAACTGAACATTAATAGGTTGAATTGCTATTAATGTTAAGAAATAAGGGTGTGAAAAAATGACAGCAACCATTATTGATGGGAAAGCCATTGCACAAGCGGTAAAAAGAAACCTGAAAGGCGAAGCGGACCAATTGAAGGGGAAAGGCGTCATTCCAAGCCTGACGGTGGTGTTGGTCGGAAACCATCCGGCCTCCGAATCGTATGTGAAAGGTAAAATCCGCGCTTCTGAAGAAGTGGGGATCAACTCCCAGCTCATTCGCTTGGAATCGTCTATTTCCGAACGAGCGTTGTTGGACCAGATTGAACAACTCAATGCGGACCCAAGCGTTCATGGCATTCTGGTGCAATTGCCGTTGCCTGACCATATCAATCCGGATAGAGTGATTGCCACCATCTCGCCGGCCAAGGATGTGGATGGGTTCACGCCAATCAATGTCGGCAATTTGGTTATTGGACAAGAGGCGTTCTTGCCTTGCACGCCTTTTGGCATTATGGAATTGTTAAAGCAAAGCGGCACAGAGATTGCGGGAAAACATGCGGTAGTGGTTGGCCGCAGCAATATTGTAGGCAAGCCGATTTCCTTGCTCTTGCAACGGGCCGATGCCACCGTAACGATGTGTCATTCCCGCACCGTGGACTTGGCTTCATATACCAGACAAGCGGATATTTTAATCGCGGCGGTGGGCCGGCCGGAGATGCTTACAAGAGAGCATGTCAAGCCAGGAGCCGTGGTGATTGACGTAGGAGTGAACCGCCATCATGGCAAATTGGTCGGCGATGTGAAGTTTGACGAGGTGAAGGAGATCGCCTCCGCGATTACGCCGGTTCCGGGTGGAGTGGGCCCGATGACGATTGCGATGTTGATGCGCAACACGGTGGAAGCGGCCAAGCGAATTGGCAAATAAGCGTAGACGGTTTTGCCGGAACATGTTATGGTGAGAATGGCTTCAACCATTTTTATTGACGAAGTGAGGGAGCATGATGATCCGTGAGTCCGAACGCGAGGTCTGGTCGGTAACGGATTTGGTTCAGCATCTTTACTACAAACTGGAAAACGACGACAGTTTGAAAGGGGTATGGGTGGAAGGGGAAATATCCAACTTCTCGCAACATACCCATAGTCGCCATATGTATTTTACTTTGAAAGACGAAAACGCCACCCTGAATGCGGTGATGTTTGCCGGAAATAACCGTCGCTTACGGTTTGTCCCCAAAAACGGTGATCGCGTGTTGGTCAAAGGCTATGTTTCCATCTATCAAAAGGGTGGAAGCTTGCAGTTTTATGCCCAAGACATGCGATTGAGCGGTGTGGGTGACTTGTATGTGGCGTTTCAGCGTTTGAAAGAGCAGTTGGCCGCAGAGGGCTTGTTTGAGGCTCCCAAAAAAGCGATTCCTGATTTCCCCAAAACAGTAGGGGTTGTCACTTCGGCACATGGGGCGGCGGTGCGCGACATCATTTCCACCATGCGCCGCCGCTTCCCGCTTACCCGGATCTTATTGTTTCCTGTGTCCGTTCAAGGGGAAAAAGCTCCGCATGAAATAGCGGCAGCGATTGAACAGATGAATCTCCATCGGGAAGCGGATGTGCTGATTGTGGGACGGGGAGGCGGCTCGATCGAAGAGTTGTGGGCATTTAATGAAGAAATTGTGGCCCGCACGATCTATCGCTCAGAATTGCCCATCATCTCAGCCGTGGGCCATGAGACCGATGTGACGATCAGCGATTTTGTGGCCGATGTGCGTGCGGCAACACCAACCGCTGCGGCCGAACTGGCCGTTCCTCATATCGAGGAGATGGAAGAGCGGGTCGCTTTGTTGAAACAACGTTTGCTGAGAGCCCAAGCGTCGGCGCTCAGCCGGGCCAGAGAGCGGTTGGAGAAAAGCGTGGATCATCCCATATTCAAGTACCCTCACGCCCGTTTGCACCAATATGTGCAACGGCGTGATGAGCTGGAAGCGCGGTTGATGCGCGCCATGGCACAACTGGTCAAAGAAAAGAGCCATCGCTTGGCAAGCGAACGCGTTCGTCTGGCGACGCACCATCCGCAAGAACGCATCAAGCAAATGAGGGAGAAAATCGCTACCTTAAAACGGCAACATCGGCAGGAAATGATGCGAAAGCTGAAAGAATGGCGGCAAAAGCATCACTCGTTAGTAGCCCAGTTGGATGCGCTGAGTCCGCTCAAGGTCATGCAACGCGGATATTCGCTCGTCTATCGGCATGGGAGCAACCAATTGGTGAAGTCGAGTCAACAGGTGCAACCCGGTGACCTGATCCGTGTTAGATTGGCTGATGGCCAAATCAAATGTCAAGTATGGAGATCGGAGGGAAAAAGCGATGAGTGATCCTATCGATCTGACTCAACTGGAGTCGCTCCCCTTTGAGAAGGCATTGGAGCGATTGGAAGAAGTGGTGCAGCTGTTGGAGCGTGGGGATGCACCATTGGAACAAGCGATCCAGTTGTTTGATGAAGGGATGAAATTGGCCCATTTTTGCGGCAAAAAGCTGGAGTGGGCGGAGCAACAAGTGGAGATGTTGGTACAGGAAAATGGGGAATGGACGAAAAAGCCGTTTGCTGTAGAGGAGGACTTGGAGTAGGTGCGGATTGAAAGCTACTTGAAAGATAAAGCTGAGCTTGTACATCAGGCCCTTGACGATTACACAACCCAGTTAGAGGGAATTCCATCTACCCTGAAGGAAGCGATGCGTTATTCCCTTTTAGCCGGTGGTAAGCGTTTGCGGCCTGTTCTTGTCTTGGCGACAGTGGAAGCGCTGGGGGGAGACAGTCACAAAGCCTTGCCTTTTGCATGCGCGATTGAAATGATTCATACTTATTCCCTTATTCATGATGATTTGCCGGCGATGGATGATGATGATGTGCGCCGCGGAAAACCGACCAATCATAGGGTATATGGCGAAGCTCAAGCGATATTGGCCGGCGATGCTTTGTTAACGGAAGCCTTCGGTCTTATGGCGCAAGGGGCAAAAGAAACGGGACTTTCACCGGATGTGGCTTTGACCCTGATCGCCGAAGGGTCCCGTGCGGCCGGTGCCAAAGGGATGGTAGGCGGGCAAGTGGATGATCTGTTGAGTGAGAACCAACAGATTACCCTGGCCGAGCTGGAGAGCATCCATCAACGCAAAACGGGGGATCTCATCGCTTTTTCTGTGCGTGCCGGAGCGTTAGTCGGCGGGGCGGATGAAGCGTGCCTGGCTTCTTTGACCCATTATGCTTACCGTTTGGGGTTGGCATTTCAGATTCAAGATGATATTTTGGATGTTGTTGGCGACAGCCAACTGATCGGAAAACCGGTCGGCAGTGATGAAGCCAATCATAAAGCGACTTTTCCCGCTTTGATAGGCTTGGAAAAGTCACGCCAGCGCCTGCTGGAAATGACAGATCAAGCGAAAAACGCGCTTATCGGCCATGCCGGTCTCAATCCGGAACGATTGCTCCAGATTGCAGACTATCTCTTGGCTCGAGATAGGTAAGTTCTGCAAGATGCTAATGCAGTAAGCTTATGCTATAATAAAATGTACTTACGGAAGAGTGGTGCAGTATTCTAGTCAGCCCGCCACCTCTGAAGGCGGGGCTAAAAATCCGCTAAAGGGCACATCGATGAAGTTCTTGGTGTTGGCTTGTGGCGCCCAGCTGCGGGCTGATGCTGAGAGTTAAGGTTGAAGGGCGATCCGCAATGGCATGCGGGCGTTGACCCTTCTTCCGCGGAGGCCCAAGTTCGTCGTGTACGTTCTCACGCGGGAACGACGGTTTGGGGTATGAACCTGCATCTCGGGAGAGAACTGGGTGCAGCGTAGCCTGCCTTGAGTGACAGGGTGGGGATACTTTGTTGGCATAACATGGTTGAAAGCCCTGTTGCAAAAGAGGCTAGGAGACTGGAATGGGCTGTTGAGGAAAACTCCTAGACTGTTTGCTGTAGAAGGCATGGCTATCTAGGGATTAAAGTGCGGACTAAGTGGTAGTCCAGTCCAGCATCCGGTGACGGTGCTGAAAGAGGTTATAAAGGGAAACCGCCCGATTGGCGACGATGGGGATACTTCTTTGGGAAAGCCTACTGGACCTAAGCCGCAGAGTTTACCTAGGTAGTTTCCACTCTTCTCCACATATAGGTGTAAAAACCGGGGAAATTACATACTGACGAAGTGTTAGCTACGGAAACCGGTCCATCTTGAGACCGGCATTTTTCTGGAATGTTGGGGACGAAGGGGACTTTACCTAATGGTTTCATTACTCCGAAAATCAATGCGCTGGGCTATAACGATCAGCCTTCTATCCGCGTCCATTGCTTGTGTATTATCCACCTCTTCCCATACGCTGTTGGCGGGGATGTCTTGGAGTGGAGGGCTCTTGGTCTTATTGATGATCGTGGCGATCGGGATAGGGTTTGACATGTTGGGCATTGCCGCCACAGCCGCTTCAGAAAAGCCGCTTCACGCCATGGCAGCCCAAAAGATCCCGGGGGCCAAGGAAGCGATAGGAATAGTGAGACGGGCTGATCAATTTTCCAACTTTTGCAATGATGTGGTTGGCGATATCAGTGGAGTAATCAGTGGTGCAGTCGCTGTGGCTGTGGTGGCTTCATTTGTGACTTCATTTCCCGAATGGCAACAAGGCAGAGAATGGGTCGATGTCGCATTGGTGTCACTTATTTCCGCGTTGACCGTCGGGGGAAAAGCGCTGGGCAAGACCTTATCCATTCATTATTCCAATCAAATTGTTTTTCAAGTGGGCAAGTTTTTCCATCGGATCAATCAACAGTTTCAACTGTCCTTTTTTCATGTGAAGTCGAAAAAGAAAAGAAAGCGAAAGCGAGGCGTTATTCGTGCTCCTCGAACAGATTAATTCTCCAGATCAACTTAAACGGTTATCTGTAGAAGAATTACCGAAATTAGCAGAGGAAATTCGTCAATTTCTCATAGAGAGCTTATCGAAAACAGGGGGCCACCTGGCGTCCAACCTTGGGGTGGTTGAGCTCACCATCGCTCTCCATTACCTATTTGACAGTCCGCGGGACAAAATGCTGTGGGATGTGGGGCATCAAGCGTATGTCCACAAGATTTTGACGGGACGTCGTGAGATGTTTCCCACGTTAAGGCAATATAAAGGGCTATGCGGGTTTCCCAAGATGAGGGAAAGCGAGCATGACGTGTGGGAAACGGGGCATAGCAGCACTTCCTTATCCGGAGCGATGGGGATGGCCACGGCGCGCGATATCAAAGGTGACGACAACAAAGTAATTGCCATTATCGGCGATGGAGCACTGACCGGGGGAATGGCGCTCGAGGCATTAAACCATATCGGTGAGACCAAAAAAGACCTGATCGTCATTTTAAATGACAACGAAATGTCGATCAGCCCCAATGTCGGGGCCCTGCATAATCATTTGGGACGTTTGCGGACTAATAAAAGCTACAACAAAATGAAAGAAGAAGTGGAACAGCTTCTCATGAAAATCCCCACCGTGGGTGCCCCATTCGCCAAAACGGTGGAGCGGATCAAAGATAGCTTGAAATATCTTGTCGTCTCTGGCGTGTTTTTTGAGACGCTCGGTTTTACCTACTTGGGCCCGGTTGATGGCCACAAGCTGGATGAATTAATGGAAAGCTTGCGGTTGGCCGGAAAGACAAAAGGACCTGTGTTGGTTCATGTTGTGACGAAAAAGGGGTATGGCTACAAACCGGCGGAAAACGATTCGGTTGTTTACCATGGCGTTGGCACTTACAAAATCGAATCGGGAGCATTCCAGAAAAAGGCGAGTGGAGCGCCGGCTTACCCGGCGGTGTTTGGGAATACCCTCGTCCGTTTGGCCGAACAGGATCAACGGATTGTCGCTGTCACCCCAGCGATGTTGACAGGTTCCAAACTGGAGAAATTTCAGGCAACATTTCCAGATCGGTGTTTTGATGTGGGGATTGCTGAGCAGCATGCCGTCACTTTTGCTGCGGGATTGGCCACCCAAGGCCTCAAACCTGTCCTGGCGATATACTCCACCTTCCTGCAACGGGGTTATGACCAAGTCGTGCACGATGTATGCCGCCAAAACCTGCCGGTGGTGTTCGCGATTGACCGAGCCGGGTTTGTGGGAGAGGATGGGGAGACCCACCAAGGAATTTATGACATCAGCTTCATGCGCAACCAACCGAATTTGGTGATCATGATGCCAAAAGATGAAAATGAGTTGCAGCACATGCTCTATACCGCGGTCAAGCACGAGGGGCCGATTGCTGTTCGTTATTCCAAAGAAGCGGGTTTGGGTGTGGCGATGGATGAGGAATTCAAAGAAATTCCAATCGGCAAATCGGAATGCCTGCGCGACGGAAACGACGTGGCCATTCTCGCGTTGGGCACCATGGTGCCGGTTGCGTTGGCCGCAAGTGAGCGCTTGGCGTCCTTGGGGATAGAGGCCCGGGTGATCAATGCCCGATTCGCGAAGCCATTGGATACAGAATGTTTGGATGAGCTGGCACGTGAACGGATTCCTGTCGTCACGGTGGAAGAGGCTTGTATTGCAGGTGGATTTGGAAGCGCAGTACTGGAATATTACGCCGAACAGGAACAAGTTGGGATGAGAGTAAAAGTGCTGGGTGTGCCGGATTATTATGTAGAACATGGTAGCATTGCTGAGCAACGCGCTGAGGTTGGGCTTACGCCGGAAGCGATCGCGGAGGAAGTTCGTCAGCATGTTGCGCAAAAAATCCAGAAAGCATGAGGGTTGCAAGTGGAAAAAGAACGTCTCGATGTATTGCTTGTAGATAAAGGCTTTTTTCCAAGCCGTGAACAAGCGAAACGCTCGATTATGGCAGGGCTTGTGATAGTGAATAATGAACGGATGGATAAAGCGGGGACGAAAGTCCCCGTAGATGCTATTATTGAGGTGAAAGGGGAGCTTCATCCTTACGTTTCCCGTGGCGGCTTAAAGCTGGAAGAAGCCTTGCGCGCTTTTCCGATTCAGATGGTGGGCCGAGTTGTGTTGGATATAGGGGCTTCCACTGGCGGCTTTACGGATTGCGCGTTGCAAAACGGCGCGAAACAGGTGTATGCGATTGATGTTGGCTATGGCCAGTTAGCCTGGAAATTACGTCAAGATGAGCGCGTCATCGTGATGGAGCGAACCAATTTCCGTTATCTTGAACCGCAAGACTTGAAGGGAGATCCTCCTGATTTTGCGGTAATCGATGTTTCTTTCATTTCACTGAGCCACATCTTGCCCGTATTAAAGAAATTATTGCAGCCGCAAGGGGAAGTGATGGCGCTGGTTAAACCGCAATTTGAGGCGGGAAAAGAGCAAGTGGGCAAAAAGGGGATCGTCAAAGACCCATCGATCCACCGTGAAGTGTTGAGCCGTTTTGTGCAAATGGCTACGACGCTGGGTTATGATGTGCGGGGGCTCGCTCCTTCCCCTATCAAAGGGGGCGAAGGAAACATTGAGTTTCTAAGTTATTTGGTCTTGGAACCGCCCACAGAAATCCCGGACTTTCATGAGGAAATAGCCCAAGTCGTCGCCAAGGCTCATGCGAGACACTCGCAAAAGAACGCGCGAATCGACAATCCCTTGAATTTTTAGCAGGGTTCCTTTACCTAGATGCGAATAAATAGGGAAAGGGAGGGAGGGCAATGGCTCAACCTGGGGATACCTTCGTTCTTTTCCTGATGTTAGGTGCCATCATGTACGTCATCGTGATGCAATGGATACCGCGGATAAGAAAAAAATCCGTTCCTGAGACGGATGCGCCGTTTCGGGGAGAAGTGCCGGATCTGTTAAGGGAAAACGGTTATGAAGTCATAAGCGGCAAGCAAAAAGTCCCCCTCTCCATTGAGGTGGATGGCAAGGGTTATGACAGCCGCTTATATATTGATTATATCGCAAGACGGGATGGGGAATGTTATATTGTAATCGTGGCGAGGGAACGGAAACCCTTGCGCCTATCAGGTGCCGGTTTGCGTGATTTTTTTCTGACTCAGTATCTGATGTATCAACCGGACGGCATGTTATATGTTGATCGCGAAAAAAGGTCGGTCAAATGTATACAGTTTGATTTGCCGGAGGTGTCTGTCCATCCCAAACCGTCGCGAAACTGGATGGCGATGGCCGGAGCATTGGGGGTTGGCGTGTTATTGTTGTGGCTGATTCTACTATGATGGACTTGAGGAGATAGAGGTGGAACTGTTGAAAACCATTGGTATCACAGTGAACCAGAGTAAACCAAAGGGAGTGCAAGTGGCGGAGCAACTGGTTCACCTCTTGGAGAAGCGCAAGGCAAAAGTCGTTGTGGACGCAGCTTTGGCTACACAACTTAAACGTCCGGATCTGGGATTGGAGTTGGAACACTTCGCTGACCATGTGCAGCTGGTTTTTGTGTTAGGGGGAGACGGGACTCTCCTCGGGATGGCGCGCCGTTTTGCGGAAGCGCAACTACCGATCCTGGGATTCAACCTGGGGCAACTCGGTTTTCTTTCAGAAGCGGAACCGGATGATTTATCCATGGCCGTTGACCGTGTGTTAAAAGGGGACTATTTCATTGAACAGCGGTTGATGTTAAAGGCGGAAGTATTGCGAGATGGAGCGGTGATTGAAACGGGAACCGCCCTCAATGACATCGGGATCGCCAAAGGTTCCTTTGGTCGGATGATCCAATGCACAGCCTATATGGACGGCATGTTTTTGGGCACATACTCCGGCGATGGTTTGATCGTTTCCACCCCAACGGGATCGACGGCATATTCCCTTTCGTGCGGGGGGCCCATCGTGCATCCGGGAATACAAGTGCTTTTGCTTACACCGATCTGTCCCCACACCCTCACATCGCGGCCGATGGTCTTGCCTGCGGAAGCGGTGTTGGAAATCCATGTCTCCGCTGTTCATCATGAGATGGGAATTACCATTGATGGGCAAATTGGGTATTGTTTGAAGGAAGGGGATGTGGTGCGAGTGAAACGCTCCCGCACACCCGCACACTTGATAAAATGGCAAGACCGTTCATTTTTTGAAGTTGTTCGCAAAAAACTTCAAGGAGAAAGCGTGGATAGTAGGGTAGGAGGAAAGTGATGAAGGCACAGCGTCATATTAAAATTCGTGAAATCATTGGCATGAAAGAGATCGAAACGCAAGATGAACTTGTGGAAGAGTTGAAGCAAGCGGGTTATAACGTTACGCAAGCCACTGTATCCCGTGACATCAAAGAATTGCAGTTAGTCAAAGTTCCTACATCGAAAGGAACGTACAAGTATTCCATGCCTTCTGAAGACAAGCGGATCAATCCGCTCAAAAAGCTTAAACGCACCTTGCAGGAATCGTTCGTTTCGATTGATGCGAGTGAAAATCTGATTGTGTTGAAGACGTTGCCTGGGAATGCCCATGCGATTGCAGCCTTGATGGATCACCTGGATTGGGAGGAGATTTTGGGAACCCTCGCTGGGGATGATACCATCTTGATCATTTGCCGTTCAAAAGAAAAAGCACCAGAGCTAGTGCAACGCTTCTTGGATCTGGTATAAGGGGCGAGAGAAAGAGATGCTCAAAGAACTCGTAATTCGCCAATTTGCGATCATTGAAGAAGTCAGACTGCAATTCAAAGATGGGTTTCATGTGTTAACAGGCGAAACGGGAGCGGGTAAATCCATTTTAATCGATGCGCTCGGCTTGGTGATCGGTGGCCGCGCATCAGCCGACTTTGTGCGGTACGGTGAGGAGAAGGCAGAGATTGAGGCCCTGTTTGAAGTGTCTTCTTCCCATCCTGCTCATGCATTGCTTAGGGAGTGGGGCTTTGCCGACGATGAGTTGGACTCGTTGATCATTCGACGGGAAATCACCGTGAACGGCAAAAGCGTATGCCGTATCAATGGGCGCACCATTACACTAGCCATGCTGAAACAAATGGGACAAACCTTATTGGATATATCAGGACAGCATGAACACCAAGCGCTCTTGCGCGTGGAAGAGCATTTGGCCTGGCTGGATACGTTTGCCGGGAGTGAAGTGATAGAGCTGAGAGAACAGTACGAATCCCGTTATCGCGAATATCAAGCGCTAAAAAAAGAACTGGCCCGTTACCATATGGACCAGAAAGAGTTGGCATACCGGGTGGATATGTTACAGTTTCAGGCACAAGAAATTGAAGCGGCGGCACTGGTGCCTGGTGAAGAAGAAGAACTTGAGCAAGAACGCAACCGATTGGCTCACGCGGAGAAGTTGATGATGCATACGGCTCATGCTTACCAACACTTGAATGGGGAACAAGGCGGGTTGGAGCGGGTTCAAGAAGCGTTGAACCACTTGGAAGGGTTGGTGGAAGTGGATGAGTCGTTGGGCAGTTTGCTGGAAAATGTTCAGTCTGCCTACTATCAACTGGAAGAAGCGGCGCGGGCCATCGGGCGCTATCGGGATGGCTTTGAGTTTGATCCGGGGCGTCTCAATGAGGTTGAAGAACGATTGCATCTGATTAAGCAATTGAAACGAAAATATGGGGAGTCGATTGCCGACATCCTTGCCCACGGGGAAAAAGTGCGGCAAGAGTTGAATCAATTGGAGCATCGCGAAGAGTCCGTCGCCGAACTGGAAGAGAAAATCAGCTCGATTGAAGCCGAGCTCCATGCGATGGCCAAAACGCTTACGCAGTTGCGTAAAGAAGCGGCCGCCCAATTGGAAACGAAAGTGGAGCAAGAACTGGCCGATTTGAACATGGCTTCGACCGTGTTTCACGTGGCCTTTTATTCCGAGTCGTACCAAGCGAATGAGCTTTTGCCGCATGGACAAGATGTGATTGAATTCCAAATTGCCCCCAACCCGGGCGAACCGTTAAAACCCCTGACCAAAATCGCCTCAGGTGGGGAATTGTCACGCATTATGCTTGCTTTAAAGTGTATTTTTACCGCAACGGACAGCGCGCATACATTGGTCTTTGATGAAATTGACACAGGTGTGAGCGGGCGGGCGGCACAAGCGATCGCCGAAAAAATCGCGGTGGTTTCTAAGCAAAACCAAATCTTATGCGTAACCCATTTGCCGCAAGTGGCCTGCATGGCTGATCATCATTTCTATATATCCAAAGAGCTGCAGGATGATAAAACACGCACGAAAGTGGAACCTTTGGATCGTCGTGGACGCACCATGGAATTGGCCCGCATGCTGGGTGGAGTTGAAGTGACAAACCGGACGATGCAACATGCGGAAGAGATGATTCGCATGGCCGAAAAAGTGAAGCGGAACAGATGAATGCCGTTGATTGGATCGAGGGATGATGCCTTTGGTCGGTCAAAGGCATTTTTTATTTGCCGGAGGAAGCATTTGTCGAACATAAAAGCAGAAAGGCACGGTTAACTTAAAGTTAGTAAAGACCTCGAATAAGGCGGAGGGGTAGGCGGGAAGCTTGAGGAGAGTGATGAAAATGAACAGGATTTCAGCAAAACAATGGTTTGGTTTTCTCCTCGTGCTTCTCATCATGTTGGGAAGTACCACCACGACGTTTCGCCAATTTACCAACTTTCCCCATGAAATTCGTCTCTTGCAGGGAGAATGGTGCAAACTTCAGCTTTCCATGCCCGTTTCGGCTACCGCCAGTGTTTCCAATCCCGATATCCTTCATGTGAATGGTTTGGCGAAAGCCCATGTGCCACTTGATCTCCATCACCCCATGACCTTGTTATCCCAGGCGGTAGGAAAAGCCCATCTGACATTAAAATTATTTGGCAGGCTCCCGATCAAAAATGTGGATGTCCATGTGTATCCCAATCTGAAAGTGGTGCCTGGTGGACAATCCATTGGTGTCAAGTTGCGTTCGGATGGGGCGTTAGTCGTGGGACATCATGTGGTGCACGGCAAAAAAAGCGAACAAAAATCACCAGCGGAACAAGCAGATATTCGTGTAGGGGATTATCTTGCGCAAATCAATGGCGTGTCGGTGAAACAGATTGGGGATGTCGCCAGAGCGGTGAATAAAGCCGGCAAAGCGAAACAAATGCTGCGGTTGGTGATCATACGGGATGGGAAAAAAAGAAACGTGTCGATTCGACCTGTGTTTGATGAAAAAGAACAGATGTACCGTTTGGGTCTTTACATCCGAGATTCTGCAGCAGGGGTGGGAACACTAACGTTTTATGATCCAACCCATCAGGTATACGGCGCTTTGGGCCATGTCATTACCGATATGGATACAGGCCAGCCGATTCGGGTGGGTGATGGCAAAATCGTGCAATCCAGTGTTACGTCGATTCAAAAAGGGGAGTCAGGGGAACCTGGCGAAAAACGGGCAATTTTTTTCCAAGAAGATCAGGTCTTGGGCAACATCAAGAAGAACTCGCCGTTTGGCATCTTTGGGCAGATGGGCAAAATTCCAGCTGGAGGCAAAGCTGAGTCCATCATTCCCGTTGCTTTGGCTGATCAGGTAAAAGAGGGGCCAGCAAAGATTTTGACGGTGGTCGACGGACAAAAAGTAGAATCATTCGATATCCAAATTCTGCACGCACTACGGCAAAAGTATCCGGCAACCAAAGGATTGATCATTAAGGTAACGGATCCCCGTCTTTTGAAAAAAACGGGAGGAATTGTTCAAGGGATGAGTGGCAGCCCGATTATCCAAAACGGAAAATTAATCGGAGCCGTCACGCATGTATTTGTGAACACACTACACCAACTTTAATGGAAAGCAGTGTTTGCAAGGGGTTTGGGATGAGGGGGGCTTTTCTGTAGCTCCGCTTTTAAACGTATTTTGGATGGGTCGGTTTTAAAGGGAGTGATCAACGGCTCTTAACTCAAATCTCCCGTTTTTATATGAGATATGCAGGCGATGTAAATGTGGAACAACATCTTCCCGGTAGTAGATGGTTAATCCGTTTGCCTCCGTTACATAATCCCCATCTTTAAAATGGTCCAACGTTAAATGAAACTTGGATAACCCGCATGTGCTTTTCTCGTTGTATCCGATTCGAACCCCGCTTTTCTTTCGCTTTTTCATCAGTTGTTGAAGAAATTGGCTCATTCGTGACAACCACTGCAAATCACCTCATGGCATTTGGTTTATTTAAGTCCGGTTCATTCTTCTATCCATCTTTATCATTCAGATCATTGCACTCTGATAGTTACATTGGTAATGTGCCGATGTCATTCTAATAGTTAAATATACTATAATGATCAGAGGATACCATGATCAATATAAGAGCATAGATCCTCTTCTTTCATACATATAATCGATTGGCAAATATTCCATTTAAATTATTGGGACATGTTCGGCAAATCAAGTTGATTGATAGGAGGCGTCGGAAAAACCTTTTCCCGATAAGCGCCGATGGACAAGTGAAGTGAATGGGAAAACGGGTTTGGAGCGATCGCGATCGCAATAGCCATTTCTCCATCCAAAAGATGGTTTTGAAATAGCTTCTAGAAAAACGCACTGTACAAGGTATTAAGTATGATGACGAAGAAGCAATTTATAGGTAAAACGAATTTAAATGTTAGTTGGAGGGATCAAGAGTGAATCAAGTGATTGAAACAATTTTAAAGCATCGTTCCATCCGCCAATATGACGATCGTCCTTTAACAGACGAACAGATTCGTACGATTGTCGAAGCTGCTCAAGCTGCTTCTACGTCAAGTTATATCCAGGCTTACTCAATTATTGGCATTAAGGATCCTAAGAAAAAGAAAAAACTTGCTGAATTAGCCGGCAATCAACCGTATGTAGAGAAAAACGGCCATTTATTGGTTTTCTGCGCAGATTTGCATCGTCATGATGTAGTGGCTCAAATGGAAGGAAAAGATCTTACATCCTCTCTTGAAAGTACCGAAAAATTCATGGTGTCTCTGATTGATGCGGCATTGGCGGCGCAAAATGCAGCCATCGCGGCGGAGTCAATGGGTCTTGGGATTTGTTATATTGGAGGACTGCGAAATAATTTGAAAGAAGTAGCAAAAGTATTGCGTACACCAGAACGGGTGTTACCGCTTTTTGCCATGACAATAGGATATCCGCTTCATGAATCCTGCAAAAAACCTCGCTTACCATTTGAACATGTTTACCATGAAGAGGAATACGAGCAAGATGAAAATCGGTTAAAAGAACAACTGCAACAATATAATGACATCATTAAAAAGTATTATAGAGAACGTACAGGCGGGGTCCGTAATGATACATGGACAGGCCAGATGGCTCAAAAGCTTTCACATCCAGCCAGGATGTATATGAAAGAGTTTGTTGAGAAGCAAGGCTTTAATAAAAAGTAAACACTAGGAAAAAATGTAAGTTGCTATTTGGAAGCGAAAGTTGAAATCATAAGGGTCTACCCCATTGGGACTAATAAGGGGAATGTTCGTGGCTTAGGTTGGTTGGTCTTGGGTGTGATTTTTCAGAATTTAAAATCCGTTTCTGTGGCAAGCGTTTTGTCGAAACTGGCTGTAAGGAGAAAAAACTGCATGAAACTCTTTCTACATTGAAAATCTAAAAAGACAGTGATTGGTTAAATTCGATTAACCCTTGAAGGAGGAAAGAATATAATGAGTTCGGCAAAGAAAGCCACGAATGGCAGGGTCAACGAAAGGGCCCAAGCAAACGGAACAGTATTCAGCTCTAACAATTGCACCTACTACATGGAGTGGGGAAATGAACTGGGCTATGAGAAGACGAAGGAGGACCTTTGCCGGGTGTTGGCCAAAATCGAATTGGGTATATAGTGGTAGAAACATGTCATGCTAAGTATGAATAATGCTGTCCGTGTGTAATTCGTTCAATTCATCAAAGTCTGTGAACCTCCCGGGGTTTTTACATGATCGGAGGCTTACAGACTTTTTTGACTCAAGGTATGATAACTGGCGAGAACTACTGAAAGCAGCGGGATAAACATCTGCCCTTGACTGGCTGTATGTGGACCATAAGAAACCTTAATCATTTTATATAGTTTTACGAACTCTCCTGTGGCAGTTCAAGCCAGTACGATGATTACACCCCATAATGATACTAAAGGCCACTTTATTCCCCGAGAATAATTGTTAAAATTCGAAATAGATTAACTGTTTCTTTAAGGAGGGAATCAACATTGGATATTAAACTGGGGTGTCTGACGTATTGGCAACAAGAACGCAAAAAAACGATTGAAATGGTCGATTTGATTCCGCAAGAACATGCCGAGTACCGTGTTTCTGAAGACACCATGTCCTTTCGAGAGCATGTCTTGCATCTTTTGTCTATTGAATTTTCATTTATTGAAGGATTGCTGGGAAAAGGATGGGACTTTGACCGTCATGAAGGCTCATGGAGAATATGGGAACCGTATCAATCTGAAAAATACGTTTCTTTGTCCGATGCCAAAAAAGCATTGCAAGAAGGAACGGTTAAACATCGCGAACTTTTGGAAAGCTTGGAGAATTGGACAGAGCCGATCGAAAACCCATTTGCCCCTCCTTTGCCCGCATTTATGCTTTTGCAGATCTTGATCAATCATGAGAACGATCACCGTGGCCAATTGTTCGTCTATCTCAAACAGCATGGGGTGTCCGTACCCACTCCCGGAGTGTACGGGGCCGATTAAGCAAGGGCCACGCATATCCTTTGGGTTTCTCACTGGCCTAAAGCCCCCTAACGTGTTTAGGGGGCTAAATGTCTTTATGTTTAATTGGGCAAGCGTTTCCAACCTTTCAGGAATGAAAGATCTTAATTGCTGATTTGAAGCTCAAGAATGCTGCTAAGCATGGCGATATATGAAGCTGAAACGGGACGGCCTGTTATGAGGGGGTCTTTGTTCTGTTTGAGTGCAATAAAAAGTGGTCGCGTTATCATCGCATTTAGTTGGAGCGTTCACGGGAAAGTTGAAGCAGTGACAAACTTAGAATATAATAGTTTCGAACTTATATCTTTGTCTAACCGGGGGTGCAGCCATAGATGTACGACAAGATTAATAAGTATAACTTTAAAAAAGTGGCCCTTTACATCCGTCGTTCCCGCGCGGATGAAGAGCGTGAAAAGCGAACGGGAGAAGATACCCTGGTTGGACAATTGATGTACATGGAAAAATATCTGAGTAATCTCGGAATCACAGATTACGATGTATATAAAGAGGTTGCTTCAGGGGCATCCATTGAGAACCGGAAAGTGTTTAAAGGCTTATTGAAATTGATCGACCAGGGCGTTTATGATGCCATTGCCGTTAAGGAAACCAGCCGTATCACGCGGGGTGCCTATCAAGACTTGGCGGATATTGAGCGCATTTTCAAGAAAAACCGGATCAAAATCATTGTGGATGGGGACATTCTTGACCTCAATGAATACCAGGCGGCGTTTACCTATGATATGCAACTTTTCATGTCCAGGGCGGAATTGAAACAGTATACGAACCGTGTCACCTCCGCGAAAAAAACATTCGCCATGATGGGCAAGTGGATGCCGGGGGGCAATGCGGTTCCTTACGGGTACAAGGTGGATGAAAAGTCAAGAAAGCTGGTTCCGGATGAAGAGAAAGCTGAACTGATTAAGTTCATCTATCATACCTATGTTTACGGAAAAGACGGGAAAGAGTATGGCTATCGCGCGATCTCCAATGAGCTTTTCCGTTTGGGCATCAAATCGCCGCGCGGTTCGGATCGGTGGGACCAGTCGGTGATCAAGAAAATCTTGACCAATCCCGTGTACAAGGGCGATGTCCGATATAACTACACGGAAGAAGTGGAAAAGGGCAAAAAGCAACTGCGCCCGGAAGAAGAGCGCATTTATGTGGAAAACGCCCATGAACCGATCATTGATCCCGAACTTTGGGAGAAGGCGTTTGAGAAGAGCAAGAACCCCAGGAACAACAAGCATAAAGGCAATCCCTTCAAGGAAGTGTCACCCCTCACCGGTCTGATCGTCTGCGCCAACTGCGAGAAACACATGTTTAAAAGCACGCAGTACAAACAAAGAAAAAACGAACATGGCGAAATCGAGAGATATCCAGTCGTTCAATTGCGTTGCCGGACGTTGGGCTGCAAAAACGATGTGAAGTATGAAGCGGTTGAGGATGCGGTGGTGGGTTACCTTAAATTCATGTTGGCCCTGGACCGCTCAGAGTTTGCCAACTACATTCATAACATCATTCGCGTTGAAAACAGATTGGACGAATTTCATCTCCAGCACAAAGAGGCGCAGATTGAGCGGATCGGCAAAGAGATCGAGAAGTGGAACAAGCGGCTGAAAGTGGCCAAGGAAATGCGGGAAGACGGCGAATACACCCGCGAAGAATTCCTTGAGCGCAAAAAAGAGATCGAAGAGGAGATCAGGGAGCTCCGCGTCATCGAACAGAAGCTCTTGCATGCCGACGAAACGGCTGTGGGCTTGACTGAGGAAGACATCGACAATGCACGGGAAAACATTGAAGTCATCCATGATTACTATTTGCGCGCAAAATCGAATGAGCGAAAAAACGAACTCCTGTCGGCCATCTTTTATGAGATTGTCGTGAAGAAGATCAAATCTGGCTATGGCAGCAAACCTCCCGAGTTGGAACTGCGGTGCAAGCTGAAAGAGGTTGTTCGCTTAAAGAATTTGGTGTCGGCGTAGGGGGTTGATCTGAAACAAGGAACACAAAGTGTGAGCCAATCTATAAAGTGACGAAATGAGTATTATTGCCCCAACTCTTTAAAGGATTGGGGTCTTTTTTTGCGAAAAAATATGGAGCAAAATGGTGTACACAGGTAATATAAATAGTTTAAAATAGTCGAAATAAATTTTTCGCCGAAAGGAGAGGAAGACATCATGACCTTGGCCATCCATGTTAAAGGACTTTCAAAATCCTTTACGGTCAAGCACAAAAAAACCGGCTTGCTCGAATCGATGAAAAGTTTGGTTCATCCCACCCTCTCCGAACAAACGCTGTCCACCCCATTGACTTTCAAGTTGATCAAGGCGAAATATTAGCGTTTCTTGGACCGAATGGAGCGGGAAAATCGACAATCATCAAAATGTTGACGGGGATTCTGCATCCAACCAACGGACACGCCGAGGTGCTTGGTTTCAATCCATGGCAAGAACGGGCAAAGCTCGCCTTTCATATTGGCTCTGTTTTCGGTCAAAAGTCACAACTATGGTACCATTTGCCGCCGATCGACACATTTGAGCTGATGAGCCGGATCTACGAGCTGCCGCGTGGCGATTACCACAAGCGGCGTAAGGAGCTGATCGAACGGTTTGAACTGGGGGAATTTCTCGAAACCCCTGTGCGCAAATTGTCACTCGGTCAACGGATGCGTTGCGAAATTGCCGCCACCCTGTTGCATCGCCCGAAGATCGTTTTTCTTGATGAACCGACCATCGGCCTCGACGTGGTTGTTAAACATAAAATCCGCGACCTGATCAAGGAGATGAACAAAGAAGAGGGCACGACTCTTTTTCTTACTTCCCATGATGCGGGCGATATCGAACAGCTTTGCAAACGGGCCATCGTCATCAATCATGGCCGGATTATTCTGGATGACACGGTCTCCAATATGAAACGACAATTTTTGAAACACAAGACGATTCACTTAAAATTGCAGGAAGTGCCAAGCCGTTTCGACATTCCCGGCGTGAAATTGGTCAAACAAAAGGGTGCGGGTCTTCGCCTCTCTGTGGATACTTCGCAAACTTCCATCGAGAACGTCCTTTCCCACATCGTGCAAAACTATCATCTGGTTGACGTTACCATTGAAGATCCTTCGATGGAGGAAATTATCACGCACATCTATGCACAGCGGAGAGGAGGTTGATTAAAGATGAACACACTCTCCACCAAAAGCTGGCGCTTGCGCGACAAAGTGCAAAAATATATCTCCGTCGGGTACATTACCGTGCGCAATAACTTTGCGTACCTGCGTTCTTTTTTCATTCGCTCCTGGTTTTTGCTTATCATCTTATTCATCTTCGTTCAGCTCTGGCGGATCACGTATCAAGGTGAAGGTTCGGAGGTGATTGCCGGATACACTTTTGAACAGATGATCTGGTATCTCATCTTCGCCGAAGCCATCATTCTATCGTCGCCACGCCTTCCGATCAAGATTGAAGAAGAAGTGAAAAAAGGAGACGTGGGTTATCAACTGACTCGTCCCATGAGCTATCTCCTTTATCACTACTTTTCCTATTTGGGGGAGGCGTACGTTCGTCTTATCGTCAATATCGTTCTCGGCAGTGCGCTTGGTCTGGTTTTGTTTGGACGGCCCGACTTTGGTTGGGGGTTGTTCGGATTTTTTGTCGTCTCGATCGGCTCATTTACGGTCAATTATCTTATGACGATGATGCTATCCCTTTGCTCGTTTTGGGTGGAGGAGACACGGGGGCTTGTATTTGTATACAATAAGATTCTTTTCATTATTGGCGGTCTGATGTTGCCATTGGAGATATTTCCCCCTTATTTGCAAGCCATTTCGCACTGGTTGCCCTTTCAAACGGTCGCGTATTTCGCAGCGAAAGCAGGGGTGCATTTTGCGTGGATCATGATCGGCAAAATGCTAATGATCCAGTTGATCTGGATTGTTTTCCTCTCGTTTCCGCTTCGCATCATCTATCGGAAGGGAGTGCGCAAACTACATGTCAACGGTGGCTAAATATATTCGGTTTGCACTCGCATGCTGGAAGCTCAATCTTGCTGGTGCGATGGAATTTCGTTTAAGTTTCTTCATGACGGCGGGCATGATGATCATCAACAATGTCGTTTGGATTTTCTTTTGGCAGATTTATTTCGATCGCTTCCAGCTCGTCAATGGCTGGGAAGTGTCGGATGTGATGATGCTGTGGGCCGTAACAGCGGGGGGGTTTGGGCTTGCCAATTCTTTATTTGGCAATGCTGACAACATTGGAAACATCATCGTCACCGGGCAGCTGGATACCTACCTTGCCCAGCCGAAACCGGTCCTGCTGCACGTCTTAATTTCTCGCATGTCCGTTTCCGCTTTGGGAGATCTGATCTTCGCTCTGCTCGTCTTCGGCTACTTTGGCGAACACACCTGGACCGGTGTGCTCAAATTTGCGGTGGCGCTGTTCCTTTCCATGTTGATCTTTGTCTTTTTTTCCGTGTGCATACAGTCTCTCGCCTTTTATGTCGGCAACTCGGAAGGGTTGATCGGGCAAGAGTTGATTGTTACTTTCGCAACTTACCCAACGGACATCTTCCGTGGGATGACTAAAGTCCTCCTGTTTACAGCCCTGCCGGCCGGATTCATTTCTTACATGCCGATTGGTTTGCTCCGTGAAGTCCAACCGCTGTTTTTTGGCGCGGCGATCGGTGTCACCTCAATCTTGGTGTTTGGCGGCACAGCTCTGTTTTATCGTGGACTTAAACGTTATGGATCTGGGAATGTGGTGGGAATGCGAATGTAGTTCGAAAAAATCTGCAAGGCGGAAGCTATTTCAAAACCATCTTTTGGCTGGAGAAATGGCTATTGCGATCGCTCCAAAACCATTTTCCCATTGGCTTCACTTGTCCATCGGCGCTCATCGGGAAAAGGTTTTTCCGCTCATCAACGACTTTTGAAATAACTTGTAGCCAAAGAGGAACAAGGGGAAGGGGAGTTTTATGAGATCATAAAAAATGATGATTTAGGGTGTCAAGTAGGGCTCCCCTTCGTTCCTTCAAGGTAACTTGGCTTATGTCAGGAATCTCAGGAGTTCCAATATACCTACCTACCACTTAACTATCCAATATTACATGGTTAATCCGCGATAGCTGTTTTTTCTTTAACTTAATGCCGCATTTACAGATAATACTATGCTTAAGATTTTTTATCTCCGATTGGCACTTCGGACAAACCATTTTTTGAGGTATCACTTTGGTTCCCACCTTTCTAATGAATTAAATCTATGTTGCATCTAACATATGTGTAACTTCTGGATGCAACTTTTGTACGTATTTCGACGAATCGGGAATTTGTGTCAGACGTTGGTGGCCGGAAATAGTTGGCGTTTCATGCAGCTGTAACCACTTTCCTTCATAATCATTCAGCTACAAAACCGACAGGGCATAAATAAATGATCGGTAACCTTTTTATATGATATCGAGTTAGATCAGTTTAATGATAACATCTATCAGTAGAAAACCAATACTTATTGATAATAATTATAAATAAATAACATTTATAAAGAGGGGCCATGGCGCTGGTGGCGTCGTAAAGCTTTTAGTAATGGAAAGTCTATGAACCTCCTAGGTTTTTCATGATCGAAGGTTTATAGACTTTTTTGGCTTGGAGTATGATGAAAGTGGTTGGTATGATTGATGTTTTTGCAAGCATATTGGTATATATTTCTTAATATTGACAATATAATCTTCGTTACAAATAACCTTTGACATTTTTTGAATAGTATTTTATTCTGAAAGGGAAATCAGGCTATGATGTTCCTTCCTTCTATTTACCTCCTTAAAGAGACTAGGGACATCACTCTCCTGATTTTTTTATTGAACAAATATTTTATCAAATAAGGTGCCGCTCTATTATGAAAAATACCATTTACCTTAGAAGAAAACATAAGGTGATCATCCAAGCGGGACAAGATCATCTGCCTGATGCGTATCTGGCTACCTCCTTAAAAAACTTAGAAAGCCTTGGGTACACTTTCTCGATAAAGCTGATCGAACAAGTTCGCACGCTGTCTCTTGATGATTTTGCCGGATTCTATAATCAATTGATAAAAGACATAATGAAAATGGTGGGGGCCCATGTCCATTATCAACCGATGTACCCCAACTTTCCGCAGCAAGTGATGGAAGCGGAGGAGAGTGCGCTTTACATCAATGCCATCATCCATTACCTTACCCACCTTTTCCCCAAAACTGAAGTAAAAGAACGTTTGCCTTTGCTTGATCGAGTGGACTTGAAAGTCATCGATTTAGGGAGCGATCAAGAATTCAATGAAATGGTCAAGCATTTGCTTTCAGCCAATACCTCCATTTCTGACACAGATAAAGGAGATATTGAGTGGGCGATCGCGCATTCTGACGATGTCCAATCCCTTCTTCCTCCTGAAATTCCATTGAAGGAAAATGTGGGTTTTGTGGTAGGAGTCTTGTTGAAATATGAGAAAGCTTCGATGGTTCCGCTTTCGCCCTACTTTAAGACGGCAACGGATGTGTTGCGTTTGGAGACAGCACTTTCTGACGGGGATGTAAGCCTTGCTTCAAACACGAAGTTCAAAAAATTTAAACGCTCTGAAAGACGGTTGATGTTGGGCCTGTTGGAACAATGCCCCCACATCACAGAGGACATGTTGAGACATAAAAATCGCTGGATCCGATTGGGAGAAATCCTTCATCCCGGGGAATATAAAAATCAATTTCACAAGTGCCGCGAAGCGTTTGATGTCCTCAGGAACAACAAAGCGTTCAAAACGTTTGGCAGCGAAGTGGAGACGGCTTTACTCCATAAGAACATGTCCAAAGCCATATCGTTACTGAAAACGCGTCCCGGCGAATTTGCAAGGAGATTGGACCATTTGTTGCGGACAGTGAGCGATCCCCAAGTGGTCATTACCCCTTTTGCCGAAGTCGCTGACCGCGTATCGACACCCATATTACTTCAAGTCCTGGCCCACTTTGCTCACCGGCATGAGTATCCTGACACCCGCATCTTTTTTCCCAAGGGAAATGTCGCAAAAGTGATGGGAATCAAAAATAAATTGCCCGCTTTGGATCGAGAGGTTTGCCTTTCGATGATTCACATCTGCCAAGCCACATTGACAAAGCGGTTTTCGGCACTTCCTTCTTTGGGCAATGTGTTTATCGACAAACGGTTAAAAAATTTTGTGGTGCCTTTTTCCCTGCGTTCCGCCAGCAAAGCGCGACGTACGCTGGTCCGGGGCAGTCAACTGGACATTCCGGAAGGGAACACGATTCGCTTTTTCACTTGGTGGAAAGAAGGCAAGGTGAACGGCATAGAAACGGGGGATGTCGACATCGACCTGTCGGCGGTCATATATGATGACAAATGGTGGTACAAAGAGCATATTTCCTTCACTAATTTAAAATCTGCCGCCTACAATGCATGCCATAGCGGGGATATTGTGTCTGCCCCCGATGGGGCTTGTGAATTTATCGATGTGGATATTCCATCGGCTTTGCGCCATGGTGCACGGTATGTGATCATGTCGTTGCATTCCTACTCCAAGCATCCCTTCAGCGCCTTGCCGGAATGCTTTGCCGGGTGGATGATCCGCCAACACCCCAACTCCGGTGAAGTGTTCGAACCGGCGACGGTGCAGGAAAAGGTGGACCTGGCGGCAGATACGCAAATCTGTATTCCGGCGGTCATTGATTTAAAAGAACGGAAAGTGATTTGGGCGGACTTGGCTCTGAAGCGACATCCGGACTTTTATAATACCGTTGAAGGAAACCAGAGAGGCATGGTGCTGATGGGGAAGGCCATCACGACCCTTATCAAGCCGAATCTGTACGATCTGTTCCAATTGCACGGCATCGCCAGGGGTGTGCTCGTTGAGGAGAAAAGAGGGGCGGATACGGTGTTTGCGGTTCAAGAAGGGATCACACCATTTGATATGGAGAAAATCATGGCGGAATTTTTGGTTTAATCCGTCGAAAACCCAGAGTCTGTGAACCTCCTGTGATTTTTGCATGATCGGAGGTTCCAGACCTTTTTTTGCCTTGGGTCTACTTTGTTTCTTGATTGTTGTGATTGTTTCATCATTTCAAAACGCTTGGGAGGATGCGTATGATTAAATATCCTTTTTTAGAAGAAGGAGCGACAATAGGGGTAACAGCCCCTTCCTCTGGGATACCAATTGAACGACATGATATGTTTAGACTTGCATGTAGTCGTATGGAGATGAAAGGTTTTAACATCATTTGTGGAGACACGGTATGGACGCAAGACAAAGCAAAATCATCACCTGCCAAAAAACGTGCAGATGAGTTTAATCAAATGATGCGTGACGATGCGATTCATATCATCATTCCTCCTTGGGGTGGACAGCTCCTAATTGAGTTTTAAAAATATACGGAACAAATGGGTTTTAGGTTATTCAGATACAAGTCTATTGTTATTGGCCATTACTTTAAGAACAGGGATTGCGACTGCTCATGGAACGAATTTTGTAGATTTAAGGGGGGAATATTGGGATGGCACGACAGCCATGTGGCAGTCTGTCTTATCAACTAAAACGGGAGCATCCATCCTTCAACATTCTTCAGTTAAATATCAAAGGGAATGGCAATACAATCATCCATCACCATGTGTTTTTCATTTAACGGAGCCAACATATTGGAAAACGACTACAAATAACAAAGTAAAGATACAAGGTCGATTACTTGGCGGATGCATAGATGTGATAAGGCATCTCATTGGTACGCCATTCGGTAATGTACAAGGCTTCAGGAAAGAATTTATCAATAGAGAACCCATTTTATGGTATTTTGAGAATTGCGATTTAACAACAACAGATTTGCGTAGATCATTGGTACAAATGAAGTTAGCTGGTTGGTTTGAAGAGTGTTCAGGTATTATGTTTGGTCGCAGTGATGCGAATAAGCCTGTCCAAAACTACACAGTTGAAGATGTTTATAAAGAACTGTCTGATGAACTCCAAATACCAATCATATATGACATTGATTGTGGCCATGTTCCACCACAAATCACTTTCATCAATGGTGCTTATGCTGAAATGAAAGTAGAAAATGGAAAAGGAAGCGTCATCCAACACTTTAGGTAATATCAGCATTTGGCCAGCTTACTGAACCAAAATCAATTTATATTTACAAGTAGGCGCTGGGTTCCTACTCTACCGGGTAGAATGCGGTTAAATATTAAGAGGATATATGCGGATAAGAAAAGGCGACCTATAGAGGTTGTCTTCAAGCAAAACGCATGTTAATTTCTCACAAGAAAACCTCCACTGAATGCATCAGAGGAGGTTGTTTGTTTAAGTTCAAAGTGGATTCAATAAAAGGCTCTTTCATTTCTTTCGCGTGATCAAGTTGATAACTATATCTTCCTAGGATTCTTGTCGAGATGTTTGCATTAATGAAGGAGAGCAGACATGATCGTCATCAGACTTGATGGATGAACAGGTTCAGCAACAAAGGTCACACTTGCAATCAAGGTAAACATCACAAGTCCATAAACGATCAAAATTTTTTTCAACAATGAACCCTCCTTATTTGATATCAATTATAAATATTATATCATCTAATACCTTGATGTCATTCAGATACAATAATGGAAACTCATTAACTTAACGTGTTCCCGCAAAACGATTGGATATTTTATGTAACTGAGATTATTCAAGAGAAAATCATACGCTAAGGCGGTCGACGGCCAAAAAAACCGGCACCCTATGCGCTAAGAGAGGGCCTGGGTCAGGAAGGGAATGTAGGGAAGTTGTTGTTCTTAATCTTTCCCAAGGGCCCCTAGTTCATAAGAAAGTTTGTAAGCTTGTCCTCAATGATATGGCCGCGTTGGCCAAACCATATAAGTGACTTGACTTTCAGCATCCGAAAGAAACAATTCCGCTCGTGGAATCCTTTCAAGGGCATAACGGGCATGGGAAAGATCGACACTTTTATCAAACCGACTGTGAAAAATCAGGGTGGGGGCGGTTCAGCCGCTTTCCTTTTTTGTTCCGAATTCATAGCCGCCAGGGCTTTTTCTACTGGCATCGTGGTAAATTGTTTCATCATTGCTTTCATTGTCCCTTCGGGATTCTGCTTTAAGAAGCAACGAAAGAGCGCCCAGACGCCATTCTCAGTAAAAACCCCGGCCACGGGTAAGCACGTCTTCGATTGTCTTCATGGCCTCCAGGAGGCGCTGTTGGTCCCCTTCGGAGCGCTTTTGTCGGTTTCTTTTGGGACGGGGAACACCGTGTTCCAGAACGGAAAATCCACCTTCTTTTCTTCCAGTATATCTGGACTGAAAAGGGGAGGGAACAATAGGTCCCAAACATGTTACTGTCCACCCAGGGCATCAAAAAAGGCCAAAAACGAGATGTTCTCTTCATCCCGGCCTTTTGAAATAGTGTAAATGAGAATATACTTAATCATATTGGCTTAATTCCTTGATCAATGTTTAATGAGATGTTTAGTAATGTATAATGAAAAGAAGCAAAGATGCCTTGTTTAAGAGGTGGGAAAATGAACGATGCAATGAAAAATGCCAAGGTCTTCTCAAAGGTAACATCTAAAGGGCAGATTATTGTCCCGGAGGAGATCCGTGAAAAGCTGAACATCAAAGAAGGCGATCACATTGCTTTTGTTGAAGTGGATGGACAAATCGTTGTGCAAAAAGCGGAGGTTGTGCCATTCCCTTCCAATCCTGACCTGTATCGCTCCTATCAACGGACCAAGGAAAGATACGAAGAAGCCTTGAAAAACCTCAAGGAGCGTTGACATGGGGATGATTCGGTATTTGTCTGTGGTTGACATGATCGAGTTCCATCATATGATGATGAGTGATTTCGGTGAGGGGGAGCAGGCGGGGGTCATGTTTGAGGACCGGTTGCTCTCTATTGCCGAACGCCCTAAATCTGTCTATTTTGGTGTCGAAATTTTTCCAACCATTTGGGAGAAAGCGGGAGCATTGGTTCAGTCGTTGGTGCAAGTTCACCCATTTCACAACGGGAACAAACGAACGGCGCTGGTATGTTTGGATGCGTTTTTGTATATGAATGGATACGATCTGACGATGCCCAGCCAATACGCCGAAGACTTGATGGTTGCCATTGCCGTCAATCCCGAATACAAAGGGGATGATGGTGTCAAAGCAATCGCACGGGTCATTAGGCAAAACACGTTACCCATTTGATAAAAACGGCGAACAAAGTTATGTCTTAATCGTTTTAAAATATCTTTATAACTTTGCGAGCGAGAAAACCTCTAGCTTCAGCTATGGGGATAAGGCGATTGTGCATATATGAAAAAATACAGCAAGGGGATGTCAGATGAGAATTGATCCTTTTCATTGCGGTGTTTGCGGAAAAAAGTCAACAATCACGTCGGTCCCAAGTATATCGCGATGAGTTTAATCAATGTTCCATCTTGCCTAATAACGTTGAAAGGAGGGCCATCGAGCCCTCCTTTATCTATTATGACGCTTTTGTGTATCCCGAATATACCACTTATTGTTATTAAAAAATAGTGTGAACCAGTCCTCCATCAATTCTGAGTGACGCTCCGTTTATCGCCGAGGAACGCGGACTGCACAGGAATGTGACGAAGGAGGCGATTTCTTCCGGGCGAATCAGCCGTTGAATCAAAGAGCTTGGTCGATGCTCCGACATAAATCGCCGCTCCGCTTCTTCCAATGGCATGGATTCCCCTTTATAAAGCTTTTGAATAAACTCCTCGACTCCTTCCGTGAGCGTCGACCCCGGCATGACGGTATTGACAGTCACTTTTGTGCCTTTTGTCAGTTCGGCCAAGCTTCTGGAGATGGAGAGCTGCATCGCTTTGGTCGCGCTGTAATGTGCCATTTCGGGAGAGGGCATGATCGCTGCTTCGCTGGAAATGAAGAGGATTTTTCCTTCATTTCGCTCCAGCATTCGCTTGAGATAATGCCGAGCCAATCGCACGCCACTCAAGATGTTTGTTTCAAACATCTTCTGCCATTGCCCGTCTCCCGTTTCAAAAAAATCGGCGGGCTCAAAGATTCCCAAATTGTTGATCAAGATATCGATTTCCGGATATTTTTGGATGATCTCTTCGCTTCCCGCCGTTGAACTTAGGTCCGCGACTGCCGGGCGAAGGGACGATTGGGGATGAGATGCTTGAATCTCTTGCATTGTTTGCCGCACTTTCGCTTCTGTTCTTCCATTGATAATGACCGTGCACCCTTCAGAGGCAAGCATTGTGGCAATGGTTTTCCCGATCCCGGAAGTGGAACCCGTAACGAGAACTCTTTTTCCCTCTAAAAACAAGTCCATGTCGAATCCTCCATAGCTTATTTTAAATCTCCCTCAGATTTCAGTCATCTTGTCCAGCGCAACGATATCTTCTGATGCCAGTTTCCATTCTGCGGCCGCCACATTTTGGATCACTTGCTCTTTGTTTTTTGCACCCGTAATGACGGTGGTCACGGCTGGTTTTGCCATAAGCCAGTTTACCGCGACTTGGGCCATCGGCTTGTTGTAACGATCGGCGACGGTGCGGATGTTCTCCACTTTTTCCAAGTTTGCTTCAAATTCCCCTTCTTCAAAAAGCGGATTGAACTGACGGCGAACGTCATTTTCGGGCAGTTTCGTATCTTTGTTGAATTTCCCTGTTAGCAATCCTTGCGCGAGGGGACTGTAAGGGATGAATCCCATGCCCACACGCTCCGTGTAAGGATACTCCGCTTTTTCCACGCCGCGTTGGAGCAAGTTATATTGGGATTGAAGCGAAACCACATTGGCGTATTTACGCGCTTCTTCCATCTGTTCCACAGAGAAGTTGGATACGCCAATATAACGGATTTTGCCGCTTTGGACAAGTTCATTGAGTGTTTCCATCGTTTCTTGGATGGGTGTTTTGTTGTCCGGCCAGTGCACTTGATACAAATCGATGTAGTCCGTGCCCAGGTTTTTCAGGCTTTCATCAATTTCGTGCAAGATGTTTTTTCTGCTCACATCAAATGCAAAATCACCTTTACTGTCCCACACAATGCCAAACTTCGTCGCGATGATGACTTTGTCCCGAACGGGCTTGAGTGTTTTCCCGAGAATGCGTTCAGATTCCCCGTAACCATAGAAAGGTGCGGTATCAAAGAAGTTCACTCCATGGTCAACCGCGGCCCGGATCGCTTCGACGATATCTTGTTCTCCGACATTTCCCCAACCCGATTTTCCGGCGGCCCAGGCCCCAAAGCCAATCACAGAGACATTCAGTTCGCTATTTCCCAATCTTCTTTTTTTCATGATGTTTCTCCTTCATTTTTTAGTATGGTGAAACTCAGGCAACACATATTCAGCCAACTCGTGCAACACGTCCGGAATGGGACGCTGAGAGTGGCGGAAATTGAAAGCGACATGAGAAACGCCGATATCTTCCAATGTTTTCAGGTGGCGAAGCAGTTCGTTTCTTCCAATCGTCGCTCCAAATTTGAACGGCTTCGCCGGGTGGTGCGGATGCTCGTGAAGATCCAAATGATAGGCGGTAATATAAGGCTTGCTTTCCGTCATTCCATGATCTTCGTGCGCTTTTTTCCACTCGCCAATCTGGTGCTCAGTGGAAGCGATCCCTCTGGGATAATTAAACCAGGCATCCAGATGTTGAGCGATCCAGTCCAGCGTTTGCGTTCCCCGGCCCGCCATCGCAAGCGGTATCGTATGTTGAACAGGCTTGGGGAGCAGATCCAATTGGTTGCCAAATAGCATTTGATCCTTCTTCCAGGCTTCTTTCATCATGTGAACGCTTTGTCGAAAGATTTCGCCTTTATTTTCTTCTTCCACCCCGAAGATCGGAAACTCCACCGGGCGATCCCCTGTTGCGACACCCATGATGAATCGTCCGCCCGAAAGTTGATCAATGGTGGAGGCGGCTTTGGCTACATGATAAGGATGGCGCAATGGGAGGACAATCGCTCCTGTGGCTAAAATGACATCATGCGTGATGGCGACCAGATATCCCAAGTAAGCAAAGGGATCAAACAGTTGGGCCGCATCACCGAAACGATGGGGGTCAAAAAAAGGTACATCCCGTATCCACATGGATTTGAAACCAAGTTGATCTGCCAAGCGGGCATATTCCGCATGGCGTTCCATATTGGGGACACCGAAGGGACGCCCCTCTTTTTTCGCTTGTTTGAGCCCTTCCGGAGACCAATCGGTATCCATGGGAAGCTCAACCCCAAGTGTCATGCGCGAAGAAGGAATCATTTTCCGCAATGCAGAGATACTCATAAGAAGCACCTCCTTTCTCGAGACGTTGTATCAAACTTGTTCTTTTTGTTCCAAAACCATGCTCCAACCGGTCAGTATCACGGCTCCCACGACCATCAGCGCTCCAACCCAGGAAGTGTGAATGAGTCCCAATGAATCTGTGACCATTCCTCCCAGATAGGAGCCGATCGCAATTCCCGCATTAAACGCGGCAATATTGATGGCAGAGGCAACGTCCACTGCGGAAGGAACGTATTTTTCAGCCAACTGGACAACAAAAAGCTGAAGTCCGGGAACGTTCATGAAAGCGAACAGTCCCATGAAAATGATCGTAATAAGCCCCGCAGTTTTGAAAGGTGCGGTAAAAGTCAAGACAAACAATACGACCGCTTGAATAATGAACATATAGAATAGGGATTTGACGGGATTCCGATTCGACAGTTTCCCCCCGATGATGTTTCCAATCGCTATCGCGATTCCGTAGACAAGCAGAATGACGCTTACGGCACTTGCTTGAAAGCCCGTGATTTCCTGCAGTAATGGAGAGAGATACGTAAAGGAAACGAATGTCCCTCCATAACCCAAAGCCGTGATGATGAAGACAAGGAGCAAACGGCCATTTGTGACCAGTTTCAATTGATCACGGAAGGACGTAACAGCCCCCCGATGGAGATGGGAAGGAATGAGAACCGTGTTGGCAATGAGAGAAATCAGGCCGATCACGGCAATTCCCGCAAAGGAAATCCGCCAACTAAATGTTTGGCCGATAAATGTGCCAAACGGAACGCCTGTGACAGTGGCCACAGTCAGACCGGTGAACATAAACGCAATGGCACTCGCGCGCCGGTCTTCCGGAACCAGGTCCGCTGCAATCGTCGAACCGATGGACATAAACACCCCATGGGAAAGGGCTGAGATGACTCTGGCAACTAGCAAGACCCCAAAGCTTGTTGCTGTGGCGGCGAGACTATTCCCGATCACAAATACAATCATGATCCACATCAGCAGCGTTTTTCTTGACATCGCCGAAGTAAGAGAAGTCAAGATCGGCGCGCCAAAAGCCACTCCCAGGGCATAAAGGGAAACAGTGAGTCCGGCTGTCGTGACAGGAACATGCAAATCCTTTGAAATGGGTGGCAACAATCCCACACTGATAAATTCTGTCGTGCCAATGGCAAAAGCGCTAATGGCTAAAGCGAGCAGGGGAAACAAACTTTGACTTTGCTTGCTCTTGCTTTTTTCACTGGATAAAGTGTGTGTGGTCATAAAAATACCTCCTTGAATAGAAAATGATTTATTTCAATTAAATAAATGGAAATGGAGAAAAACAGATAATGAATTAATCTGTTCACTCAATCTGGAAATTCATCTCGACAACCACGGGACTTATTATGTAACATATACTTATGTTTTGGAAGTACGTACTTTTTAGTGATATTGATACTTATTAGTGATATAGGAACCAATAAGTAACATAGTTACTAAAAAGGAACTATTGACCGATATCATTCAAACAGGAGGGAAAAACGCAATGAAAACAGCGGATAAATCCTATAACATTCCCGTCGAAGCAACTTTGGAAGTGATCGGCGGAAAGTGGAAAACCGTCATTCTGTGCCATTTGACCCACGGGCCGATGCGAACAAGCGAACTGAAAAAAGCCATGCCAAACATCACCCAAAAAATGTTGACGCAACAGTTGCGTGAATTGGAGGAAGATGGTGTTATCAACCGCATTGTTTACAATCAAGTTCCACCCAAAGTGGTTTATGAACTGAATGAGTTCGGCTGGTCGTTAAAGCCCATCTTAGATCAAATGTGCGCATGGGGAGAAGAATATATCAAAGAGCGATCCAATAAATAAGCAAAGAAAGCAGAGGATCTGGTGTATGTTGTTTCTAGGGCGTGTCTGGCAAATCAAGTTGACCATTGGGAGAAGGCGGAAAAACCTTTTCCCAATGAGCGCCGATGGACAAGTGAAGCGAATGGGAATACGGTTTTGGAGCCGCCGACATATTGATCAGACACGCCCTAGACACCTCTGCTTTCATACTAACAATCACTTTATATTAGGCGTCGCATTGGATTGTTCATTTAAAAGAGAGATGAAAGGACAGGGCAATAAAGATGGTGGATTTTGAATGGTATAGAAGCTTTATCAGCATTTACAAGCACAACTCCGTGTCGGAAGCAGCCAAATCCAGAATGATGACCCAGCCTGCTATGAGTCAACATTTAGCTTCTTTGGAAGCGGAGATCGGGGAAGCCCTTTTCACAAGAACCTCAAGAAAAATGAAGCCGACAGAGAAAGGCAAAGAGCTTTACACACAGGTGGCTCCTCTGATTGAATCATTGGAAGAAATCACGATGGGCTTTAAAGCTTCCTCTTCCTCCACAATGCCCGCCGTCAGGATCGGATCCGCGCCGGAGTTTTTTCGCGAAAAAATTCTTCCCAACCTGGATCAAATCAATATGAAAATGATTGCCCACTATGGCATTGCCTCCGTTATTTTGGAGCTGTTAAAGGAAGATAAAGTCGATGTGATCATCACATCGAAAAAATATCAAACGCCCGGCATTGAACATATTAAACTGATGGATGAAAAGTTTGTTATCGTGGCTTCTTCAACCATGGAAATTCCGGAGATTGCCGATCTGGGTTCTCTTGAACAATGGTTGTCCTCCCAAAGATGGCTGAGTTATGGATTGGAATTGCCGATCATCAGAAGGTTTTGGAGAGAACATTTAAAAAAACGCCCATTATTGCAACCTGTCCATGTGCTGCCTGATTTGCATATGATTTTGAACAGCATTGAAAACGGGGATGGAATGAGCTTGCTTCCCACCTACATGCTTGAAAAGTCGATCAAGTCTGGAACAGTGAAGGTGGTCTTCAGTGAGTATTTCGTTATGAATGAATTGTATGTGGCTTATAAACTGAAACATAAAAACGATCCATTGATCAAAGAGATCGTCGATTTTATTAAGAGTACTTGCTGAAAAAAGCTGGCATCGCCATGGACACCAGCTTTTGATTAAGGTTAACCTAGTTTTTCAATCACCGATTTTGTCACGGCGAGAGTGGACTGCGGATTTTGTCCGGTAATCAGGTTGCCGTCCACTTCATGATGTGTTGTCCAGTTTGGTGCGGCAACAAAAATGGCACCCAGTTCACGCAGTTTGCTTTCAAGCAGAAACGGCATATGGCGATCAAGGGTGGTTTCCGCTTCTTCGCGGTTGGTAAAGGCGTTGACGCGTTTGCCGGCCACAAGCGGTTGACCGTTCGACAATGTGGCGCCAACCAAACCTGCCGGACCGTGGCAAACAGCAGCAACAATCTTATTTCCTTCATAGAAACCACGCAGCAATTCCTGAAGTTTTTGATTCCCTGGCAGGTCGAACATGGTGCCGTGACCGCCCGGCAAGAAGATCGCATCGAAATCTTCGGCGGTCACTTCATCAAGTTTCACTGTGTTTTCCAAGTTTTTGGCCGCATCCAAGAAGTCTTGCGGCGTGTTTTCATCTACGCTGCCGGGATCGATCGGACCTTTGCCTCCAAGAGGACTGGCCACCGTAACCTCGTACCCTTTCTTTGTGAATTCGATATATGGTTCGGCAAACTCTGACAGCCAAATGCCCGTCTTTTTGCCTTCATTCAATTCTGTATGATTAGTGACAACCATCAACACTTTTTTTGCCATTGGTGTTTCCTCCTCATGATCTATTTATGTGTTGCAAGTATTATTGTAGTGAAAGACAAACTATAAAACAAATTATGAAATAGTAGGTTATATATAAATATATTTATATATTTGCGCGAGACGGGTGCAAAGGCATTTCCGCCCTCAAGGTAGTGGTTGACGGTTGTAACCATTACAAAAAGGTGACCTGTCAAAGAAGATCACTTTTTTTCCATCCTGTCGTTATTTCATTTGATGCAAATAAATGTCCCGCTCCTATTCCATACCGATTTTGATTCATGTTTCATCATCCCATGATCTGTGAACCTCCCGGGATTTTTGCATGATTGAACGTTTACAGACTTTTTTGACTTGGGGTAAGATGAAAGGGATTGGTATGATTGATATTCCCAGACGGGTTAGTTGTAACCATAGTGGGATTAAAAGGCCAATACCAACGTACTGCAACACAGGGGCAATGTATAGGCTATGTGAAGCTTCGCCCTGGTTCCAGCCCTCGCTCTTTTGAGGCAAGTTCACTTTGTCCATGAATATCTACGAAATGATTATTTAGCTTCATTTCTGTAGAATGACGTAGTAATCCATTCATTTCGTATTTTATTTAGTACAGTTAAAATAGTTTTGACCACTTCCCATGCCTAATGGCAGGGAATTCTTGGGTAATCCCGCGACGCTCGCTCTCATCCCCATAGCTGAAGCTAGGGGGTTTCTCGCTCGCATTGATATAAAAAGGGGTGGAAAGGTGAACAGACAATGGAGTGTAGGTATTTTAATATTTGAAGATGTCGAGGTGCTTGATTTTGCAGGCCCTTTTGAAGTGTTCTCTGTCACTACCTACCCGGATGCACAGTCTAAGCCTTTTGTTGTAAAAACGATATCGGAAACTGGTAACCTCGTACTTGCTCGTAACGGTTTAAAAGTCCAACCTGATTATAGCTTTGATAACGCGCCACATTTTGATATTTTGATTGTCCCGGGAGGTCCGGGAGCGCGTAATCGTGAAGTTTACAATGAAAGAGTTATACAGTGGCTTTTGAACCGTATGGATCATGTTCAATTAATGGCTTCCGTTTGTACTGGAGCACTTTTATTAGCCAAGGCAGGATTGCTTAATGGAAAAAAAGCAACGACTCATTGGGCCAGTTATGATCGTTTGGAAAATGAATTTCCGGAAATCTCTGTGCAACGAGATGTGAAATTTGTTGATGAAGGAAACATTCTTACATCTGGTGGGATTTCGGCTGGAATGAACATGTCATTTCATATAATAAAAAGGCTATTAGGTTCAGACATTGCTCAAAGGACAGTTAAACGAATGGAATATGATATCATTTTGTGAGACCATCATAATTAAGTAACAGACATAACCTGCTCTTGTGGTGTCGGGTAGGGCAAGCCAAGAGACCAGGATATAGGTTCATGAAAAGGCTCATGCTATGTTAAACCGAAAAGTAGGTGCAGTGTGTTTACGCATGTGTTTGTAAATGATCCAACTTCGGGGTATGGAACGTTTATTGAATGGATGTTACAGGATGCAGGTGTGATGCAATCTACAGCGGGTGCCCTTCAGGCTTCCGCTTTTTTTTGGACAATAACAAAAAGCAGAGGAGGATAAAAGATGATCAGCGAGTGGATGGATCAGTCGAACAAAACGGTGGTTTTCACCGGTGCAGGCATGTCAACGGAAAGCGGATTGCCTGATTTTCGTTCGGCGTTGCAGGGAATGTGGCGCAACAAGGATCCGAAATATTATGCAAGTACATACGCGCTTACGCACGCACGGGCAGAGTTTATCCAATTTTACCGACAGCGGATAACGGGATTGCTTGCCCATCGTCCGCATGTAGGACATCATTTGTTGGCGGAGTGGGAAAGGCGGGGGCGGGTGCAGGGAATTATCACCCAAAATGTGGATGGGTTTCATCAAGCGGCGGGAAGCTTGCGGGTGGCCTCATTGCATGGAAATTTGAACCGATTGTTTTGCATGGGATGCCAAGCGACTTACCCGGCGGAACAATTTTTAACCGATGCTGGAATCCACTGTCAATGCGGCGGATTTATTCGACCGGCTGTTGTCTTATTTGGTGAAGCGCTGCCGGATCATGAAGTGAGATTGGCGGAAGAATTGATTTCGGGTGTGGAGCTGTTGATCGTCCTCGGTTCGTCTTTGCAAGTGAGTCCCGCCAATCTGTTTCCCTTGCTGGCCAAAGAGCAGGGGGCAAAGCTGGTGATTGTCAATTGGGAGCCGACCGAATTTGACGAAGAAGCCGATTGGGTAGTGAACGGGAAGAAAATAGGGGATTGGTTGCAACAAGTTCACAGGGAATTGAATCAAAAATAAGACTGCTGGTTAACCTAAACCAGCAGTCTTATTTACATTAGGCCGCTTTCTTTACTTCGGCCAGATAAGATTGTCCTTTTTGATCGTCATACTGTTTTTCCCATTTGGACATCACAACCGCGGCCAAGGAGTTTCCGACGACGTTTACAACGGTGCGAGCCATGTCCATGATGCGGTCAACTCCCGCGATAAAGGCCAAGCCTTCCGCTGGAATTCCGACAACGTGGAGCGTAGCCAACAGCACGACGAAGGAGACGCCGGGCACCCCTGCAATCCCTTTCGAAGTAACCATCAGCGTTAACAGCAAGGTCACTTGTTGGGTAATGGAGAGATCGATTCCGTACATCTGTGCGATGAAAATGGCGGCAATCGCTTGATATAGCGTAGAGCCATCCAAGTTGAACGAGTATCCGGTCGGAATGACGAAGGAAGTGATCGCTTTCGGACAGCCGAATCTCTCCATCTTCTCGATCAATTTAGGCAGTACCGTCTCCGAACTGGAGGTGGAGTAAGCCAAGATCAATTCGTCTTTCAAGATCCGGATCATCGAGAAAATGTTGATGCCGAACAAACGGGCGGTGAGGCCGAGGACGACGATCACGAAGAAGATCATCGCCAAGTACACCAGAATAACCAGCTTGCTCAATGGGATCAGGGACTGCAAACCGAATTTGGACACCGTAACCCCAATCAGCGCAAATACACCAAATGGAGCGAACTTCATAATCGTGTTGGTGACATAGAACATCGCGTCAGCGACGCCTTGGAAGAACTGCAGCACCGGTTTGCCGCGTTCGCCGATGGCGGCGACGCCAAGACCAAACATGACGGAGAAGAAGATGATGGCCAACATGTCCCCTTCAGCCAAAGAGGAGAACAAATTCTTTGGCACGATATTGACAAACGTTTCCACAAAACCGTGATTTTCCACTTCGCTGGTGGTATCTACATATTTTTGAATATCTGTTTTTTGAATCGCTTTCATGTCGACGCCGGCACCAGGCTGGAAGACATTGGCGACAACCAAGCCGACGAGCAGGGCGATCGTGGTGATAATCTCAAAATAGAGAATGGTTTTACCGCCGATCTTACCAAGCTTTTTGATATCCCCCACACCGGCAACGCCGACCACGATACTGGCGATAACGATCGGAATCACGATCATCTTGATCAAACGCAAGAAGATATCCCCGATCGGTTGCAGGTAACTTTCTATGTTGGGATTTCCATAGAATGCGGCGCCGACAGCAATACCAAGAATAAGCCCGATCAAGATTTGCCAAGCTAAACCGATTTTTTTCTTTTTCATAAAACCACCTCACGCATAACTTGATAAATGAAAGAAATTTATACTCGCAATAATAAAATAACATGATCATAACATTTGACTTAGTCAATAATCGCACGTTAAACATGTTAAATTATTTTACGTTGTAAATCAACCTTTATAACAATAATAATATTAGTTAGAAAAGAGATTATATTTTTTATCGTTGCAAAAAAGAAAACCGAATGGCAAACATGGCCATTCAGATGGGTGCGGTTCTATGTAGATGGACGATCAGGACCGGTTAATTTTTTATCACTGACAAAGGTCTTGGTCCCAGTCGTTTTCATCGCGGGTGACGCTTGTTTGTTTTCCCGCTCTTTCTGTTGTTGTTCAATGCTTCGGAAATCACGTTGTTTCATTTTTAATCGCCTCCTTAGTTTGTATGGTTCTTCAAATGGGTAAAAGATATTCGATGAAGATAAATGGTTTATTACTAAAGTGAAATAATGATTTCCCGAGATTTACAAATTTTCCGTATTCAACACCGGAAATTGCAGGAAGATTTTCTCGTTTGTCGAATGGAAAAAAGGAAACTGGTATGGATGATTAGGAGGGTCTCTCATTGAATCAGATCCGGGTCATATTAGCGGATGACAATCGGGAATTCGCCGAGCTCTTAAAAGAGCATCTCATGAACCAAGGGGATATCGAGGTGATCGGAGTTGCTCACCATGGTGGCGAAGTGATTGACATGATTAAACAGCGGGTACCGGATGTACTCGTATTGGATATTATCATGCCACATCTGGATGGTTTGGGCGTATTGGAACAAATCCAACAGATGAACTTGCAACCAGTGCCCAAAGTGATTATGTTGACCGCATTTGGGCAAGAAAACATAACGCAGCGAGCGGTGGAACTTGGTGCTTCTTATTACATACTCAAACCATTTGATTTGGATGTGCTAACCCATCGAATCAGGCAGATGAAGGGGATCAGCGGCAAGGCGTCGTTTGTGAAGGCGGCGCAGGTGAGCGTGTCTGCTCCACGGGCGAATAACTTGGATGCCAATATCACCAACGTGATCCATGAGATTGGCGTGCCGGCCCATATCAAAGGCTACCTCTACTTACGGGAAGCGATTTCCATGGTTTATAACGAAGTCGACCTGCTCGGGGCGATTACCAAGTCGTTATACCCACGGATCGCGGAAAAGTACAATACCACCCCAAGCCGTGTGGAACGGGCCATCCGCCATGCGATTGAGGTGGCTTGGAGCCGGGGAAACATGGACTCCATTCGCAATCTGTTTGGTTATACCATCAATGTGTCGAAAGCGAAGCCGACCAACAGCGAGTTCATTGCGATGGTCGCCGATAAATTGCGGATTGAACACAAAGTTGGCTAGCTTCAAATCCTGAAAACGTCCTCAACCGATTTGCCATGCAGCGGAGCGTTATTTCTTGAAAAGGTTTTACAGAAACAGCCATCTGAAAGCCTACGGTTTTAATCGTGGGCTTTCAGATGGCGTCTCAACTCTGTCAGTTGATGATGTTGCAATAACCTCTGGACAGGAGCCAACGATGTTACCGTTTGTGATACATTGGGTAACTTCGGTGGCTCCTTTTTGTTTCGCCAATAAAAGAATGATTAAAATAAAATTCATATTTAAGTGAGGATTTCACTTCTCTCCTCATTTATGATAAGGTCATAATACCAGCTACTAATTTGCCCATTTGATCAAGAAGGCCCACATAATCTGAACCCGCTCTAGCCGATACTGTTGTTAGATGATTACATAACCATTGGGGTGCGAGCAAATGACAGGCTATCAGATCATAAGGGTATAGCTGGATGAACACGGTTTCTTTACGCAGGTATATGTGGATGATAAGATTTATGCGGATCGCAACGAAGCGGAGAAAAGTGTAACCAAGCTGATGGAGACAGACAAACGGATGAAAGCTTATCGAATCAAAGAGGTTACCATTTTGCCGAAACAGTAAAGAGACAACCAGCCGTCCCATTATCCTGCGCGAATGGCTGGTTGTGCGTTTTTGTGTTCATTTCACCTCGACGCGTTCATTGCGGTAAAGCAGGAGGCGATGTTCACGGCGAACCGCTTCAATCTCCCGCAAGAGTCGGCGTGCCCCTTCGTAATCACGCGCTTGCAAAGATTGGCGATATCGCTTTTCCAATGGGGCGATCACATCGCGATAAAACAGATTGGCTTGGTTCGTGTAGCGGGGTTTCGGCGGATTATTCGTTTTTTTCTCTTTCTTATACGCCTTGTTTTTGGTCATGGAAACCACCTGCCTCGAGCGTTTAATAGGGTTGCCAGAGAATTTGGCGGGCGATGCGGAAACGTTCGCTGACATGGGGCCAGTTGACCACATGCCACCAAGCGTCAATATATTCTTTTCTCTTGTTGGGGTACTTAAGGTAATAGGCATGTTCCCATACATCGAGCGGCAGGAGTGGAATGACATCCTGTTGGGACAAGTTTTGGTGTTTTTCCGCTTGCAAGATTTCGAGATGTTGGGCGCGGGGGCTCCAAACCAAGATGGCCCAGCCACCGCCTTCCACTTTCTCCGCGGCTTCGGAAAAATGCTGTTTAAACGCCTCAACACTGCCAAAATCTTGGATGATTTGTTTCCTGAGCGCGCCTGTGGGCTCGCCCCCACCGCGTGGACTCATGCTTTCCCAGAAGAGCGTATGGAGATAATGGCCAGCCCCGTTAAAAGCGGCTTCCCTCTCCCAATGCTTGATCAGCGAAAAGTCTCCCGTTTGCCGTGCGTGCTCCATCATGTTCTCCGCTGTGTTCAGGTCATCTACATATTTTTTGTGATGTTCGTCATGATGAATGCGCATCGTTTTTTCGTCGATATAGGGTTCCAGCGCATCGTAGGGATAAGGCAGAGGGGGGAGTTGATGTTTTCCGATGGGCACCGGCTGATAAGCGATGGAAGTGGCTGCATCCCGTGGGTCAGTGCCTCCCTCGCTCGGATGATTGGAGGTTGAGGCAGAGGGTGATGCGGGAGCACAATACAACAAGGGTGTGCATTGCTTTAGCCAATGGTTCCATTGTTGCTCTCCATATGCTCTGAGATACGGGTTTGGGGTGAAGAGAGTGTGCTCTATGTGGGTAAGTTGTTCCTGCAATTGGGACAACAGCTCGAGCTGTTCTTGATCGGTTGTCGCTTGAGATCGTTGGTTGAGCCAGTTGCGGAAAAAGGAGATAGATGAGGCTATCGGTCCATGGGACTGGCGGGCATTCCAGATAGACTGTGGATAAACCATGTGCTTCCCCTCCTCACATCGTCATCCTCAGGTTATGTGCCCAGCGGGGAATGGGTGAATGACAGCACAAAAAAACATCCGCCCATTTATGCGGATGCCCCATTTAGTGACCCGGTTTGTTGTGGTGGGTTGGCTCGTTTTTCTTGCCGATGAGTCGGGGTTGGATTCGCTTTCGTTTGCGGTCATGGTGAAAGAGAAACCCGCCGATCAGGGCCAAACCCATGATGAGAAGGGTAAGTCCGCCCAAGAAAGGAAGCCAAGCCATTCCCCGGCCGCCAAAGGCGTTGAATAAGACGTCCCGCATCAATGTCCAACCGTATATGGCGAGCACGCCGGGCACACACATGAGCAGGATCGCGATAATCCGTTGATAAACTGGTTTCATGTTGTATCCGTCCTTTCTGTATATCAAGGCTAATAGTAACGCAATTTAGCGTTTATGGCTAGCCGTCCCCGGTACTGTTTACCTTACTGGTGTCCAAACATCCAAGTCAATGGGGCGAAACAACGTTTGCAGCAAACAGAGTATGGTAAGATAGGGGACGGATGGAAGAAAGGAGGGAGACGATTGCAATCCTTTTTGATCGTTGGCGGTGGCAAAGGCGGAAAAGCCATCTTAGAAACCCTTTCCTCAGTCGATTTTGTTCGTGTGATTGGTGTGGTCGACTTATTGTCAGATGCTCCCGCGATGGTGGAGGCGCGTAAACAAGGGATTCCGACCTCTGCGGATGTGGAAAGTTTTCTGACTCCCCCTCCTGATGTGATTTTGGAAGTGACGGGTCGAAGAGATGTGTTGGAGCGTTTGATGTCCTTGGATTTGCCCAAAACCCATGTGATTTCGGGAGCCATTGCCCAATTGATGGTCAAGCTGGTGGATCAGGCCTGGAAACGGAGGCAAAACGAGTTGGAGGCGATCATCAACTCCACGCATGATGGCATGATCGCCGTCAATCAACGCGGTGAGGTGACGCTGTTCAATAAGGCGGCGGAGCGGATGATCGGCATTGAAGCGGGACAAGCCTTAGGGCGACCGGTGACCCAAGTGATTTCCAACACGCGCTTGGATTATGTTCTCAAGCAGGGAGTCAGTGAGTTGAATCGGCGGCAAACATTGGAAAATGGGCTGGAGATTATCACCAACCGCGTGCCGGTCAAAGGGCAGGATGGAAACGTGATTGGCGCCGTTGCCGTTTTCCGGGATATTAGTGACATCAAGCAGCTGACACAGCAAGTGCTTGATCTGGAAAGCATGAGAAGCTTGCTGCAAGCGATTATCAACTCGTCTGATGATGCCATCTCAGTGGTGGATGCCGAGGGGATGGGGATGTTAATCAATCCCGCCTACTCCAGATTAACTGGCTTATCTCCTGAACAGGTGATTGGCAAACCGGCGGAAACGGATATATCCGAAGGGGAAAGCATGCACAAAAAAGTGTTGAAAACGCGCCAGCCGGTACGCGGGGTTCATATGAAAGTGGGGCCGCATCACAAAGAAGTGGTGGTGAATGTGGCTCCGATCATCATTGGTGAAGAGCTAAAAGGCAGTGTGGGCATTATTCACGATGTGACCGAGCTTAAACAACTGAACCGGGATTTGGAACGGGCGCGGCGCATCATTCGCACACTGGAGGCAAAGTATACATTTGAGGATATCATTGGCAGCAGCGAGTCGATGCGCCATTCGCTCTTGCAAGCCAAACAAGCGGCGCAAACCCGGGCGACCGTGTTGTTGAGGGGGGAATCGGGCACAGGGAAAGAGTTGTTTGCCCATGCGATACACAATGCGAGTGACCGGAAGTACAGCCAATTTGTGCGGGTCAATTGCGCCACCCTTTCGGAGACGTTGCTGGAAAGTGAATTGTTTGGATATGAAGAGGGGGCTTTTACCGGAGCGAAACGCGGCGGAAAAAAAGGGCTGTTCGAAGAAGCGAGCGGCGGCACCATTTTTTTGGATGAAATCGGAGAATTGAGTTTAAGCACGCAAGCGAAGTTGTTGCGGGTATTGCAAGAAAAAGAGGTGCTCCGGGTGGGGGGCACGAAATCGATTCCCGTCGATGTGCGTGTCATCGCGGCGACCAATGTATATTTGGAAAAAGCGATTCAAGAAAAACGGTTCCGCGAGGATTTGTATTATCGCCTGAATGTCCTGCCGATCCATATTGCCCCTCTGAGGATGCGGAAAGAAGATTTGCATGATTTGGCTTTGCACCTGATCAAAAAGTTTAACCAGGAGTATGGGCGGCAAGTGAATGAGATTGATGTTGACGCCATTCACGCTTTATCGCAGTATGATTGGCCGGGAAATGTGCGCGAGCTGGAGAATGTCTTGGGACGGGCGATGATCAACATGGCGTTTAATGAAACGACGATGAAACGGAACCACATTCCCCCGCTTGATCTGACGCGCATGTCGCAACCGGAGACGATGGCGGCGATTCCCGATACAACAAGTGACAAAATGCTTAAAGATGTGTTGGCGGAAGCAGAACGGAAACATATCACCCAAGTTTATCTGGAGTGCGGTCAAAATAAAACAGAAACGGCGCGGCGGTTGGGGGTTTCCATCCGAAGCCTTTATTACAAACTGGAACGATATGGACTTCTATAAGTCTGCATAATTTTGCATGCACATGGATGCAGGAGGTCTGCAAGGGCTTGCAAATGATTTTATTTAGGTATGAAATGGATAGAGCGGAAGAATCGAACTTTTGTTACCTGCCGATTAGTTGGCATTGCATTTGCATATATGGTATTGCGACCGACTAATCAGAGAAAACTATTTTTGACCCAAATTAAAAACAGACAAATATAGTCGGAAAAAGAGGTGTGTACGGTGATAAAAACATTTGAAGAAGTGGTTAAAAAAGCGGAATCCTTGCCTTCTGTCGTCGTGGCGGTGGCCCAAGCCGCGGACGAGGATGTGCTAGAGGCGGTACGTGAAGCAAAAGAGCGCAATATTGCAGACTTTCTGCTGTTTGGAGATAAAGATACCATCCTTTCCTTAAGCCAAAAGATAGGCTTGAAGGTGGACCCGGCTGCGATCGGGCATGCCGAGTCGGATGCGAAAGCCGCTCAAATGGCTGTATCCGCAGTGCGTGAGGGCAAAGCAAATGTTGTGATGAAAGGCATGATCCAAACGGCCGACTTCTTGAGAGCGGTCCTTAACAAAGAGAACGGTCTGCGCACGGGTAAAGTGCTAAGCCACGTGTCAACCCATGAAGTGGCCGGATATGATCGGCTGATCCATGTGACCGACCCAGCTTTAAACGTGGCACCGACATTACAAGAAAAAGCGCAAATCGCCCAAAATGTGATCGGTTATTGCCAATCTCTCGGCAACGCTGAACCGAAAGTGGCTGTATTGGGTGCGGTAGAAGTAGTTAACCCCAATATGCCCCCCACTTTGGATGCGGCGGCCCTGACGCAAATGAACCGACGCGGTCAAATTAAAGGCGGCATCATCGATGGGCCGTTTGCCTTGGACAATGCGATCTCTGAGGAAGCCGCAAAGCATAAAGGAATCAAAAGCCCAGTGGCGGGTGTGGCGGATGTCTTGCTCGTACCAGATATTGAAGCAGGCAACATGTTATACAAGTCGCTCGTTTACTTTGGTAAAAGCAAAATTGGAGCACTGGTGTTGGGAGCTGCCGCACCCATCGTCTTAACCTCCCGTGCGGACTCTCCAGAAGCGAAGATGTACTCCATCGCATTGGCGGTTTTGCAAGCAGCTAGTCAAAAACGCGCGTAATTGAGGGGGAAATACACATGAAAATCTTCGAATACATGGGGAAATACGATTACGAACAATTGGTGCTTTGTCATGATGAACAATCGGGTTTAAAAGCGATAATCTGCATTCACGATACCACTCTGGGGCCGGCTCTTGGCGGCACCCGGATGTGGACATATGACACGGAAGAAGCGGCCATTGAAGACGCGTTGCGCCTGGCTCGCGGCATGACTTACAAAAACGCCGCGGCGGGTCTCAACCTGGGTGGGGGCAAAACGGTCGTCATCGGTGATCCGAAGAAGGATAAGAGTGAAGCCCTTTTCCGAGCGTTGGGTCGTTATATTCAAAGCTTGAATGGTCGGTATATCACTGCGGAAGATGTGGGTACCACCGTGGAAGATATGGACACCATTCGCGAAGAAACCAAGTTTGTCACCGGTGTTTCCCCTGCCTTCGGTTCCAGCGGGAATCCATCTCCTGTGACCGCGTATGGCGTGTACAAAGGAATGAAAGCGGCTTCTAAAGTTGCCTTTGGTGACGATTCCCTCAAAGGAAAAGTCGTCGCGGTGCAAGGTGTGGGACATGTCGCGTATAACCTGTGCAAACATCTGCATGAAGAAGGCGCCAAGCTCATTGTGACCGACATTAATCAGGCCAATGTGGATCGTGCCGTGCAGGAGTTCGGCGCGGAAGCGGTAAACCCTGACAAAATTTACGATGTTGCGTGCGATATCTTTGCTCCGTGCGCACTCGGCGCTATCATCAACGACGAAACCATCGAACGCTTGACTTGCAAAGTGGTGGCGGGAGCGGCCAACAACCAGCTCAAAGAAGAAAAGCATGGGGAAATGTTGGAGCAAAAAGGGATCATCTACGCGCCTGACTACGTCATCAATGCGGGCGGCGTGATTAACGTCGCGGATGAATTATACGGTTACAACCGTGACCGGGCGATGAGAAGAGTGGAAACGATCTATGATAACATTCTCAAAGTGTTTGAAATTGCGAAGCGCGATGGAATCCCAAGTTACCAAGCGGCTGACCGGATGGCGGAAGAGCGTATCGCGGCGATGCGGAATACGAGAAGCACCTTCTTGCGTAGCGAACACAGCATCTTAAGCCACAGATAATACAGCGCAGAAGAAACGGAGTGTTGATGGTGGAACCGATTCGGGTTCTCGCGATTAACCCAGGGTCAACTTCAACCAAAATCGGGGTGTTTGATGACGAAAAGCCCATCTTGGTTGAAACGTTGCGACATGATCCAGATGAAATCGCGAAGTTTAATGATTTGTTTGACCAATATCCATTTCGAAAACAAGTGATCTTGGATACCCTTGACAAAGAAGGGATGAATCTGACGCGGTTGGATGCGGTTGTGGCGCGTGGCGGGCTTTTGCGTCCCATTCCGGGAGGAACGTATGCGGTGAGCCAACCGATGTTGAATGATTTGCGTTCCGGTGAATATGGTGTGCACGCTTCCAACCTGGGAGCGATCATCGCGCATGAGATTGCCACGCAACTGAATATCCCCGCTTTTATCGTGGACCCAGTGGTTGTGGATGAGATGCAACCGTTGGCCAAGATTTCGGGCATGCCCGCCATAGAGCGGCGAAGCATTTTCCATGCATTGAACCAAAAAGCGGTCGCCCGCCGGATTGCCAAACAGAACGGGACGAGTTATGAACAAGTGAATTACATTGTTGCCCATATGGGAGGCGGAATCACCGTCGGTGCGCATGCCAAGGGACGCGTCATTGATGTGAACAACGGTTTGCATGGGGATGGTCCGTTTTCGCCTGAACGGGCGGGCAGCATTCCGGTCGGGGATTTGGTGTCACTCTGCTTCTCGGGCAAATATTTTGCCGGGGAAATCATGCGGATGGTTGTGGGTCGTGGCGGATTGATGGGTTATTTGGGAACGACCGATGCGCGTGAAGTGGAAGAGCGCATCCAACGGGGCGATGAAAAAGCCAAACGCATCTATGAAGCGATGGCGTATCAAGTCGCCAAAGAAATCGGCGCTTGTGCGGCCGTGTTGGAAGGAAAAGTAGACGGCATCATTTTAACGGGTGGCTTGGCTTATGGGAAAAGTTTTACCCAAATGATCCAAGAGCGAGTAGAGTGGATTGCCCCTGTCCATTTGGTACCGGGTGAAAATGAATTACAAGCGCTTGTGGAAGGGGCACTGCGGGTTGTGCGCGGAGAAGAGGCAGCCAAGAGTTATCCACCTGTCGCAGAAAAAGTGGGGGTTACGCATGGCGGAAAATATTGATCTGGTTGTACTGGGCGCGGGTCCTGGCGGCTATGTTGCCGCTGTCCGTGCGGCCCAATTGGGGATGAAGGTAGCGGTTGTCGAAAAGGAGAAAGTGGGCGGGGTTTGTCTCCATAAGGGATGCATTCCATCCAAGACCCTGCTGAGAAGTGCAGAAATCTACCAACACATGCAACACGGAGAAGAGTATGGCATCCGTGTGGGGGATGTGACCCTCGATTTTGCCGGTGTGCAAGCGAGAAAAGAAAAAGTGGTGAGCCAACTTCATAAGGGTGTGCAAGGACTGCTCAAGAAAAATAAAGTAGATGTTTATGAAGGGTTCGGGCGGATTTTAGGGCCTTCCATCTTCTCGCCGCAGCCGGGAACGATTTCGGTGGAGAAAGAGGATGGCAGTGAACCGACGATATTGGTTCCGCAATATGTCTTGATTGCGACCGGTTCACGGCCACGCACGCTGCCGGGATTGGAAGTGGACGGAACCTATGTGATGAACTCGGATCACGCTTTGCAGATGCAAGAATTGCCGCAATCAATCATTATTGTGGGCGGTGGCGTGATCGGGATCGAGTGGGCGTCTATGTTGAGCGACTTTGGCGTCGAAGTGACCGTGGTTGAGTTCGCCGACCGGATTTTGCCATTTGAAGATGAAGATGTGAGCAAAGAGATGACGCGTTTGATGAAGAAACGCAAAGTCAAAGTGCTGACCAAAACGAAAGTATTGTCTGAAAGCGTTTCCATAGAAGGCGGAACGGTTACATTGCAAGCGGAATCAGGTTCCGATGTGATCACTTTATCGGCGGAAAAGGTGCTCGTCTCTGTGGGGCGGCAAGCCAATATCGAAGATATCGGGTTGCATAATACCGCGATTGAGACGGAAAAAGGCGTCATCAAGGTGAATGAGTTTATGCAAACCAAAGAAAAGCACATTTATGCGATCGGCGATGTCATTGGCGGATACCAATTGGCCCATGTGGCTTCACATGAAGGGATTCTGGCGGTGGAGCATATGGCGGGGTTGGATGTGCATCCGATGAATCCGCTCCATGTTCCGCGTTGCACCTACAGCCGTCCTGAAGTGGGAAGCATTGGACTCACCGAAGCCGAAGCGGTGGCGCAAGGATATGAAGTGAAAGTGGGCAAATTCCCCTTCCGCGGTGTGGGCAAGGCGCTTGTATATGGTGAAGTGGATGGCTTTATCAAGATCGTTTCCGATGCGAAGACAGACGACTTGTTGGGGGTGCATATCATTGGCCCGCACGCAACGGATATGATCTCGGAAGCGGGATTGGCCAAAGTGCTTGATGCCACCGCTTGGGAGATTGCGCAAGTGATCCATCCTCACCCGACCTTATCGGAAGTTTATCTGGAGGCGGCATTGGCGATGGACGGCAAAGCGATCCATGGGTGATAAAAGGAGGAACGTGCAATGAGCGAACTAAACCATCAACAGTTAGGGTTGAGCGATCAGCAAGTGCTGGAAATGTATCGCACCATGCTGCTGGCTCGTAAAATCGACGAACGCATGTGGAAATTGAATCGCGCCGGTAAAATTCCCTTCGTGATCTCCTGTCAAGGGCAAGAAGCGATTCAGGTAGGCGCGGCTTTTGCGATGGACCGGGATAAAGACTGGCTCTGTCCGTACTATCGTGACTTGGGCATGGTGCTGGCCTTCGGTCAATCGGCCAAAGACCAAATGCTGTCTGCTTTTGCGAAAGCGGAAGACCCCAATAGCGGTGGGCGCCAAATGCCTGGACATTACGGTGATAAGCGTTTCCGCATCCTGACGGGTTCCAGTCCGGTTACTACGCAAGTGCTTCATGCGGTTGGCATTGCGTATGCGGGAAAATTGGAAAAGAAAGACCATGTCGTGCTGACCTCTTGCGGTGAAGGGTCGAGTAACCAAGGGGATTGGCATGAAGCATGCAACTTTGCGGGCGTGCACAACTTGCCGGTCATTTTTATGGTGGAGAACAACAAATATGCGATCTCTGTTCCAGTCAGTAAACAAGTGGCTGGAGGCGAGATCTGGAAACGTGCGGAAGGTTACGGATTCCCTGGGGTACGCGTCGACGGAAACAACCCGCTGGAAGTGTACAAGGCGATGAAAGAGGCTGTGGAACGGGCCCGCCGCGGGGAAGGACCGACTTTGATTGAGGCGGTGGCTTATCGGTTGGTTCCACACTCCAGCGACGATGATGACCGTGCTTACCGGAGTCGGGAAGAAGTGGAGGAAGCGAAGCAAAATGACTCCTTGATTCGATTTAAAGACTACCTTGTGGCACAAGGCGTGTTGACGGAAGAGAAGGAACAGGAGCTGCTTGCCGAGATTAACCGGGAAGTGGATGAGGCGACAGAATATGCGGAACGAGCGCCATATCCAGATCCGCAAGAGACGTATAAGCATGTGTACGCTTAAGGCAGGAGGAGAGAGAAATGCCCGTAATTTCATATATTGACGCCGTAACACAGGCATTGATGGAAGAAATGAAGCGCGATCCACGCGTGTTTGTGCTGGGTGAAGACGTTGGGGTACGCGGTGGGGTTTTCCGTGCGACCGCTGGGCTCATCGAAGAATTTGGCGAGGATCGGGTATTGGATACGCCACTGACCGAGTCCGCGATTGCGGGAGTGGCGATTGGTGCGGCTGCGTATGGGATGCGTCCGGTGGCAGAAATGCAATTTGCCGATTTTATTATGCCGGCAGTGAACCAAATTATTAGCGAAGCAGCGAAAATTCGTTATCGCTCCAATGGGGATTGGCAGTGTCCTCTAGTGATTCGCGCTCCATATGGGGGTGGTGTTCACGGGGCACTCTATCACTCGCAAAGTGTGGAAAAGATTTTTACAGGTGTGCCGGGATTAAAAATCGTCATGCCGTCTAACCCCTATGATGTGAAAGGGCTGTTGAAGGCGGCGATTCGCGATGAAGACCCTGTGCTCTTCTTTGAACATAAACGGTGCTATCGCCTGATTAAAGGGGAAGTGCCGGTTGAAGATTATACCGTTCCCATCGGGAAAGCCGATGTAAAACGGGAAGGAACCGATGTCACGGTCATCTCTTACGGGTTAACCCTGCATTTTGCCCTGCAAGCGGCTGAACAATTGGCTCAGGAGGGGATCAGTGTGCATGTGCTTGATTTGCGCACCTTGGTTCCGCTTGACAAGGAAGCGATTCTGGAAGCTGTTTCAAAAACCGGGAAAGTCTTGGTGGTTCATGAAGATAACAAAACGGGGGGCTTTGGAGGAGAAGTGGCTTCCATCATCGCAGAAGAAGCCTTCTTTGAGCTGGATGCTCCGGTTAAGCGCTTGTGCGGTCCCGATGTTCCCGCCATGCCATACAGCCCACCGCTTGAGAAAGAATTTATGCTGAATCCAGACAAAATCGCAGCGGCGATTCGTGAACTGGCAGAGTTCTAGGCATACGGAGGAGGACAATGATGGCAACCGATATCAAGATGCCGCAACTTGGCGAGAGTGTAGTGGAAGGCACCATTGCGAAGTGGCTGAAAAAACCGGGCGATCGGGTGGAGAAGTATGAGCCGATCTGTGAAGTGTCCACAGACAAAGTGAATGCTGAAGTCCCATCGACGTTTGATGGCGTGATGGTGGAAATTATCGCCCAAGAAGGCACCACTGTTGAAGTGGGGCAATTAATTTGCCGCATTGACGCGGAAGGCGCGGCGGATGCTGGGCCCACCGCCGCCTCTGCGAATACGGCTGCTCCGGAAACGAGTGCGGCCGCCCCAACCACGGACGGGAAAACGGAGGGGGAATCTTCCGGCAAAGCTCGTTATTCCCCGGCGGTTTTGCGCCTGTCCCAAGAGCATGGCATTGATCTGACCCAAGTCAAAGGAACAGGGAAAGGGGGCCGGATCACGCGCAAGGATGTGTTGCAAGTGATTGAGCAAGGTGGCACACAGCCGACTGGGGCGACCACTGTCCAAGCACCGGTCAAAGAGACGGTTACCCCGGTTCCGACGGCACCCGTGGTTCAACCTGCGCCCACGGCTACTCCTGCTCCAGCACCAGCGGCTTCGTCAGCCGCAGGTACCGTGTTGGAAAACGGTGACCGTGAGATTCCGGTGACCGGCGTGCGGCGGACGATTGCGCAACGGATGGTGCAGAGCAAGCACGAGGCTCCTCATGCTTGGACGATGATGGAAGTGGATGTGACGGGTCTGGTTGAACTGCGCAATCGCTTAAAACAAGAGTTCAAACAGCGGGAAGGCGTCAATCTCACCTTCATGCCATTCTTCATCAAAGCCGTGGTTGATTCCTTAAAGGAGTTTCCGCAGCTGAACTCCGTTTGGGATGGGGATCGCATCATCCTGAAGAAACGCATCAACATTTCCATTGCTGTCGCCACGGATGATGCCTTATATGTTCCGGTTATTCATGATGCCGACGAAAAGAGCATCCTCGGCTTAACCAAAGCGGTGCACCAGTTGGCCGAAAAGACGCGTGCGGGCAAGCTGGAGTTGAAAGATATGCAGGGCGGCACCTTCACGGTGAATAATACCGGCTCGTTCGGCTCGGTGTTGTCCGCGCCGATCATCAATCAACCGCAAGCGGCGATTTTGTCGTTTGAATCGATTGTGAAGCGGCCGGTGGTATTGAATAACAACATGTTTGCGGCACGCGACATGATGAACATCTGCATGTCGCTTGACCACCGCATCTTGGATGGCCTGATGGCGGGCCGCTTCCTGAAGCGCGTGAAAGAGCGGTTGGAAGCGTACGGGCCAAACAGCGAAATTTAACGAAAACGTTTCGACGTGATACAATAACAGAAGGAGCGGCCCATTGTGCCACTCCTCCCTTATCATTAGTGGCATCCTGTCATGGGGATGCCTTTTCGACATGGAGAAGGTGATTTAGATGAACTTTGCAGTACAACGTCTGGGATTGGCTCCCTATATGGAGACATGGGATAAACAAAAAGAATTGGTGCAAAGCATTGACCGGGGGCAACTTGACAATCAATTGCTGTTGTTGGAACATCCCCATACGATTACCTTGGGACGCGGTTCGCACCAGGAAAACATCATCTTTTCCGAAGATTATTATCGCGAGCAAGGAATCCACTTGGTGGAGATTGATCGCGGTGGCGATGTCACTTACCATGGACCGGGCCAACTGGTTGGCTATCCTTTATTCCATTTGGGAGAACGGGGGAACAACGCCCATGGGTACCTGCGGGATCTTGAGGAAGTGTTGATTCGCGCTTTGAAGCATTTCGGGATTGAAGCCGGTCGCAAGGAACCCTATACGGGTGTATGGGTGGGCGATGTGAAGATAGCGGCGATCGGCGTGAAGTTTAACCGTGGCCGCAACCGGCGCGGTTATATCACCAGCCATGGCTTCGCTTTGAATGTGAATACGGATTTGCGTTATTTTCAGTTGATCGTTCCGTGCGGCATTCAGGAGTACGGGGTGACCTCCATGCAGGAACAGTTGGGGAAACCGGTCGACATGAATGAAGTGATGGAGCAAGTGATCAAAAGCACGCGAGAGGTGTTCGGTTCTTAAGGCGCTCTCTCCCAAGTAGACAATGGGAAAAGCATGACGTTCCATGTTACTTGGGAGAGATTTTTTATTTAGACCCATAACCCGCTTTAAAACCGTTTTCCCATTCGCTTCACTTGTCCATCGGCGCTCATCGGGAAAAGGGTTTTCCGCCTTCTCCCAATGGTCAACTTGATTTGCCAGACACGCCCTAAACGATTGATTACTCCGGTGGTAAATTAAAGTCAAACGGCAAAAAAGTCCAAAAGGAGTCTCGACATGAGACTCCTTTTGCTTTATAACACATTTTTTTGTTTTGTTGCGTTGAATTGCTGCAATAGGGTATTCACTTTGCCCCAATAACATTGAAGGTTGGACTTAAAAGCGGCAAAGGTTGTCCTTACTGAAGGTCCGCCCAGTTTGGCAAACGGGTAAGGAACCTTCCCATGAAATTTAAACAAATAAAGTTCGCCACGCAGGTGGATCTGCTCTTCCATCACGGTGAAGCGGGTAGCCACAATCACCGTTACGTGTGGGGAAAGAGGGATGCGATGGAGAATGGCCTCGGCATGGGGCGAAAAATCTTTTTCTAACCAGGTCAATTTGCTTAATTCAGCCAGTTCGGCTTCCCTGGCCTTGATGCTCCGGGCGAGATGATCCATTTCTTCCTGAAGGCACCGTCGCTTGCGGGACAGGGACAAAATCTCACGGGCAAATGTGCGAAAAAAAGCTTGGTCCCTTTCGTGGCGGGCTTTTTTGCGGGAACGATAAAATCCCCACTCCGCCCCTTTTTGCGCCAACCTGGCCCACAGAGAAGGGGATGGCGCCGGGAGCCATTTTTCTCTGGAGGCTTTATATTTGGCTTGCTGCTTTCTCCATTCGTGTTCGGTTACAATCAATTGTTTTTGCAGCAACGGGAATCTTTGACTGATGGCGCGGATTTCCTGATTCAGGTCAGATACGAGGGAACGCCAGCGAGCGACATAATCATGCTGAACAAGCGGATAGTCTATGGATTCATGCCGCGTGTATTGCAAAAACGCTTGTTGAATGGCAGCGAGTTGCACTTGTGGATGGGGAAGGGTGATGAACCGGTTGCCGCTGATGGGTGTTAGCTGATGGGGAAGTGAGTGTATTTTCATAAAGAACTGGGTGCCTTGGGTATGTAGGAATCCGCAACAGGCGATATGGCGCCGATGAAAAGGGCGAATGGCGGCTTCAGAATATAAAAAGCGGGAAAGAATGAGCTCACAGGTATCACTGGGATGGTCGCCGGATAAGGTGATGCGGTGTGTGGTGGGTGTGGTGCGAATGCGCGTCACTTGACCCATTAAGGTGATGAGCTTACCCGATGTGGAGGGTAGTAGGTTCTTTAACTCCCTGAGGTCGGCCAATCCATAGATGAAGCGGGTAAGCGGAATGAGGGTTCCATCGGCGCATTGCACATGATAAGCGGTTGTTTCCTTGAACGCATGCAGCTTCATTCTGGAGAAGACGGCATAGAGCCATGCCATCCAGCGCTGATGCTCTTCGCTTTGCCATGCTTGGGTCGAAAGAGGCATCGACTCGTTTTGGTGAGCGGGTACGGTTAAGGGAATGACACCATTTAGATTTTGAATATTCAACGAATAATTCGCGTCTTTAACCGGATGGTTTCGTATCGCCCATGCAGGGAACCAATGGCGAAGCGGCAGAGTGCGAACTCCCTTCAGTCTTAGACTCCTTGGGTGGTGGCCAAACAAAGAACCCAAACAGGATATCCCCCTTCCACGAAAGACTGAAGAATAAAAGTTCTCACTTTTATTATAAATGAAATTCGGTTGCCGGCGGAGTTTTTTTTTGAGAAAAAGCTCCCATCTCAGTGACAGGAGCTTGCCTATGTAGGGACTATTGGATGCCTACGAATAAGTCATACAGGGACAACAGAGTTACGCCAAGCAATGCGAGCGTAAAGATGCCCCCGATGATGAAACCCGGTTTGTTGCCGATCTTTTTGTTATCGATCACACCGCGGATCGACAAGATGGTAATGATCACAAGAAGAGGTACCATAAAGTATTCCATTGCCTTTTCACCTGCTTTCTTCACGTCAGCACTTGGTCTAAGCGCTATCAGTAAATAGTATAATCGATTCATTTCCTGATTAACATACAATACCCTTATGAATTATAGAAAGAGATAGGCGCTCGTGGCAAGGGTTGAAACGAGAAGCGAAAGAATGACCAGATAAACCGTCACTTTGATCCAAGTTGGCTTCACGATAAATTCACCTCACAACACATTATTGTATCCAACCGTTGGGATATTGTCCATGAAATCGCCAGCATGCGAAAACTTCGTTCAAACAAACGTAATATTTGATATATTAAAAAGTGAAAGCGTTTCATTATGATGAGGGGGAGAACATTCAAATGGGAAATAAAAACGAGAACAAACAACGGTGGGAAGAAAAAACGGCTCGTTGGTTAGAGAAAGCGCCTGAACGAAAACCAACCTTCACCACCCTCTCTGGCATTGAGGTGGAACGGTTATATACCGAACATGATACACCAGAAGAATGGCCTGGTGAATTCCCTTATACGCGCGGCATCCATCCGACCATGTATCGGAGTCGCTTATGGACGATGCGCCAGTACGCCGGATTCGGCTCCGCCAAAGAGACGAACGAGCGTTTTCGGTATCTTTTGCGCCAAGGACAGTCGGGGTTGAGCGTCGCTTTTGATCTCCCCACTCAAATTGGGTATGACTCAGATGATCCGATGGCGCTCGGGGAAGTAGGGAAAGTGGGCGTGGCCATAGACTCTTTAAAAGATATGGAACAATTGTTTGCGGGGATCCCCCTTGATGAGGTGAGCACCTCCATGACCATTAACGCGCCCGCTGCGATCCTGTTGGCGATGGTGATCGCGGTTGGCGAAAAACAAGGGGTCAAACCGGCGCAACTGCGTGGAACCATCCAAAACGACATTTTGAAAGAGTACATTGCCCGTGGCACGTATATCTTTCCTCCCCAGCCGTCCATGCGCTTGATCACAGATATTTTTCAGTATTGTGCGGAGCATGTGCCGAAGTGGAACACAATCAGCATCAGCGGTTACCATATTCGCGAAGCCGGATCAACCGCTGTTCAGGAAGTGGCCTTCACCTTGGCCAATGGCATTCAGTATGTGAAGGCGGCCTTGGCGGCAGGATTGGAAGTGGATCAATTTGCCCCGCGTTTGTCCTTCTTCTTCAATGCGCATAATCACTTTTTTGAAGAAATTGCGAAGTTTCGCGCAGCCAGACGATTGTGGGCGAAGATTATGAAGCATCGTTTTCATGCGTCGAACGAGCGCTCGTTACAACTGCGTTTCCATACTCAAACCGGCGGATCGACACTGACCGCGCAACAGCCGGACAACAATATCGTGCGGGTCACCTTGCAAGCTTTGGCGGCGGTGCTGGGGGGGACGCAGAGCTTGCACACCAATGCCCGCGATGAAGCGTTGGCTTTGCCCACAGAAGAGTCGGCCCGGATTGCCCTCAGAACGCAACAGATTATCGCCCATGAGAGCGGCGTGGCCGATACGGTGGACCCCTTGGGTGGTTCGTATTACATTGAAACGTTGACGGATCAGATCGAACAAGAAGCGGAAAAATTGATTCGGCAGATAGATGAACTGGGGGGAGCGGTGCATGCCGTTGAACAAGGATTTATGCAACGGGAAATTCGCCGGGTGGCGTTGGAGACGCAACGCAAGATCGAGCGGGGCGAAGAAGTGGTGGTGGGGGTGAACCGATTTACGCTGGAGAATGAAACTGAGCCCCCTTTAATGCGTGTCAACCCCGCTTTTGCCAAAGAACAGATCACGGCATTACAAGCGTTGCGGGAGACGCGCAATCAAGAGGAAGTGAAGCGGACATTGGAGCGTCTCAAGCAAGCGGCGGCGGGGACAGAAAATGTGATGCCTTTTATTCTGGATGCGGTGAAAGCGTACGCCACCGTAGGCGAGATCTGTCATACGTTAAGAGGGGTATTTGGTGAATATAAACCAGTTTAGGGGGAGACGAACATGAATCGACCGATACGCGTGTTAATTGCCAAACCAGGGTTAGATGGTCATGATCGTGGCGCGTTGATCATCGCTCAAGCATTGCGGGATGAAGGCATGGAAGTGATTTACACCGGTTTGAGGCAGACACCGGCGCAAATTGTCGCGACTGCGATTCAAGAAGATGTGGACGTGATTGGCTTGTCTTGCTTGTCGGGGGCGCACAATGAGCTGTTTCCCGAAGTGATGCGACTGTTGCGGGCGGAAGGGGCGGACGACATCATCGTGATCGGGGGCGGCGTCATCCCGCAAGAAGATGTCGCCTATCTGAAAGAGCAAGGGATTGCCGAGGTGTTTACATCTGGCGCGACAACGACGGAAACCGCGGACTACATTCGGCAAGCGGTGCTGAACAAGGAGGCCCAGGCATGAACCCTCCTCCACATAAAATCAGTCACATCGGCATTGCCGTTTGGAATTTGGAGCAAGCGTGCGCATGGTATAGGGAAGTGTTGGGTTTATCGCTGGAAGGCGTGGAGGAGGTGGAAAGCGAACAGGTGCGGGTCGCCTTCTTTCGCATTGGGGAAAGCCGCATAGAACTGCTTGAGCCCCTTTCAGAACAAAGTGTCATTCATAAATATTTGATTCATTACGGTGAGGGGATTCATCATGTGGCCCTTGAGGTGAGTGATCTCAAAGCCCGTTTGCGAGAAGTGGCGGAGCGTGGTGTCCGCTTGATTCATCAGGAGCCCAAGCCGGGCGCCCATCAGATGAACATCGCTTTTCTCCATCCGAAATCGACGGGCGGAGTGCTTTTGGAATTGTGTGAACCGCAAGAGAAACCGGGAGAGGAGAGTTGACAAACATGGATATGTACCAAAAGATCGAACAGTTAGAGGCAAAGCGGCGCAAAGTGGAGTTGGGTGGTGGAGAGTTGCGGATTCGCTCGCAGCACAAACGCGGAAAATTGACGGCCCGCGAACGGTTGGACCTCTTGCTGGATGAGGACTCGTTTGTTGAATTGAACGCGTTTGTGGAACATCGTGCCACCCACTTTGGCATGGAGCATACGGAAGCCCCGGGAGAAGGGGTGGTGACGGGCTATGGGAAGATTCATGGACGGCTGGTTTATGTGTTTGCCCAGGACTTTACGGTGTTTGGCGGGGCGCTGGGGGAGATGCATGCCTTAAAGATCGCCAAGCTCATGGATTTGGCGGCGAAAAATGGGGCGCCCATTATTGGGTTGAATGACTCCGGCGGAGCCCGCATTCAAGAAGGGGTCGTGTCGCTGGATGGCTACGGGCACATTTTTTACCGCAATTCCATCTATTCTGGGGTCATTCCGCAAATATCAGTCATTTTGGGTCCATGTGCGGGAGGGGCGGTTTATTCCCCCGCGATTACTGATTTTGTGTTTATGGTTGAAGAGACGAGCCAGATGTTCATCACCGGCCCCAAAGTGATTGAGGCCGTAACCAAAGAGAAGATCACGGCCGAAGAATTGGGCGGTGCTGGGATGCACACAACCAAGAGCGGAAACGTCCATTTCACAGCCCCGACGGAAGCGGAAGTCCTGGAAGAGGTGCGGCGCTTGCTTCGGTTTTTGCCCCAAAACAATCGGGAAGAACCCCCGCGAGTGGAGGTTGGCGAGAGCGATGAAGAAGATTGGATTGAAGCGTTGGCGGAGAAGGTTCCCGTGGAGGGAACGCGGGTCTATGATGTGCGGGAAGTGATTCAATCCATCGTGGACGGCGGGGAGTTTATGGAGGTGCACCGCGACTTTGCTCGCAACATTGTCGTCGGATTTGGGCGGATCAGAGGGCAGGCGGTGGGTCTTGTCGCCAATCAGCCGAAAGTGATGGCAGGGAGCCTTGACATCGATTCGTCGGATAAACTGAGTCGGTTTATCCGGTTTTGCGATTGCTTCAACATTCCGCTGATCACTTTTGTCGATGTGACGGGATTTTTTCCCGGAGTGAATCAGGAGCATCACGGCATTATTCGACATGGCGCCAAAATCTTGTACGCATACTCGGAAGCCACCGTGCCGAAGATTACGGTCATTCTGCGCAAAGCATTTGGCGGGGCTTATGTTGCGCTCAACAGCAAGGCGATCGGGGCCGACTTGGTTTATGCCTGGCCCTGTGCCGAAATTGCCGTGATGGGAGCGGAAGGGGCGGCCAATATCATCTTCCAACGTGAAATCGCGGAAAGTGAGCAACCGGAACAAACAAGGCTTAAGCGGATTGCGGAGTATCGTGAGAAATTCTCAAACCCCTATGTCGCCGCGGCCCATGGCATGGTGGATGACGTGATTGATCCTCGGGCAACAAGGCAAAAATTAATCAGCGCGTTGGAGATGCTAAAACACAAACAAGAATCCCGACCGGCTAAAAAACATGGAAATATTCCCCTGTAAATGGGGGGAAGGCACCTGGCGAACGGATCACCGCCGGTGCCTTTTATATGGGACGGGGTATAAAGGGAAACGAGTTGGGCAGGCTAGGGACAAAGCCTCTCTTACAGCAATTGCCAATAGGTTCAAAGTTGCGAGGGGAGAAAAAAGCGGTGGAAAACGGTTTTATTTACATATAGAATAAAAAGCGAAAAGTTACTGAAAAATTTCGCATTACAAAGCGCCCTGCTAGTTAAAACTGGCAAATTTTATAGCTTTGTACAGGTTTTTTTCGCCAAATGGCTGTCAATAGTCAAAGATCCGCGTTTTTTGCTTGATTTTAGGCTTTTGGTCACCAACAAGATGAATAAAGTCGTGGTAAAATAGGTACTAATTTTATCGTGATTGGAGGAGTAACACGTGGTGAACAAACAACGTTTAATCGATGAATTTATAGAATTAGTAAAAACAGATAGTGTGACTGGTGATGAAAGAGCCATTTGTGACCTTCTGACCCAAAAGCTGACTGAATTGGGGTTGGATGTGGTTGAGGATGGCTCTGCTCAATTGACGGGACATGGCGCGGGAAATTTGGTGGCCACTTTAAAAGGAACGCTTGACGGCGCACCCAACATTTATTTTACCTGCCATATGGATACCGTGGCGCCAGGCAACGGGATTCAACCACAAATCAATGGGGATATCATTGAATCGGATGGCACGACCATTTTGGGTGCGGACGATAAAGCGGGCTTGGCCGCTCTGTTGGAAGGGATTCGCCTCTTGAAAGAAAAGCAACTTCCCCATGGTCAAATCCAGTTGATCATCACAGCGGGCGAAGAATCCGGCTTGATCGGTTCACGCCACCTGGATATGTCCTTGGTGGACGCTGACTTTGGATTTGCCTTGGATTCGGATGGAGAAGTGGGGGAGATTATTACGGCGGCTCCTTCGCAAGTAAAGGTGTTGGCGACGATTCATGGCAAAGCCGCACATGCCGGTGTGAACCCCGAAGATGGAATCAGCGCAATCCAAGTGGCTAGTCGGGCCATCTCCAAAATGCGTTTGGGGCGGATTGACGAAGAGACGACAGCCAATATCGGTCGTTTCCAAGGGGGCACCGCTTCCAACGTGGTTCCGGAGCGCGTCGAAATCTTGGCCGAAGCGCGCAGCCGCAATCCGTTGAAATTGCGCAAGCAAGTAGACAGCATGGTGAAAGCTTTCCACGAAGCCGCTGAAGAATTCAAAGCCAAAGCCGAAGTGGAAACGCAAACGTTGTATCCGTCTTTCCAATTTACCGAGGAGGATCTTGTGGTCCAAAAAGCGAAAGAGGCGGTCAAACGGATCGGTCGCACGCCACGCATCGGCGCCAGCGGCGGGGGGAGCGATGCCAACGTGATCGCGGGGCATGGCATTCCGACGGTAAACCTGGGTATCGGTTACCAAAATATCCACACCACCAAAGAACGGATGCCGATCAAAGAATTGGTTAAGGCAACCGAATTGGTCGTTGCCCTCATTGAAGAATCGGCTAAGGTAGAGATGATCACCACCGGAACGAGCACCCTTGAGAACTGAGGGTTCTCTTGTTTTTTTCAGCCAGGTTTAGACGCCAAACACCCCTTAGTCTGGGAAGATGGGCGAGAAAATATTCCTGTTTCTTCTAAAAAGCTTCTGTTGCCCAATAAGAAAAACGGTCTCCCCATGGAGGCCGTTTGCTTGATTAAAAGTTGTATTTGATCAATCCATCATCGTTCTCCAAGCGTGCTAACTTTTCCAGTATTCGGCGCTTGCGGTAGAGCATTTGGCCCGCTTCCGCCACTTCATCGATGGTGGAGCGGTTGATGTAAGCGCCAAAGACAATCCCCACGACAGGGACCAGCTGGAACAGCTTTTTCCAACCGTAGTTCTCCCCGTAGGTTAGAATCACTTCGCGCCACCCTTCCAATTTGGAGATGGATTCGCTCGCTTCATGGGTTGCGTTGACTGTGGTCAACTCTTTGATGATGGCTTGTTTGCCCACGTAATCGGAGGAAGCAAACTGAAGGCATTTCACGATGAATACGCGTTCTTGCTTGTCCTTGGGATTAAAGCCGTAGCTAAGAGCCATTTCTTGCAGGACCTTAAGGGAAAGTCCCAACAGGGCGGGAATGTCGATCGCCAAGGTGAAGATTCCCCCAAAGCCGGTTGTCGCTCCTTGCATGGTGGCAAATTGTTTGCGGGATTCTTTGAGATCTGTCGCCACGTGGTCCATGGCCTGGATGGGAAGATCGGCCACTTTGTCCAACGAAAGGAAGTCGGATCGCAGTTGCGCCAATTTGGCCAACCGGAATGTGACCTCTTGCTCGTTGATCAAATATTGCCCCCCTGTTTGAATGTAACTCCCCAGTTCATCCAAAAGTTTTCCAAGCCTTTCATGAACGATTTTGGGTGTGATGCGGTCGAGCAGGGCAAATGGAATTCTCCCCAACTTTTCCCAAAACCAGAGATCCTTCTGGTCGTGCTCCCATTTCTCGATTCGTTTTAATTCTTCCAATAACATTTCCCTGTTTTCCATTGTTTGTTCCATCCCCTACTCTATTTTACTTTGATAAGGCGTGTTCCGACTTGTTGACCACTTTTAACGCCGCCTGGTACGCCGTGATGATGCGGTCCAGCTTCGCCCGTTCAGGGTTTGTGAGCCGCGTTTGGTTCTGGGTGAGAAAGGTTTGCAAATCTTTGAGGCGTTGATTGATGAGATGGGTTTCCAACTGGATCAGCCCCTCCACCAAAGAGGGGGCCGGGGAGGATGAAGTAGGATGAAGCGGAATGGGTTCATAGCGCTTGATTTTCACCATCGTGCGAAAGTGTAACCCATCTGTTCCTTTGATTTGCCCCAAGTGGGTTACTTCAATCAAATCGCGATCCTCCAATCTCCTCAAGGCGCGGCGGATGGTTGAGCGCGTGAGATCGAGATATTTTTCCAACAGCCGGTAGGAAATGATGCAAGCCCCTTTGGGAATGGGGACCTGATATTCAGGATGAATGATTTCTTCGGGCGCGGCTAACCGCACCAGCTCAAAATATGTTTGTCGTTCGCGGGGCGTAAGCTGGTTCAGCACCGACTGATTAGGTTGAACATTCATGTTGTCACTCCCTTGATGTGGATAAGCCTGATATATCTGATCATGCTGAAATTTGCATATATGAACCCATTGCATCATCATTGTAAACTACAAGGAATCCCGAAGAAAGGGGGATATGAAGCAGGCTTGATAAAATTGACATGGTTTCGATCGAATGGAAAAGTTATTATTTTTATGCGTAATAGGCAAATATTTTGTATTGACAGTTTTATATGTACAATGCATAATACTAAATGTACATAATCAAAGACTTTGTCTAGCCGATGGCACGGTGATACGCCGTGTGGGACGTGATGGGACACATTCATCACCCGGCTCCGCGTTACTTGGTCAGCCCTAGTGCACACCATAGTGTGTTAGGTTCTGCCTAAGTAGGCGTAGCCGGACCTAACGACTATGGTGTGCACTAGGGCTTTTTCAGTGCGAAGCCAGCTCCACAGACTGTTAGTAGACAAAGTGAGTCATGCCTGACCTGATTCTCCGGGTCGGGCATTCTTTTTACTTGGAAGGAGGATTGGGAATGGCTGACCATGAGAAGGTGAATGTGGCGCTTCCCCAAGCGGAGCGTGAATTTTTGGAGCATGAAGCATGGTGGGAAAAAGAAGAACCCAAGGCTTGTTTGCCAAAAAAGATTGAAACGATGTTGGAGAAACAGGATCAAGCGGCAATAGATGAAGTCTTGAAATTTGCCTGCCTGCAGGATGGACGATTGTGGGAGTGGGACGATCACCAGCGTATATGGAAAAAGGTTCCATTGCCCGACGAGTTGCAAAGTCAAGCGGGCCCACTAGACGGCTCTTGGTTGTGGACGCTGTACATAACCGGAAATCCGTTGGCGCAAACGGCGGTTCGCCAATTGTTAAGTTATCACTCCCATCGAAGTCGGTTGTTTGCGGACAGATATTCGCTACGCAAACAGGAAGTCAAGTGGCGCGGTGGCCGGCGGAATACGTTCATTCCCTTTGACGCCAAATACTTTCGCTATGTGAAAGCCATCTTTAAACTGGCTGAAAAGAAGCGGGACGCCAAAACGTGGGCAGTCTTGGCCCACCGGTTTGACTTGGAGAGGAAGGGAAAGCACACGTATCGCACCCAAGAGGGCCAAGAGGTGGAGGTATACAGTGATGAAACCCATTATTACTTGCGCCGCCGCTGTTGGCGTTATCTAAGGAAATTGGGTGAAGCCGGTGATCCGGCGTATGTTCAATTTGCGGTGGAAGTATTGTTGCGTTATGAAGATCAAGATGGACGCAACCAATCGAGGTGGAGCAATGAAGAAGATCGTTGGATTCACAACAGAAGTTACAGCCACCTTTGGCTCTTTAACCATTTGCTTTTCCATCACAGCAAACGGTTTAAGCCAAGCAGACTGCAATGGGAAGGCGTTTCTGTATCAGAAGATTGGGTCAATGAACGGGAAGAGGCGTTTTCCGAACTATGGGATCAACATCCGGAGCAGTTATGGCGCTTATTTTGTGAAGCGAAATCGACGACGGTCATCCAATTTGCTTGGAGAGCTTTAAGTGCGAAAAACAGGATTTTTTTGGAGCAGTTGTCTAAATCGCAGTGGTTGGCCCTTTTACAGGATGATTACTATAAGAGAGGGAAATGGGCCTTTCAGTGGTTGATGGACAACTATCTTCTGACGGTGAACGGAAAAGTTGATTTAAAATTGTTGAAACAGATGCTGTTCCATGAAAAGCATGAGGTGCGGCAGGAAGCTTCCGCTTGGTTTGGAAAGTTGGGGGACAAATTGCCCCATTCATTTAAGGTGCATGTGACACAGGCTGTCCTCAATGAGCTCGAGAAAGACTGGGATTACTGGAGAATGCAAGATGCCTATCGGTTGTTGAAGGATCATTGCCGGCCTTATTTGCGTGAACTGGCCGACTTGGCTTTGGCGCAATCCTTTCATGTCCGGGTGAGGCGCTGGTGCAATCGCCCCACGGCCGAGGTAGTGGCTCTGATCTTGGAGACGCTGGATGTGGAACGTCTCGGCGTCACGGGGGATGAGTTATTGCCGTATTTGCGTTCGTTTGACAGCAGAGTGCGCAACGGCGCCGCCAATATGATTCAACAGCATTTTGAAAAGTTGAGCCTCGACTGCGAGTTTCTCATCAAACTCATCTCCATTCCCGACGAGCAAGTTCAAACCTTCACCACCCAGTTTTTGTCAGCCCGTCGATTGTGGGTAGTCCCTTTCTATCCGACTCTCTTGCCGCGATTATGGGAGATGATGCTGGATGAGAACCAATCGACGATTGTGCGTAACTATGTCCGCGAGTCATTGTTGGGGAAATTGTTCTTTGAAGAATTGAGGGATACGCCCGTTAGCCAAGTGTTGGAATTGTTGCAACATCAAGAACATGCCGTGCAGGTCTTTGGCGCGAAACTGCTGGCACTGATCGAACCGAAACCATACGATTTCACCTTGCCGCAGCTGGTCAGCTTGGCCCACCGGCCTTTGGCCGCGATTCGCGGGGCGGCCTGCCGGATGTTGGAAAAACTGCGGGTCATCTGGACTCCGGATTTGTTGGTCAACGTGATGGAAACGGAGTGGGATGATACCCGGGAGTGGGCCATGCAGATTGTGTCTTCGCTTCCCGATGAAGAGCGGGCGCCGGAATTGATCTACGGTTTATTGGATACGGCACGGCAGGACATTCGCACACTGGCCATGGATTTGATCAGGCAACATCTTGAACAACTGGATATATCAGAACTGATGCTGAGAGCGAGTGAAAGCCCATATTTGGAGGTTCAGGAATTCGCCTTGACCCTGGCGGAACGGCTCACTTGGACCGCCCAGCGTTATTCCGAGTTGGAACTGTTTTTCCGTACGGTGTTTTTCCGGGTGCACCAGGGACGGCGCGCCAAAAATTTGGCGTTTGCCTTGTTGGAGAGATTGGCCTTGCAGAAAAAAGAATGCGCTGAAGCGATGGTGCCTCTGCTCGGCGATTTGGCACGGAACTTTGGTCGCCAGGATTTTGAGCGGATCCTTCATCTTCTCACACAGATTCAAGTTCGTTATCCGGACATCAACACTCCACTGTCTTTGGGATAAATCATAGCGAGGAGGAGCGTGCATGCAGTTTCAACAGACGTATGCCAAAGCAAGTAGCATCAGCCATGTGGGTGGTCGCACGCTGGTTGATTTTGCCCCGGATTTAGGTCGGGAACCTACGTTTTTCCAGGGGAGAATCAAAGAGCCCATTCGTTATCGGGATGCCATGATCGCGTTGCGCGATGTCGTCGTCTCTGATTTGAACGTGAAACCCAAGGATCACCGCGCTTATCAAGAATGGGTGCAAGAGCAATATGTATTGGACCTGATTAACACCTTGGGAACGGAAACGGGTGAGGCGGCGCGGATGTTACTCATTCGGCAACGCATGCAAGAGCTGGACCGATTGCGAACCAAGCGCATGGGGCCCTATTACCAGGCGAGGGCCCGTTATTTTAACTGGTTGTACCACAATCATCCCGATGCCTGGTTCGTGTTGGACCCCGTGATTACGGTGGCGCCCGACCAAGTGTTCTTTGAAGCGTTTTCGTTGGACGAATCATCCTATGGTCGGTTGGCGGTTCATTCTGAGCTGTTTGACGATGTGAAAGAATTTGCCTATGGTACCACAAACATCGATTTCTCCGATGCTTTGTTAAGTGAAATACAACGCATCCGCACTTATCGCCCAACCGAATTTCAGGTGGATCCAGCCGGATTTGAAGTGGCGACGGAAGGGCGGGATGTGTACAAAGAGAAAAAAATCGATGTGCCGGTAAGTTGGATACGTGGATTTCTCCAAGTGCAATCGGCGATGACGCTGCCGGCGGCCACGTTTGATGCCAAGCCGATCGATCTCTACAATCTCTGCACCTTTTTGCGGCGGCATAAAGAGCGGCACAGCCCACGGTCGCTGAAGTATTTGCTCAAGCCCGGCCAACCGGTGCAGGTCGTCATTGAACCTTGGAATGAAGTGATGACGTTCAGTGATTCCGTTTATCTGGGGGATGCGGCACAAGAGATTCGCACGTGGGGCCGCCGCCGCCTGTTCTTGTTGGAGCGGTTGCTTCCGCTGGCGCGCAAAATCACCATCCACTTGCTGGGAACCGGACTACCCAGCTTCTATGTGGCGGATTTGGGCAACCTCAGCTTCACCTTGGGATTGTCCGGGTGGACCCGCAACGATTGGGCTGGAGCGGCCAACTTTGACCTTTTGGTCGGCAGTTCGGCGCAAGTGACCCCGGAAGAGAGCAAACAGGTTTTTTCGCAGATGAAATGGAAGAAGACAGCCACGGCGGAAGAATTGGCGCAATGGACTCACTTGCCCAACGCCACCGTCCAGGCCGCGTTGCGTCAATTGTGCAGTGCCGGACGGGTCATGTTCGACCTGGAAATCGGCAAATACCGGCTCCGTGAGTTAACGCGCGATCCGTTGCCTGTCGATCAGCTGCGTTATGCCAATCCACGTGAGGAAAAAGCGAAACGGTTGATCCAAAATGGCGATGTGACCTTGTCGGGGCGGGAAACGTTGGCCCATGGCAGTGTGGCGCTTTATGGAAGCGCCAGAACCAAAGGTCGCTCCCTTGAATCCAAGGTGGTATTGGATCATGATGGGCGGATTGAACAAGGAGAATGCACGTGTTATTTCTACAAGCAAAACCGGCTCATGCAAGGTCCGTGTGAGCATATGATGGCGCTTGTGTCCATCGCGCGCAACTAAGCCAAAGAGGAGGGAGAGCGATGTCGAAGGAGAAACGTCCCCTGACAAGGGAAGAGTGGATTCAAAAAGTAAGTGTGCAAGGCCGAGAAGCGACCATTCGTGAAGAGATGATCCGGTTGGGTTTCTGGACGGAATCCTCTATTTCCGTAGAAGAGCAGAAACAACAGCAACTTGAGGATGAAGAGCGCGCCCGCCTGTTCGCGGAATTGCGACGGTTGCAGGCCAAAGGGATGAATATGCCCGAAGTGCAGCGATTGCTGCAAGAAGTTCGCCAAAAACGGATCGAAGCGAGCAGGCAAAAACGAGAAGAACAAAAGGCGGAGCGGGAATGGAATCGCCAAGAGGCCAAAATAGCATGGGAACGGCATCGGGCTAGCCATGTGATTTATGCGGGAGAAGGCGTTTCGGGTGGCTTGGGGAAAACGGAATGCCAGCTGGAAAAGTTGCAACAAGCCCAGTTGCCCATCGTAACCACCGCGGAGGAGCTGGCGGAGGCGATGGGACTGACGGTAAGCAAGTTGAAATGGCTTACTTATCACCGCAACACCGCGACACTGTCCCATTATATTCGGTTTACCATTCCCAAACGGAATGGGGGAGAGCGTGAAATTTCCGCTCCCAAGTCGACGCTCCGTCAAGCACAAGCCTGGATTAAAGCCAATATCCTGGATCACTTACCCGTTCACCACGCCGCGCAAGGATTTGTTCCAGGTAAAAGCATTGTGGATAACGCCCGGACACATGTGGGGCAAACGGCTGTCATAAAAATGGATTTGCAGGATTTCTTTCCCTGCATTCATTTTTATCGGGTACGGGGGTTGTTTCAGTCCTTTGGGTATAGCGAGCTGATCAGTACTCTATTGGCTCTCATCTGCACCGAGCCGCCGCGTCGCGCGGTTACGTTTGGTGACAAGGTATATCATGTGGCCATTGGCGACCGGCAACTGCCGCAAGGGGCTTGTACCAGCCCGGGATTGACCAATCTCTTGTGCCGCCGCCTGGATGAACGGTTAGCCGGACTCGCGGCCAAGCATGGTTTCCGTTATTCCCGTTATGCGGACGACTTGACCTTTTCCTGCGACGAGGCCGGGTTGCCCCAGATCGGGGCCCTGATGAAACAGGTGCGCCGAATCGTTGCCTTTGAAGGGTTTACGGTCAACGAGCAGAAAACGAGTGTGTTGCGGGAGACCAGCCGCCAGACCGTGACCGGGATTGTCGTCAATGAGAAGGTGAACGTCAATCGGCGGGAGTGGAAAACATTCCGCGCGCTCTTACATAATGTGGAGAAAAATGGGCTGGAAGCGGAAAATCGGTGGGGTCATCCGCGTTTTTGGGATTACATCAAGGGATACGCCAGCCACGTGCGCATGGTTCGTCCCGATTTGGAAGGAAAACTGGTCGACCAATTGCGGGCCATCGCCGCCAAGCATCAATTGCCGTTGCCGGGTTGGGCCAAGGAAGCAGTCGAGTCTTAAGGGAAATGAAGCCGGGCCGTGATCAAGTGGCCCGGCTTCATTTTCGTCGACATTCTGGTCGCCTTGGTTGTTCCATTTCAGCACGCTTTCTTAATTGGGAAGAAAAGAGATCGTCCGTTCATGGACTAAGGGGCGACGAGTGGTTTCGCTGTTTCCGTTCGACATATTGCTTCACCGTCAGGGGATGTTTGGCCAATTGGCGCAATAAGGCCCGCACTTGCCAGCCTTTGCCGCTGATGGAGAAGCCCGCTTGTTGCCAACCGCATTTCATCCGGATCACCACCTGGGTCTCTATGCCAAAACCTGCAATGGCTTATTTGTTTTTTATACGCCCAAGACCATAAAAATATACGGTGGACAGTTGGTTCGATTGAGAAGGTTGTAAGTTATAATAAGGAAAGTATGAGACAGGAGTGACAACCATGCGAAATTTTGAAGAGAAAACGATTGCGAGTGAAACCATTTTTTCGGGAAAAGTGGTTCATTTGCAAGTGGATGAAGTAAGGTTGCCCGACGGTCGCACCGCGAAGCGGGAAATTGTGAAACATCCGGGGGCGGTGGCCGTGCTGGCGATTACGGAGGAAAAGAAACTGGTACTGGTGAGACAATACAGAAAACCGCTGGAAAAGACGATTTTGGAAATCCCGGCGGGCAAGTTGGAAGCGGGAGAAGAGCCGAGTGCCTGTGCGGCGCGGGAATTGGAAGAAGAAACGGGTTATCGGGCCAAGGGGCTGTCCCACGTTGTTTCCTTTTACACCTCCCCAGGCTTTGCCGATGAATTATTGCATATTTACCAAGCGGATGGACTGGCCAAAGGGCAAGGCAACCCTGATCAAGATGAGTTTGTGGAATTGGTGGAGTGCACGCTGGAGGAGTGTATGGAGCATATTCAAAATGGTGACATCATGGACGCGAAAACCGTTGCGGCTGTTTATCTATGGCAAAACCAGGTGCTGAGTGGACGATGAGTTTGCAAGAGGTTTTTGCTGACTTGCATATCCATATCGGACGCACAAACGGCAATCTTCCCGTTAAGATCACGGCAGCGCAAAACATGACCTTTGAGGCGATTATCAAGGAAGCCTCCTGCCGCAAGGGCATACAGATGATCGGAATCATTGACGCGCAATCCCCGCCTGTGCAGCAAGAGATTCAAGCGGGGTTGGACAGAGGGATTTATCAGGAACATCCGGATGGCGGCATTATCTATCAAGATACGACGTGCATATTGGGGGCGGAAATCGAGCTGAAGGAACCTGACTCGGGTGCCTTTCACGCATTGGTTTATTTAAAGACATTTGAGCAGATGAAGGCCTTCAGCGCTTGGTTGAGCCAACATATGAAAAATGTCCAGCTCAGTACGCAACGGTTGTATCAATCCGTCTCCGCATTGCAGGATATGGTGTGGGAGTGGGGTGGCCTTTTTATCCCCGCGCATGTGTTTACCCCGTTTAAAAGCGTTTATGGCAATGCCGCGGATCGCATGGGTCAGCTGTTGGATATGGGGAAAGTGTCGGCGGTGGAGTTGGGGTTGAGTTCCGATTCCAACTTGGCGGATCAGCTGTCTGAATTGGCGCCGCTTACTTTTGTCACCAATTCAGATGCCCATTCCCTGCCGAAGATTGGCCGCGAATACAATAAATTGTTGGTGCGCGAAAGCAGTTTTCAGGAGTTGAAGCGGGCACTCACAAGGCAGGAAGGCAGGCAAGTGTTGGCCAATTATGGTTTGAATCCGCGCTTGGGGAAATATTATCGCACGCGGTGCTTACAGTGTGAAGGGCTGTGGCCGACAAGTCTGATCGAACGATGCCCGAAATGCGGGAGCGAGAAGAAGGTGAAAGGGGTGAAAGATCGGATCGAGGAGATCGCCGATCAGGCAAGCCTTCATCCGACCCATCGTCCCCCTTATGTATATCAGGTGCCGCTCGAATTCATTCCCAAACTGGGCAAAAGGACTTTGGATAAGTTATTGCATGCTTTTGGAACAGAGATGAACGTTCTCCATCGTGTGGAAATGGAAGAGATAAGCCAAGTTGTCGGACCCGCGATTGCGCGCTCCATTCAATTGGCGCGGGACCGGCAACTGGAGGTGTCTGAGGGCGGCGGCGGCATTTTTGGCAAAGTGAAATCATAGCAAAAAGCTAACCGATCTCGGTTAGCTTTTTTGCCTAATCCCTCGCCCCGTGTTTTTCTAAAATGGCTTCCGCTTCTTGCGCCCGATCTGGGGAGGCAAACACGGTGACGCACACGTCTTCCAGCGAAGACATGGCTTGGCCGCCCGACAGGCCGCTCGCATCCGGATGGGCGGCGAACAAAACACTCTTATCGGGATCGAATTCAGGCCCCCCCAATGTGCTTTCGGTCAGCGACATCCGCGGATTCTCAAACGGGTTGCTGAATGTTGCGTCGCCATCCGCATCCTTTCCGCCGCCTATCGGGGAGAAACGGCTCACATCCACTTCAAAGCCCGCTTGTTTTAATTCCGCGGCCGCTTGTTGCGCGGCATCGGTCGTTTGGAAATATCCGAATATGGCTCTTTCTGCCATATGCATTCCTCCTTTCCTCACCTATAATGTCGGTCAGTCGCGAAGGAGTTATTCCCACCGGGGGCCATCCGCGGAAAGGAAAGCAAATCCACGCGTTCCATCTATGCTTTGCCCCCCTTGATGTGATAGATTGAAGGTAACTGGAACGATGGAAGAAATGATCATGGATGAGGGGTCGAACCAAGTGAGCCATAAGAAGTTTACGGCTCCCGTAGCCGTGCATCTGATGTTTGTGCAACATCAGCAAGTGTTGTTGTTGCGCCGTTATAACACCGGTTATGAGGATGGAAAGTATAGTGTCGTTGCGGGTCACTTGGATGGCGGAGAAGAAGTGATACAGGCGGCCATCCGGGAGGGGAAAGAAGAAGCCGGTGTTAAAGTGGACGAGAGGGATGTGCAAGTAGTGGGGGTGATGCATCGGAAGGCGGTGGACGAGCGCATTGATTTTTTTGTCCGCATTCATCGGTGGCAAGGTGAGATTCGCAACCTGGAGCCGCACAAATGTGATGATTTGCGATGGTTTCCGTTAGACGCTTTGCCCGACAACATGATTCCCTATGTGAAGCATGCGCTGAAGCTGGGTGTGGAACCGATGTGGTTTTGCAGCTTTGGTTGGGATGATCCGCAAGATAGGCTTATCTAAGGATATTTAAAAGGTTATAATAATTTCAGATAAATACAATATTTGATTACGGATAAATTTTTATGTAGGTAAGATGGCGAAGAGTCATTTTTTCATTTTAGGGATGTGATTGACGAGATATTACGGATGTTGGTTACTGAAGTATTGCCAGTAAACGGCTCACCGCCTACGCTGAGGCATGGAGACGGAGCTTGTAACAATCCAGTCGTCAACTCCGACCTTTCAAATGGTGTTGCATCAGGGCAGGTTGAGTCCCATACCAGACACGCTGATATGGTCACTGCACAAAGGTACTCAACTTCCCTTACGGTGCAGACATCTTTCTTGATAGCGTGTATCTTTTACGCAGTTGCGCATTACCTACTGCAACTCCATAGATACAGTTGTCAAAGAACAAGGAGTGCCTTTAGTACAAGGTATACTCAAGTTCACATTTGGCGCGTATATTCGATATTCCTGCAACCAAAAGAGAATGTTGTTGCTCCAAGCATTCGAATTCGAATTAACGGGACACCGGGCAACGCCCATCATTCCTCCCCGACTAAGAGGTCGAGGTATCCTGGAGGAGGCGTTTTTGATGAATATGAGTCAACTCATCTGGTCAGGAAAAGTGTTAACGAGCCTTATGACCTTATTATTTGTTTTTATCGTTGGATTAATCGCCATCAAATCATTAATCTTCCTGCTCAGACGCAAGAAAATTGGTTACTTGGTAGCCGGTTTTAAAACGGTTTGGGTGATGTTTGGATTAAGCTACTTTCTGTTTTTGGGCTTTTATGTGTTTCAAAACTTGCTGACCTCGCAGACGACAGAAGATTGGCTGCGCAATGCCGTGATCACCTTTGTCATCTTGTTGGTGGGGATCATGTGCTGGCTGGGACCTGTACGGGGCATCCTTGGCTTAACCGTTCAAAAATCGCAAGCGCAATCGAAACAGGGAAACGTATCGGCCGACGGTTGGGTGGTAGAGAGTTGGTTAGGCGAGGGAGCGGGATTTCACCTTTATTCCGTCGGGGAGAAGAAAGGGAAGTCGAACAAGAAATTGAGTAGTTGAATCGCGCTCTCAAACTCTACCTTCATTCAGCATACTCTTTTCGCTTCTGTCATAGAGTAGAATGACGGATGGAAGGAGGCGGAGTTGGATGAAGCAGATGAATAGGTGGGGGCATTCGATTCAATTACATATTCAGAGTCAAAAGTCACTCTACTTGTTTGTAACCGTGTTGTTCATGATGGGGGTGGTTTTTGGGGCGATTATCGTGAATACGCTTGATCCCGCGCAAAAGGAAGGATTATTGACTTATTTGGGGCATTTTTTCCGGGGCTTGGATCAGCACACCATTGCGGAACCGGAAGTGGCGTTTCAACACGCGCTTGGCGATCACTTGAAAACCATTGGGTTGATGTGGATTTTGGGGTTGTCGGTCATCGGGATCCCCCTCTTGTTGGTGTTTATCTTTTTGAAAGGGCTTGTGATCGGGTTTACGGTCGGTTTTCTTGTCAACCAACTGAGTTGGGAAGGGCTGTGGTTTGCTTTTGTCTCAGTGGTGCCGCAAAATCTTCTGATGATTCCCGCGCTGATTATCGTGGCGGTGGCGGGGATTCACTTTTCTACGTTATTGGTCAAGAATCGCCTGATTCATTACCGGGGAACCATTTACCCGCAGTTTGTCTCCTTTTCGATTTTGGTTACGGTCATGGCTGCGGTGATGCTTGTTTCAGCCGTTTTTGAAGCATATCTTTCCCCAGTCATGATGAAAGAAGCGATCCCAACAGAACAACTACTTGACCAATCATGGAATTAGTGTTATTTTTAAAATAATTATTATCTAATACTCTCTTTTATGTGGTTTGACTTCTTCCACCACTCTCCAATATAATGGTGTCAGATAGACAGGGGGGTGTTTTTTGTGGAAGAACGGGTGACTCAAATTAAACAGCAATTATCCGCCCATAATTATAAATTAACCCCCCAACGGGAAGCGACGGTCCGTGTGCTGCTGGAAAACGAAGAGGATCACTTAAGCGCAGAGGATGTCTACCTGTTGGTGAAGGAAAAAGCTCCAGAAATTGGTTTGGCCACGGTTTATCGGACATTGGAGCTATTAAGTGATTTGCAGATTATCCACAAATTAAATTTTGGCGACGGTGTTACCCGCTATGAGTTTCGTGCGGAAGGAGCGGAACATCATCACCATCACCTCATCTGTCTCAATTGCGGTACGGTGGATGAAATTATGGAAGACTTATTGGGTCCGATTGAGGAGCAGGTTGAGCGGGAGTATGATTTTCAAATCGTCGACCATCGGTTAACCTTCCATGGAATTTGTTATCGATGCAAAGGAAAAGTAACTGATCCGAAAAAACTAGTAGGTTCCAAAGTGACGTGAGATCTTTTTTGAAAAGGTCTCACTTTTTTTGTGGAATATAATATTTAACCGGAAATTAGCACATGAATATGATAGGAATATCAAGGAGGGGTTTATCATGATTATAGGAGTGCCAACAGAAATAAAAAACAATGAAAACCGCGTGGCCATCACGCCGGCGGGTGTGGATGCTTTGGCGCAGGCGGGTCATGAAGTCCTGATTCAAAGCGGGGCGGGAAATGGAAGCGGTTTCTCGGATGAGCAGTATGTGGCGCATGGCGCCAAGATCATGTACACCGCTAAAGAAGTGTGGGAAAACGCGGACATGATCATCAAAGTTAAAGAGCCGCTACCAGAAGAGTATGCTTATTTTCGGGAAAATCTCATCCTCTTCACTTATCTTCATTTAGCGCCGGAACCCGAACTGACCAAAGCGTTGATGGATAAGAAAGTGGCCGCGATCGCATACGAGACGATCCAACTGGATAATGGGGCCCTACCCCTGTTGACGCCGATGAGTGAAGTGGCCGGGCGAATGTCAGTGCAAATCGGAGCCCAGTTTTTAGAGAAACCCAAAGGGGGCAAAGGGGTTCTGCTCGGAGGCGTCCCAGGCGTATTGCCGGGGGAAGTGGTGATTGTCGGAGGCGGTGTCGTGGGAACCAATGCGGCCAAAATCGCTTTGGGGATGGGGGCCAACGTCACGATTCTCGATATCAATGCTGATCGGTTGAGACAATTGGATGACCAATTCCAAGGTGAACTGCGCACCTTGATGTCGAACCGGTACAATATAGCTGAGGCGGTCAAAAAAGCGGATCTGTTGGTGGGGGCAGTCTTGATTCCCGGTCGTCGCGCGCCTCGCCTGGTGACGGAAGAGATGGTCCAATCCATGCAACCGGGCTCCGTGATTGTCGACGTGGCGATCGACCAAGGGGGTTCCATTGAAACCATCGACCGGGTCACGACTCATAGTGATCCCACTTATGTGAAGCATGGGGTCGTTCATTATGCGGTGGCCAATATGCCCGGGGCTGTGCCCAGAACGTCGACGATTGCGCTAACCAATGTGACCATTCCGTATGCCGTTCTCATCGCCAACAAGGGGTTGGCGCAAGCGCTCTCCGAAAATCGATTCTTGGCGCGCGGCGTCAACGTCATCAATGGGCAGGTTACCTATCCCGCAGTTGCGGAGAGTCTGGGACTCCCCTTTGTGTCGCTGAATGATGCGGTGGGGCGGCAACTCGCATAGTTTGCATATTTGATCGTCCTTTTCCATAGGTTATAGCAACTAGATGATGCAATGCGTCAAAAACCGTTTTCGCAACGGTTTCCGCTCTCCGACAGTTTTGGAAATCATTTGTAGGAAAAGGACGATGGCTTATGGTCATTTCATTGCGCCGTTTAAAAAGATGGAGTCAATTCCTCTTGTTGTTTGTGTTATTCACCCTTCTCTTGTATCAGTTGTTCGCATTCTTGGTTCCCTTGTTCAAACCGGATTATATGTATAAAGAGCCAAGTGGGGGAGCGGTCAAAGTGTTTGGTCAACATGAGGAACCACGGGTGGATGAGGCGCCGATGAAAAAGATAAAAGAGCGGTTGCTTATTTTTTACTGGTTGGGAGAATGATGGGAAACGACAAGCTTACTTGTTCGTTTCTTTTTTTTTCTCTATTTGTAATGAACTTCATTTCAATCTAGGGTTTTTTGGTTAACGAGGTTATAATGTTAGTAGGAGTGATGAAAATGAAAATATTTCCCCGTGTTGCACTTATCGTATTGGATAGCGTAGGCATTGGGGCCATGCCCGATGCTGCTGAGTATGATGATGCCGGGGCGCATACTCTAGGCCATATTGCCGAATTCAAAAATGGATTACATATGCCGAACTTGATGAAAATGGGCTTGGGCAACATCGAACCCGTCCGCGGCATTGAAGCGGTAAAGGAGCCGCAAGCCTACTATGCCAAAATGACCGAACTCTCAAAAGGCAAAGATACGACAACGGGGCATTGGGAGTTTGTCGGCGTATATACGGACAAACCATTCAAAACGTACCCGGAGGGGTTTCCCAAAGAGTTGATTCAAGCGTTTGAAGAGCGCACAGGCCGCAAAGTTTTGGGCAATAAGCCTGCTTCCGGCACGGAGATTATCAAGGAATTGGGCGAAGAGCATATGCGGACAGGCGACCTGATTGTCTATACGTCCGCCGACAGTGTATTTCAAATTGCAGCGCATGAAGAGGTAATTCCGTTGGAGGAGTTATACCGATATTGCGAAATTGCCCGCGAACTGACGTTGGATGAAAAATATTCCGTCGTCCGCGTGATCGCCCGTCCCTTCATCGGTGCGCCCGGCCAATTCACGCGCACGGCCAATCGTCGCGATTATTCGGTGAAACCGCCGCATCCGACCGTCCTGAATGCCTTGAAAGAGGCGGGTCGGGATGTGATCGCGATCGGGAAAATTTCCGATATTTATGCGGAGGAAGGAATTACGCGTTCCATCCACACCAAATCCAACATGGATGGCGTGGACCAGCTTTTAAACGTATTGAATGAACCGTTTGCCGGATTGGCTTTTATCAATCTGGTTGATTTTGATGCGAAGTTTGGCCATCGCCGTGATCCGGCGGGCTACGCAGCGGCGTTGGAAGAGTTCGACGCGCGCGTGCCGGAAATTCTCGCCCGTTTGCACGAAGATGATCTGCTGATCATCACGGCCGATCACGGAAATGATCCCACCCATCATGGAACGGACCATACCCGGGAATACACGCCGTTATTGGTGTACAGCAAATCGTTGCCGCAAGTGGGCAAATCATTGGGAGTGCGCGCAACTTTCGCCGACATTGGCGCGACGCTTGCCGAGAACTTTGGAGTCCAACCTCCCCACATCGGCCAGAGTTTTTTAAAAGAACTTGAATGAGGTGATCCATATGACGACCCGTGCACAAATCAGTGAAGCGGCTCAGTTTATTCGTGAAAACACCAAGGTGACTCCCAGAATCGGCTTAATCTTGGGTTCAGGCTTGGGCATATTGGCGGATGAGATTGAAGATGCCCGTCACATTCCATACCAAGACATTCCGCACTTTCCGGTGTCCACCGTTGAAGGCCATGCGGGCGAATTGATCATCGGTGATTTGGAAGGCACCCCCGTTTTGGTGATGGCTGGCCGCTTTCATCTGTATGAGGGGCATGATGCGGCAAAAGTTTCGTTTCCGATCCGCGTTATGAAAGAATTGGGCATCGATTATCTGCTGGTGACCAACGCGGCGGGTGGCATCAATGAAAGCTATGAAGCGGGCAATCTCATGTTGATCAAGGACCATATCAACATGATGTTCCGCAATCCGCTGATTGGACCCAACGACCCGGATTTGGGTGTGCGTTTCCCGGATATGTCCAATGCCTATGACGTTGAATTGCGTGAGTTAGCGCACCGGGTCGCGAAAGAACAAGGCGTCCAGTTGAAGGAAGGGGTTTATGCCGCTGTTCTGGGCCCCTCCTATGAGACACCAGCCGAGATTCGCATGCTGCGCACATTGGGCGGTGATGCTGTGGGCATGTCGACTGTGCCCGAAGTGATTGTCGCCCGTCATGCTGGCATCCGCGTGTTGGGAATCTCTTGCATCACCAATATGGCGGCAGGCATTTTGCCGCAACCGTTAAGTCATGATGAGGTGATGGAGACGGCAAACCAAGTGAAGGGGATGTTTATTCGCCTTGTCAAAGGCTTAGTTCGGGAGATGGGCGCATAAGGAGGATATGAGATGAAGCAGAGAGAGAAGATCGAAGCCGCCAAACGGAAAATCGCAGGCTTGACCACCATCCAACCGGAGATTGGCTTGATTCTCGGTTCGGGCTTGGGCGATTTGGCTAATGAAATCGAAGACGCGGTGGTCGTGCCATATGGGGAGATTCCCCATTTCCCTGTGTCCACCGTCGAAGGGCACGCTGGCCAGTTGGTCGTCGGCACATTAGCCGGAAAAGCGGTGGTGGCGATGCAAGGGCGGTTTCATTTCTATGAAGGATACAGCCAACAAGAAGTCGTGTTCCCCGTATATGTGTTGAAAGCGCTCGGGGTGAAAGTCCTGATTGCCACCAATGCGGCGGGTGGCATGAATCCGGCCTTCCAACCAGGCGATCTGATGGTGATTACCGACCATCTCAACTTTACGGGTTCCAACCCATTGATCGGACCCAATGATCCGGAGTTGGGTCCCCGTTTTCCGGACATGTCCCAAGCGTACAGTCCGGCGCTCCGCGAATTGGCGCACCGAGTGGCGGACAAGCAAGGAACCCGCTTGCAACAAGGGGTGTATGCCGGGATTAGCGGGCCAACTTATATGACGGCGGCGGAGTTGATCATGTTGCGACGCGTGGGCAGTGATGCGATTGGGATGTCCACGGTGCCGGAAGTAATTGCCGCCCGCCATGCGGGCTTGGAAGTGCTGGGGATTTCCTGCATCACTGACATGGCGGTGGGCGAGGAACTGGCCGCGGAGCCACTCACCCATGAACAAGTGGTGGAAGTGGCCAATCGGACGAAACCGGTCTTTATGAATCTGATCAAAGGAATCGTGCAAGAGGTAGAAAGCAAATGAACACGGTAGAAATCATTCGCAAAAAGCGGGATGGGCAAGAGCTCACCACCGCGGAGATTAAGAAACTCATCCGTGGTTACACCGATGGCTCCATCCCGGATTACCAGATGTCGGCCTGGGCGATGGCCGTCTATTATCAAGGCATGAGTGATCGCGAAACGGCCGATCTCACCATGGCGATAGTGGAATCCGGTGAGCAAGTGGATTTATCGCAAATCGCAGGCATCAAAGTGGATAAGCACAGCACGGGCGGAGTGGGGGATACCACCACCCTCGTGCTTGGCCCGCTCGTGGCGGCGGCGGGGGTGCCCGTTGCTAAATTGTCCGGTCGGGGCCTGGGCCATACCGGCGGCACCATCGATAAATTGGAGTCGATTCCCGGTTTTTCCACCGAACTGGCATCAGCTGAATTCGTCAAACGGGTGAATGATGATAAGATTGCCGTGATCGGCCAAACGGCCGATCTCACCCCAGCTGACAAAAAGCTGTATGCGCTCAGGGATGTCACGGCGACAGTGGACTCGATTCCGCTCATCGCCAGTTCGATCATGAGCAAGAAAATCGCTTCAGGTGCCGATGCCATTGTCTTGGATGTCAAGACGGGCGAAGGGGCGTTTATGAAAGAGGAAGCAGATGCGATCCGCCTGGCGCAAGCGATGGTGGCGATCGGCAAACATGTCGGCCGGACAACCGTGGCGGTGGTCAGCGATATGAGCCAACCATTGGGATATGCCGTGGGCAATGCGGTGGAAGTAAAAGAAGCCATCGACACCTTAAAAGGGGAAGGTCCGGCTGACTTAACGGAACTCAGCCTCATGCTTGGCTCCCATATGCTTGTGTTGTCAGGGAAATACGGGAACGCCGCCGAGGCGAGAAAAGCGTTGGAACAAGCGATTCGCGATGGCTCCGCTCTGGCGAAGTTTAGAGCGTTTGTCGTCGGGCAACATGGCGACGGGACGGTGATTGATCAGCCGGACCGTTTGCTGCAACCGCGGACAAAGCGTAAAGTCCTGGCGGAACGGGATGGCGTGATCAATAAGATTCATGCTGAAGAAGTGGGTTTATGTGCGATGAAACTGGGGGCGGGCCGAGCGACCAAGGAAGATCAAATCGACTACGCCGTGGGGATTTTGTTGCACAAAAAAGTGGGGGAACCCGTGAAAAAAGGAGAACCGTTGGCTACTTTGTATGTGAATAATGAGGAGCCTGTCCAAGAAGTGGAAGCGCGGTTGCGGAGTGCGATGGAAATAGGAACGGAGCCAGTCACTCCGCCTGCCTTGATCCGCTCTATTGTGACCGAAGCAGGTGTGACCCGGGTGTAAGGATGACGTTGGAGCGCCGGTTTCGGAACGCATGCATGAAATGAATACCAACCGATATCGCCGGTCTGTTCGCTTTATTCCGCGAGGCAGGCCGGCGATGTTGTTACTTGGAAAGGGTGCGGGTCAGCGCGGTCAGTTCCGTCAACAGATGTTCCAACCGCGGAAGCGCATTATCGCTAACCTTCCCTTGGTCATCGATTTCTTTTTGATCAATGATACATTGTTCCGACAAGACGAGTCCGCCTACACCGCGGATCACGAGCCGCAAATTGTTAAGGGCGTTGATGCCGCCTTTTCCGCCACCGGCGGCACAAGCCATCGCGACGGGCTTCTTGTTGAATTGGGCTGATCCCAAAAAATCAAGCGCGTTCTTCAGTGCCCCACTCATGCCATTGTGATATTCGGGCGTCACGATGAAAAAGCCATTCGCCCGGTTGGCCGCTAGGATCCACTGTGACACTTCCGGTTGCCTGCTAGTCGCTTCCTCCCCATCAAAAATGGGAAGTCGGCGTTGCTGAAGATCCCATAAAGCCACAGTTGACCCCGTCGATTTCAGAAAAGAGACCGCCGTTTGGGCGATGGCCAGAGAATTGGATTGTTTGCGGGGACTGCCACTAATGACTAAGAGATTCATGGTGCTTCGCTTCCTTTCAGTTGACTGGGAGCCAGATAGTATCATATCGTTTGAAAAGTATATTATTTCTGTATGCTTATAGTCAATCAAAGAATGTCAGAGGATGAATCCCGAGAAGGGGCTGATCGCAAAGTGGAACCAGGCGCGGACCAGAAAGTGCAGGCATCGGCTGGACGCTATATCGAGGTGTTGCAGGGATAAGAACCTTGCGGGAAATCATTCAACCCAAGCTTGAGAGGGAGCTTGGGTTTTTGTGATGTCACGATTTCCGCCGAAGCATAACAAAAAAGCTTGGGATTTATCTTTTGCGAAATGTTAATGTGTTAATTCATGATGATTATATATAATCTTGAAAAAACATTAGCATAATTTATAATAAATAGTGTGTTTTTATTTTATCAGCAAAGGGGGAACGGCATGAAGCGTAACAAGTCAGTGATCGCCCTGCTTTCTTCCTCTTTCTTGGTGACGGCGATGGTGGCGATACCTTTGGGAAGCTTCGCTGCACCTTCGCCAAACAAGAAGGCGGCAGCGCAGCAGATCGATTGGTCAGTGGTCAATGAACAAGCTTTAATCGACGCCCTGAAAAAACGCGGTCAATTGAGAAAAAACGCCACCGCGACAGAAATTGAACAAGCGATCAAGGCATATGTGACACGTGGGGTCAACCCGCATAGCGCAACCGACGGGATCGATACGTCAACATCTTTTGGCAAGCGCGCCTATAAAAGCAAAAAAGCGGTACAAGCCAAAGCGGCGCGCAAGATAGCTGGCTTACACGAGAGTTCGTCCGAGAAAAAATCGAGCGAACGGCAACATGTGGATCATGCCGTTGTCGCTTTGATCGAGTTTCCCGATTATCCTCACAACCAACTTCCCAATCCGGGAGACCGGAATTTTTGGGTGAAAGATTTCAATCCTGAACATTATTGGAATTTGCTTTTTAATCGGAGTGGTTTCACAACGGAAGGCGGCAAAAAATATTTGTCCGCAACCCAGTATTACTTGCAGCAATCGGCTGGTTTCTGGGCGCTGGATGGCAAAGTCGCCCCCTGGGTGCAAGCGAAACATGATGCGGCTTATTATGGTGCCCATTATGTGGGAGATGGTTTTGAACTAAATGACATTCGGGCACAAGCTTTGGTGAAAGAGACGCTGGAGTCTGTAGGGAAGCAAATCGCCGGGAATGAAGCAATGTATGATCAGCGCGACCCTTACGATGCTGACGGGGATGGCAATGTAATGGAGCCCGACGGTTTGCTGGATAACTTGTTTATCGTCCATTCGGGTATGGGGGAAGAAGCCGGAGGTGGGGAGCTGGGAGATAATGCGATCTGGTCCCATCGCTCCGTGATTGGCTCGGAGCCTGTGCAAATCCCGGGCAGCAAACTGAAGGCGTATGACTATATCATTCAACCGGAAGATGGCGCGACCGGCGTCTTTGTCCATGAGTATGGCCATAATATCGGATTGCCGGACGAGTATGATACCGGTTATTCGGGAACCGGCTCGCCGGTGGAAGCATGGTCGCTGATGTCCTACGGCAGCTGGACGGGTAAAGTGCCCGGGACGGAACCAACCGGATTCAGCGCATGGTGCAAACTCTTCTTCCATGAGTTATATGGCGGCAATTGGCCCCAACCGACTGTGATCGATTTGAACCGCTTGGATGAAAAACGGACCGTGCTCCTGCAAGAAGCGGTTGCCAATACGAAGCGCGGCAAGCTGGTTAAAATCAATCTGCCGGATCGCTTGGTGGACCCGCCCACGCAACCACTCGGCACCCAATCTTACTTCTCCACCAAAGGGGACATGTTGGATACCAAAATAGTGTCGCAAGAAATCGATTTGACCCCAGCGAAGTCGGCGAAGCTCCGCTTTGAGACATGGCGTGAACTTGAAGTGGCCTATGATTATCTTTATGTGAATATATATGCGGACGGAGCCGCCACTCCCGTGAAAGTGAAAGAGTTTTCTGACACAACCGAGGGTGCTTGGGTCAAAGAAGAGGTGGATTTAAGCGCGTTCGCCGGGAAGAAGATCAAAGTGGAGTTTCAATATGTCACCGATATCGCTGTGACCGAAGAGGGCGCTTATGTGGATAACATCGTTGTTGAAGCGGATGGCAAAGTGGTATTCAGCGATGATGTGGAAGGCACTCCTTCCTTTGCTTTAAATGGGTTTAAACTGTTTAATGGCGCCAAGATCCCCTTTGCGAACTACTATTTGATTGAATGGCGCACCCATCATGGAGTGGACAAAGGCCTGGCGCATGTGCGCCGGAACGACAGCCTGCTGTCGTACGATCCGGGGATGCTCGTCTGGTATTATGATGGGCGATATGGTTCCGACAACATGACGGGGAAACACCCGGGTGAGGGCTTCATCGGTGTCGTCGACGCCCATCAACGTGGCCATTATTGGAACAATGGTCAAGTGGGAACCACCCGTTATCAAGTGAACGATGCGGCTTTCCACTTCAAACCGACCTCCCCCATCCATGTGGTCTACCCCGATACCTACATGAAATACGATGCCTTGCCAGGGATCACCAACTTCTATGATGGCAATGATTATTCAAGCCCTTTCAATCCAGCCGGCGGGAAACGGTTGCCATACCACGGGCTGAAGATCAATCTCAAAGCGGTCACTCCTGATGAAAAATTGGCGTGGATTACCGTGTCAAAGCAAACGAAATAAGCGGCTTGATCCAAGGCTTTCCCGTTCTTCCAAAACGGGAAAGCCTTTTTGCATATTTTTCCATGGAGGAGACAGACTAAGGAACACCGGACGATAGGAGGGAAATGTCGATGCTGAAAAAGCTCAGCCGAATGGTGTTAGCCGGCTGTCTCTTAGGTGCCAGTCTGTTTATTTGCCTCGGGCACACGTATGCCGTCGAAGCGGAACAAGACTTAGCCCCGCATGCCGTTTCCGCTGTATTGATGGATGCGGGAACCGGGAAAGTGCTGTTTGAAAAAAATCCTCATCTATCGCTGCCCCCTGCCAGCATCACCAAATTAATGACGATGCTCTTGGTAATGGAGGCGGTGGGACAAGGAAAAATCACCCTGAAAGATCCAGTTCGGGTCAGCGAACATGCCGCGTCGATGGGTGGCACGCAAATCTTTCTCGAACCGGGCGAGCAGATGAGTGTGCATGATATGTTAAAAGGGGTGGCGATCGCTTCAGCCAATGACGCATCCGTTGCGTTAGCGGAATTTCTGGGTGGAACCGAAGGCAATTTTGTGCGCATGATGAACGAACGCGCCCGGCAATTGGGCATGAAAAACACCCACTTTCAAAATGCCAACGGACTTCCGGCAAAGAATCATTATTCTTCCGCGTATGACATCGCTTTGCTCTCTCGAGAGATCTTAAAATATCCACTTATTACGAAGTTTACCGGCATCTATCAAGATTACCTGCGCCAAGGCTCCAAGAAACCTTTTTGGTTGGTCAACACCAATAAGTTGGTGCGTTATTACCAAGGCGTGGATGGCCTTAAGACAGGTTATACTTCCGAAGCCCGATTCTGTTTGGCGGCCACGGCCAAACGGGAGGGGTTGCGCCTCGTCTCGGTGGTGATGGGTGAACCGGATGCCAAGACGAGAAACGCAGAAGTGGCTGGGATGTTCGATTACGCCTTTAACCAATATACATCCCACACCCTTTACAAAAAAGGGGATGTCGTAGCCGTCAAAAAGATTGAAAAAGGCGATCACCGGACATTGGTGATCAGAGCCAACCAGCCCATCACCATTTTGGTCAAAAAAGGGGAACATCCGCAAAGCTATAAGAAAAAATGGACTTGGACGACATTACAAGCCCCGATCAAACCGGGACAGTCGCTCGGCAAGATACAAATCGAGAAAGAGGGTCAAGTCGTGCAAGAGTTGGAGTTGGTGAGTACAGTTGAGATTAAGCGGGCCAACTTATGGACTTCGATCAAGCAAGCGATCGGTGAAGTGCTGTTTTTGCCTGATGAGCTAAAGGAAACAGAATGAAAGCTAATCGGGGATTCCTAAAATTCTTGTCGGGAATCCTCGATTTTTTTGTTATTTCGAGCGAGGGAAGGAACAAAAAGGAAATTCGTAGAACAATAGGGGTAAAAAAGAGAGAGGAGCACACTTATGGGTTTACATATTCAAGTGAAGCATTACCGCAATGTCTTGGTTGTCCGTTTGCGGGGTGAGCTGGACCATCACGCATCAGAGCAGGTGCGCCGATCCATTGAGGATGAATTGGCCAAAGGGCAATCCTCACATCTGGTATTAAATTTGGCCGACCTTGAATTTATGGACAGCTCCGGGTTAGGCGTGATATTGGGCAGATATAAAAAAGTGTCCCAGTTGGGCGGCAAAATGATGCTATGTGCCATTCGCCCGTCGGTGCACCGCTTGATGGAGATGTCGGGATTGTTTAAAATTTTGCCTACGTATGAAGATGAGCACAGTGCGATTACGGCTTGTGGGGTGGCGTCATGAAAGAAGTGCAAAAAAACTTTATGGAACTCCGTTTTGCGAGCAGGTCGGAGAATGAAGCTTTTGCCCGCATCGCAGTCGCCTCGTTTATCTCGCAGTTGGATCCAACGGTGGAAGAGTTGACAGATATCAAAACGGTGGTTTCCGAAGCTGTCACCAATGCGGTGATTCATGGGTATGAGGAGAAGCCGGAAGGAACGATCTATATTCGAACGGAAATTGAAGGGACGCGGATCAGCATTACCATCTCTGACAAAGGGGTGGGAATTGATGATGTCAACATGGCCCGTCAACCCCTTTATACGTCCAAGCCGGAGTTGGAACGGTCTGGGATGGGCTTTACCATCATGGAAAATTTCATGGATGAAGTGTTGATCCATTCGAAACCGGGCCATGGCACGACGGTGCATATGGTGAAATATCTAAAAAGCCGCCATCAGACGATGGCTAATTGAGGGATGCCCATGGACGCGGATGTACGTTACAGCAGGCACCCCCATCTCTCTGATGAGGAAGTGAAACAACTGATACAGGCGAGTCAGAGTGGGGACATGGAGTCCCGCAACAAGCTGATTCGCCATAATATTCGGTTAGTGTGGTCGGTCGTTCAGCGTTTTTTGAACCGTGGATATGATGCGGAGGATTTGTTTCAAATCGGTTGCATCGGTCTGTTAAAAGCGATCGACAAATTTGACCTCAACTATGAAGTCAAGTTCTCCACCTATGCCGTTCCCATGATCATTGGGGAAATTCAGCGCTTTTTGCGTGATGACGGCATGGTAAAAGTGAGTCGTTCGTTGAAAGAGATGGCCAATAAGATCCGCAAAACCAAAGATGAGCTGTCCAAACGCCTCAATCGCGTGCCCACCATCCAGGAAATTGCCGCAGCCATGGGGGTGGAGCCGGAGGAGATCGTCTTTGCGCAAGAAGCGAATCGCGCGCCAGCTTCCATCCATGAAACGGTATATGAGAATGATGGGGACCCGATTACCTTGATGGATCAAATCGCGGACGAACCGGTGACGACCTGGTTTGACAAATTGACGTTAAAAGATGCGATTCATCGCTTATCGGACAGGGAAAAATTGATTGTCTATCTTCGTTACTATAAAGATCAAACCCAGTCAGAAGTTGCTGAGCGCCTAGGTATTTCCCAAGTGCAAGTATCTAGGTTGGAAAAGAAGATTATTGCTCGGATGCGTGAAGAATTAGATCTCAAGCATGAGAAATGATGTGGGGCACCTGTTCTGTTCAGGTGCTTTTTTATATTTTGTGGAAAGTGGAAGCATACTAGGGATATCAACACAGCTGAAAGGAAGTTGCCCATGAAGCCCATACTTTATCTTCGCTTGAAGAAGAAGGTGACGGCCAAGCCCGGGCAACCGCTCAGTATCAAGCATCTCTGTCGTTTGACAGGCAAGGATATTCCGCCGGAAGTCGGGGATATCCACGTATGCACTCCCTCTTTGAGGAATGGCAACTACATCGTCATCGATGTGATTGATGTCATCCACATGGTGCAACAACAATTTCCCGCGCTCGAGGTGCATCATGTGGGTTCCCATCAGATGTTGATCGAAGTGAAGGTGTCAGTCAAAAGACCGCGTTTGTTGTATGTCTTCCTTGTCGCGCTCTTATTGTTTACAGGCTCGGGGCTCGCGATCATGAACTTTCATACCGATGTGAGCATGGCTGATGTTCATGAACGCATTGTTTATTTGCTTACGGGTACGCATCAGAAAAGGCCCCTCTTCTTGCAAATCCCTTATTCCATCGGAATCGGCGCGGGCATGATCCTCTTTTTTAACCGACTGTTCCGGCGTCGGTTCAACGAAGAGCCCAGTCCGTTGGAATTGGAGATGTTTCTATATCAAGAAACGATCGATCAATATATGATCAACGATGAAAAGCAAAAGTTGGATCTGAAATGAGTGGATTGGCGAACGTATTGCTCATCTTTATCGGATTGGCTGGCGGGATTGCCGTGGGCGGTGGGTTTGTCGCCTTTATCACCGTGTTGGACATCATCCCTCGATTGGCCCAAGTAACCCGTACTTTTTCCTATGTCTACATGTATGAATGGGCTGTCGTAGGCGGTGTTCTCTTTTTTACTGTCATCGACCTGTCGGATGTCCACTTTCGCTTACCCGATTGGAGCATCAGTATCGTCGGTGGGTTGATGGGTATATTTGTTGGCTTGTTGGCAGCGGCGTTGACGGAAGTGGTCAATGTGATTCCGATATTGGCCAAACGGTTGCAGGTTCAAGTTCACTTGGTCTTTCTCTTGATGGCGATGGTATTCGGTAAGGTAGTGGGATCCCTCTTGCAGTGGTTGATCTTTTAGCAAACGAAAAGCAGGCATGTGGAATGAAGACGGTATCGCCCTGTTGGGATCGTATATGTTTGGAGAAGGATGTGAGGATGATGGGTTCGTTTTGGGCCGCTTTTTTGGTTGGTGGGTTAATCTGTGTCATTGGACAGTTGTTAATGGATTTGACGAAGCTGACGCCAGCTCATGTGCTTAGCTTATTGGTTGTGGCTGGAGCGGTCCTGGATGGGCTGGGTTTGTATGAGCCATTGATCCAGTTTGCGGGAGCGGGGGCCACCGTTCCGATCACCAGCTTTGGTAACGCTTTGGTGCACGGGGCCTTGGAAGAGGCGGGCAAACATGGATTTGTCGGTGTATTGTCGGGGATCTTCCAGATCACCAGTGCGGGTATCTCAGCGGCGATCATCTTCGGTTTTCTGACTGCGGCGCTCTTTAAGCCAAAAGGTTGACGCTTATGTCCAAAAGACAAGTGATCCTGGTCACGGATGGAGACAATGTGGCCAAGCGAGCGCTTGAAGTCGCCGCCAAACGGATGGGAGGGCGATGCATCTCCCGATCGGGGGGGAATCCAACTTCCTTAACCGGTTCGGAACTGGTTGAGCTGATTAAGCAAACGCCTTATGATCCGGTGTTAGTCATGTTTGATGACTGTGGGTCCGGTCGGGAGGGGCAAGGAGAGATGGCTTTGCGTGAGGTTGCGACACACCCCGACATCGAAGTGTTGGGAGCCATTGCGGTGGCTTCAAATTGTCACCGCTCCAAAGGGACGCCTGTCCATCTTGCGTTGGATCGGTACGGGAATTTGGTCGGACATGCGGTCGATAAGCATGGAAACGTCAAACGGGACCAACCGCTCAGGATTTTCGGGGATACGGTGGAAGTGCTGAATGAGATTCCGATTCCCTTTATCGTCGGGATTGGGGATGTGGGCAAGATGAGGGAATTTGATGATGTGGAACGAGGAGCCCCAGTGACATGCAAAGCGATTCAACTCATCCTAAGCCAATATAACAAACGAAGATCCTGACAAAACAAAAAAGTTTTGTTGGGATTTTTATTTGCATCGGGTATAGTAATTGAAAATATATCGAAAAAGGGGGACAATTCATGTATCTGCACGGAACAAGCCGCATTAATCGGCAGGGACATTTGGAGATAGGGGGCTGTGATACGGTTGAATTAGCGAAACGCTTCGGAACCCCCTTATATGTGATGGACGAGGAAATGATTCGTGAGCGGATGCGCTCATTTGTGAAAGCTTGCCGAGAGCAAACGGATTTCGCGTTTCGGGTCGCCTACGCCAGCAAAGCGTTCAATACCTTGGCGATGTGTCGGGTGGTGGAAGAAGAAGGGCTGATGCTGGATGTGGTGTCGGAAGGCGAATTGGTTACCGCGCTGGCGGCTGGGTTTCCAGCGGAGCGGATTTATTTCCATGGCAACAACAAATCGAAAGGGGAAATCAAGCGCGCCATTTCAGCGGGTATCGGTTGGTTTGTGGTGGACAATTTTGTCGAGTTGGAGTTATTGCAGCAAGTGGCCAACTCCCTTGGCCAAGTCGCCCGCATTTTATTGCGGGTAAGCCCGGGGATAGAAGCGCATACCCACTCCTATATTCAAACAGGGCAAGAAGATTCCAAATTCGGCTTTGATTTGGCCAGTGGCCAGGCATTTGAGGCCGCGCGCTTAAGTAAAAAAATGAAGGGCGTTCAATTTGAGGGACTCCATTGCCACATTGGCTCACAAATCTTTGAAACGGAAGCCTTCACGCTGGCGATCGGCAAGATGGCGAGATTGGCAGAACAATGCGAACAAGCGGGCTATCCGATCTCCATCTTAAACGTGGGAGGCGGCTTTGGCATTCGTTACAGTGCCGACGACAAACCGCTGGCGGTGGAAGAAGTGATACAGGCGATTGCCGAGACAGTCAAGCGGGAATTCCGCTTTGCGGCGCACCAGCCGGAGATATGGGTTGAGCCGGGCCGGGCGGTCGTTGGCGAAGCGGGAACCACATTATACACGGTGGGCACAGTCAAAAAAGTTCCCGGCATCCGCAAGTATGTGGCGGTCGATGGCGGGATGACTGATAATCTGCGCCCTGCCTTATACCAAGCGAAATATGAAGCGCTTCTGGCCAACCGTGCCACAGAGACGGAGACGGAAGTGGTCTCCATTGCGGGGAAGTGTTGCGAAAGTGGGGATATGCTGATCTGGGACATCGCGCTTCCCAAAGTGAAGCAAGGGGATATCCTCGCGGTGGGTTGCACGGGCGCCTATAACTATTCCATGGCCAGCAACTACAATCGGTTGCCCCGTCCGGCCGTCATCTTTGTAAACAAGGGAGAAGCTGATATCGTGGTGGAACGGGAAACGCTGGAAGATGTGATTGCGCATGACCGCATACCGATGCGCTTGCAGAAACAAATGGTGTCTGAAGCATAAGCCAAGCATCCGCTTCAGTTCGCTCTCAATGAGGGCGATTCATTTCGTTCCGGTATTGACCATGTGGTCGACAAAGGATAAAATGAACATAATGATTGACCGTATGGTCAAAAAAAGGTTGGGGGTTAAAAGTGGAAGCGTATCAAAAAATTCCAGCAGACAAACGGGAAAAGATCTTTCAAGCGACGATCAAGGAATTTGCCGACAAAGGTTACGAACAAGCGTCCACCAATCAAATCGTGCAAGAGGCGGACATTTCCAAAGGGCTCTTGTTTCACTACTTTGGCAATAAAAAAGGGCTTTTCTTGTCCACCTTTCATTATAGCATAGAGCGGGTGAGGGCCGCTGTCGTCCCGCCAATGGAAGAGTTGAGCCCAGATTTTTTTGAGCGGCAGTTGCAATTTGCACGCTTGAAGTTGCAACTCTTTATGAAACATCCCCTGGAATACCGTTTTTTGCTCACGGCTTATGACCGTGTGCCCGAAGAGATAGCCATCGAGATCAAGCAGTGGAAAGAAACGGTGCGGGGAGTGAATCATCAGTTGATGTGGGAAGGCGTCGATTTTTCCCGCTTTCGCAAAGATCTCCCAATTGAACGGTTGATTAAATGGGTCATGGTCAGCTTGGAAGCGGTGGGAGAGCAGTGGTTGCCTCGCTTATTGGCCGAGCCGGATAAGGGCTTGTCCCTGCTCGACCATTCGATAAAAGATTTGGAAGAGATCTTGGATATTCTGAAGCTCGGTGTCTATGAACGGTGAGGATAGGGATGGGTTCTTGCTTATTTGCAAGAATCCTTTTTTTGTTTTAAAAAACATTGACTCTATTTCATCAACTGTCTATAGTAAGTAAAAATAATAGAAATTTCGCATTGCGAATAATGTAAGGGGTACGGTGTGATGAAAGAGTCAGAAGTGGCTGTATCGTCGGAAATGCATGCTGAAGAAAGGAAATCTGCACTGTTTTGGGCAGGGGTGCAAGTCGCTTTGCCGATCGCGATCGGTTATATCCCCATCGCCATCGCGTTTGGGGTGATTGCACGGCAAGCGGAACTCACCCTGTTCGACTCCGCCTTGATGTCGATGCTGGTGTATGCCGGAGCCAGCCAATTCATGGCGGCCAATATGTTGGCAACCGGCGCGGGTGGTCTGGAAGTGATCATGGCCACACTGGTCATCAATTTGCGCCATGTGGTGATGGGGCTCTCCTTGATGAATTTGCTGAAAGGTGCGCGACCGGTATGGAAAGGGTTGCTGTCACTCGGCGTGACCGATGAATCGTTTGCGGTCGCTTCCCTATCGGGGCGGAATCACCCCGCATTTGTGGCAGGCATCATGTTATCCGCGTATTTGGCGTGGGTGGGCGGCACGTTGTTGGGGGGCCTGTTATACCGGCTTATCCCAGCCGACATCGGGGCAAGCATGTCCATCGCCTTGTATGCGATGTTCATCAGTTTGTTGATTCCCGAGATGAGGCAGGGGCGCCACATCGTCATGATCGCCGGGACGAGCATGCTCATCAATGCCTTGGGCACATGGCTCTTTCGGTTGGAGTCCGGTTGGTCGATCATTCTGGCAACGCTGGTGGCCAGCTTATTGTTCGTGAGGAAGGAGAAGAAAGCATGAGTATCTTGTTGATTGTGCTCGGGATGTCCTTGGCGACGATGGTGCCGCGCTTGTTGCCCGCACTGGTCATGGAGCGGCTGGTCATCCCCGATTGGTTGGACAAATGGCTGAAAAACATCCCATATGCCGCATTGGGGGCATTGATCTTTCCGGGTGTGCTCTCGATTGACGAGCAGCCGGAAATCGGCCTGATCGGCGGGGGCGTGGCGGTGGTCATGGCCTATTTTCGACTGCATACAATGGTGGTGATCATCGGGTCGATCGTGGCGGTGATGGCGGCGAAAGCGGTGATGTGAAAGAGGACAAGGCGATGTCGCTTTGTCCTCTTTTGATGGAGTTCAGCCTTTCAAGACATACTCGTAGCCATCGAGATCCTTGAAAATGGCAAACGTGCCATACGGCATTTTGTTAGGTTCCCCTTGGAATTGCACCCCGTTTTGCTTCATGCGTTCATAAGTGGCGGTGATGTCGTCGCAGACAAAGACAACCGAGGGCTTCAGTTCGGCCCTGTTGGGCATCATCGCTTGAGGGTAAAGAACCAGCTTGGTTTCCGCATTGGCCGGACCCACTTCGATCCAGCGTCCATTGGGTCCCATCGGATGGTCGGCGTGAACGGTGAAACCCACCTGCTCGGTCCAGAATTGCAAGGCTTTGTCTTGATCTTTGACATAGACGGCCACGGTGGCGATTTGCTTAATCATGTGCAAGGCTCCTTTCGTTATCTGGTATGGTGCTACTGTATCATAGCTTGCGCCGATCTTCTTGTAAAAAACGACACGCGGATCCCAAAAGGTGCGATGGCAAATCAAAATTCGGTTAACAACTATATTAAGCTGAAAATTAGAAACAAATCCATGGCTGGCTATGCATAACTCACCTCAGTTGTTAGAATAGATGAGAATGAAGCCAGAGAAGAATTTCATTGTCCGTCCGCGATTAGATAGGGTTTCTATGAGAAGGGAGCCGCATATGAAGACAAAGTTAATCATGATAGAAGGATTGCCTGGATTTGGCAAATCGACAACAGCCCAGCTTGTCCATAATATTCTTGGAGAGCTGAATATTGAGACCAAATTGTTTTTGGAAGGGAATGTGGAGCATCCCGCTGATTTTGAAGGAATGGCCTATTATACCAAAGATGGATTCGAACAATTGGTGTCTTCCTGCGATGCAAAGCTTAGCCGCATGTTGATTGATGAAGTGACCAATAAAGGCGATGATTATTTCTTGCCGTACCGAAAAATGAAAAAGGCACTTGGCTCGGACCTTCCGGATGCATTATTTCATGAAATGATGAAAAATGACATATATGAATTGCCGCTGGGTCAACACATCGAGTTGATTACCGGAAAGTGGGATGAATTTGCCAAAAAAACGCTTGTTGGCAATGAAGTCTATGTGTTTGAATGCTGTTTCATACAAAATCCTGTAACCATGGGCATGGTGAAATGTGGAGCGCCGAAAGAAAAAGTCATCAATTATGTAATGAGATTGGCAGAAATCATTGAATGCTTAAACCCTGTGTTGCTTTATATAAATCAGACCGATTTGGCGTTTTCATTTAAAAAAGCAATTAAAGAAAGACCAAAAGAATGGTCAGATGGATTTATTGATTATTACACCAGCCAAGGTTACGGTAAAGCCCTAGGCTTCAAAGGGTTAGAAGGAACTTTGCGAGTGCTTGAAGCGAGGAAAGAATTAGAGGCGGAAATATATGATATGCTGCAAATGCAAAAGAGGAAAATTGATAATTCGGAATATGTTATTGATAAATATAGGGGCGAATTGGTGGAGATTTTGAAAGACTATGTTTGATGCCACTTTATGGGGGGTATTCAACCCCCATTCACCAACCATCGGGTCCCATTGGATGGTTGGCATGAACGATGAAACCCACTTGCTCGGTTCAGAATTGCAAGGCTTTGTCCTGATCTTCGACATACGATCTTCTTTTGAGACTCCACACGGCTGAAGCCGTGGGATTCTTGGATAGTGAATGTCCTCAATCCATTTCTGCTTTGGACAACTTCCAAGTTCAGGGCTGTCTCATCAGCCCATCCCATACAGTTCTACAACATCGTTGCATGTACCCATATGGGCGGCGTACCTATGACCAGTACGCTAGGCGGCGAGTCCAGATATCGCCTTACCTATATTGATTGCTCCGTTTAAGTCTGCATGGCAGGTATAGCCGCACCGCTTACACTGGAAGCGAAGTCCCTTTCGATTCGCTTTTTCACGATGTCCACATTTGCAGGT
>NZ_JBHTBW010000020.1:0-132075 GCF_042665195.1 Laceyella putida
ACCCCTTTCTAGCTTCCTTCCATTATACTTTATCTTTCGTCTGGAAGCGTATGGGGTCATTATAATATTTCTGTTGTCCTAGAGTTGATTGTTATCCTATTTATTATCAGTGTTTATTATATATTGAATAGATTTTTTAATAACAAAATATTGCGCACAATATATATATTGGTAGTTTCTATTTATATAATAGCTATATCGGCTTATATAACTGGCTTATTAGATTCAGCTGGACAAACAATGTATTATGTAATGTACGAGAATAATACCTCAACTCATAAGGTTGTGTTGACGAAATACAAGGAATTTTATATTGTTGCACCATTTAATGAAAGAACTAAAGAAATAGATCCTATATTCAAATTGGCTGAAATAAATAACAGTAATAGTGATAAAAGCAGAATCCCGAATATCAATATTAATGGTAATCTTAGTGAAAGGCAAATTAAACAATTAATTGACACATTTAAAAATAAGGAAAAGGAGATTAGTCTTAAATATGAAAGAGTTGGCCCGTTTAAATTGGTCGGAGAAAGAATAAGATAGGTAGCAACTTCCAAATAACCAAAAGGCAAACAGGAGAGTTTTTTCGAAAGTGGAGTAACTTAAAGCCGTTAATCAAGTTAAGAAAGACTGAGGAAGTAGAGGAGAATCGCAACGGGTATAACATCCCTTTGCAAGAATAAAAGACAAGTCCGAGTCTGAGTCTAGCTACCTTACTTAATGAAGGCAGACTCAAAAAGCGTCCCTTGTTAACAGAATAGTTGGTTAGTTCAATTTACCAAAAGGAGGTAGTTGATTATGTTTTCTTTAAACGGTGTCACTTTACGACCTTTTGAACCAGAAGATATTGAAATAATGTATGATTGGCATCTCGATTATGAATTAGACATTTACTCTTCATGGGGTAAAAAACTATCCCGTGCCCAATTCAAAAAGAAATTCGAACAAAATATTTTAGACAACTCTCTGGAGGGTTGTGTTGTGTTTGGCATTGAAGTAAGTGAAAGATTAGTTGGACAAATTTCACTTGAATCAATTAATCGACAAAATCGATATGCAACTATATATATCAATATTGGTGAACGGGGTTTTCGAGGTCGAGGAATTGGAAGAACGGCTATTCGTATAATGGTTGATTACGGATTTAAAGTGGAAAACCTTGAAAAGATTTATGCTGAAATATATGGATTTAATTCCAGATCTCAAAGATGTTTTGAGTGTGTCGGTTTTCAACGGGAAGGGGTTTGTAGGAAACATGAAATCCATAACGGTGAACGGCATGATATTCATCTATTTGGCATTTTAAAGGAAGAATTCTATGAGCGATATGAGACTTTGTTTAAATTACCGAAATAAAAACATAAATTATTCTGAGATAGCGTCTCGTAATTGCCAATCCCTTTTACTTAGTTTAATCTAATACGATTGGATTATAGTGTGTCTGAATAATTACGCCGTATAGGAGCCATCAAAAAACATGAGGATCCGATGAAGCACCGCGAAATAAAGACTCAAAAACCGCCGCCGGCTAATAGAAATTCGCTCATCTCGATTTACCAGACACGCCCTAGAGCGTGTCTGGCAAATCAAGTTGACCAATGGGAGGAAGCGGAAAAACCTTTTCCCGATGAGCGCCGATGGACAAGTGAAGCGAATGGGAAAACGGTTTTGGAGCCGCCGACATATTTATCAGACATGCCCCCTAAGACTGACACAGCTTGGGGAAGGTTGGACCACCACATCACCTATCACGTTAACCTTCCCTCCAGCCAGTAGGCACTTAGTCTATGAGTACCAGAACAACCGCATACGTAAGATTCAAGGCCCGATACAAACATGAACGTTGGCGGCTTTGAATCTTAACATCCTTGTTCCCACCACCGGTATATGTTGTTAAAATATTTATTTTTTAGATCTTCAGGGCGAATCCAATAGTTTAAGCAGCCTCCATCCCCCCAAGACATCATGGCTCTATTATCGTCTCCAAGTTGAAGTAGTAAAAGCCATTCTTCTTTTTCTTGCTCACCAGTATAGGTTAAATCCCAAACCTCCCAAGCGTCAGGGTATCCAAGAATACGATGAAAATAACGGCTAGGCGACAAAGAGCGTATTTGATCCAGTAGATTGTTATATATCTCTTTTTGTTCTTGATAACGATCCCCCAACCGCTCTGGACTCATGATGCTCCATACCTTCTCATTTTCAGTTAGTGGAAGCATCCATTCTGGGCAAAAACGAATGCTACATTCGTTTAAACGGATGTCATTGTAGCATCGCAAATCAATTTTCTCTTCCTCATTTTCTTCTGGATGCTTGATTCTCACTAAATTATCCATCGGTCCATCATAGTAAATAACCTTCCACCCCTCTTCAGACCCGTTGTAGTCATCGAAAAAGTAGAGAATACCATTGTTCGGAAACAGATCAGGCTTAATGGCCGCTAAATCAGCTAAGTTTATTTGAGCAACAAACATTAAGGGATTACTGAATACCTTCTCAACTGGCCCGTTCTCTTCTACTAATGTTACCTTCTCGTGAACCCATGGCCATTCAAAGTCAGGTGGCAGCTCAGGCCGCCCTCCGATTTTTGACGATCCTGTCGGCAATGATCCAGGTTCAACCACTTCAAAATCCAGGGCAATGGTATAGGAAAGAAGCCTTTTTATCTCTGGCTTAAGTTCAGATAACAAATCACTTTGTTCAATCAGCTTTTCTATTTTTTCCTTCATATTGAATTCCCCCCGTTACTTCGTTGCTCTGTCCTTCAAGCCTAAGTTATGAAAATACAGTATGTGTTCGATGTTTCGGAGCGGAGCATTCGATTTGGCATTGATAAACAGACAGATCATATATTTTCATGTGGATATAAAGCATATACAACCATTCACCACACAAGCGGCTGCGGCAGCTCATCCCACATCAACCATCTTCTCAACTCCTTGTTGGTAGAGAAACCAATCGCGAAGGGATCAACTTCCCCTGTATCGAGATGAATGAGATGTAGCATGCCGCCATAGGTACCCACAACGATCTTCCTTCCATCTTCACTCACATCCATCCCGGTTATCGTCCCTCCGACATGGAAATCCCACAACAGCTCGCCATTGCTGTGATGAGCGTTTATAAAGCCGTAAGCATCGCCAAATATGTATCGATCCTCTACTGATACTCCGGCATAAACGCGACAATATCCATTCAATACAACGTCATCTTCCTCCGTGCGATCATGGATGTCAGAAAATCCCCTTTTTGTTAATGACAAATGATCCAGAGAAATACCAACTGTTTCACCGTTATAGAAGTGACAGGAATTGAAAGCCACTTGCTTGCTGTCGGATCGAAATATCGCATAATGCGGATAACTGGATGATGGTGCAATCGTCGCTATTTCCCGAAAGGAAGCATCCAAAATCCGATGGTTGCTCGCTTGATCTCCCACAGCAATATACTTCCCATCAGGCGACATGGCAACATGCTCCATACTGAGATCGACTGACAATGGATGTTCATCATTTGCCCAATCCCCCGCGAACATTTCTTCTATATCCGCACGATCAGGATGAATTCGAAATGCCTTCGTTTCTTCTATGACAAACAAACCGGATCGATTCAACAAGAGTACTCTCTTCCCATCAGGAAAAACCAGCAGCGAAGTGATTGATGGCGCTGGTTGTCCCGCAACGACTTCTTTCGTTTCTTCAAGCCCTTCCAGATGTTTCGGCCAATGAAGTTGGCAAACTTTTACACCATTCCATCCTTCATAAAGCTCAATGCGATCAATATATGCCAAAGCATAAAAACGGCGGTCAGGCGACCTTCCAACACACAATACCTTGTCCAGAATGGAGCATTTCTGTCCATTAACGATAAACGCTTGCGGGCTTTTTTCAAACGAATTTTTTCGAAAACAGATAAGATCTTCATCAATCATAAATAATGAATCCAGATATGATTGATTTTTCTCAACCCATGGGATAAAAGGAGCATAGGCCGGTGGAAACCACGCTCGCAACTGATCTATCTCTCCTGTTCGATTGGCTTCATGGATCACTTCCAACACGGTGCGAGCCAATTCCGCACGGGTTTCTTCAGGCGGCTTCACGTCCGCATCATATCCCTGTGAAAAAACTTTTTTATTATATTCGTTTACCGCAAATGCGTATGCTTTACCTTTTTCGATCCACTGTTTAGACAAATCTTCATATTTCGACCAATCCATCATGAATGTACCGCCTATCTAATGAAATTATCATAAAGCGAATGGAACGATCCCACTATTCCTGTGAAAAGGACCGCAACAAAACGTATGTTCGCCAACAGATCTATTTTATATCGAATAATCTGCCTGATCAATAACATCCATCATTTATTTCAACCTTTTGCCTTCATTCTGTTTTTAACAACAAAAGCCCTCCACCATTTCAAACGGCAGGGGCATTCTCAGGAATATAGCTACCGATCATCACCCAGGCATGCGACAGAAAAAGACTGTTTTCTAAGTGGCATCTCAAGTCATTTTGCCATTTCTTGGGCAGACGGCGACAAAATGGCCGGATGCTACCTCACATTAATCAATCGCCATCTTTTCTAATGCTTTGAGTATTTCATTTACTTAACTTGATGACGATGTACGGTGACCTAATTTTTTAAAACCAAATGGACTTGTTCTGTTGGAGCTTCTGTCTTTAAATAATAGTCTTCTGCTTTCCAATATCTATTCCTAAACTTTTCAATATTCTTTTGGGTGGAGTCCCTTTCACGTAAAAATCTCTTATTTCTTGGACAATCCAAGTAAACTAAACAATCATAGAAACCTCTCCACTCTCTACGTTGGAGAAAAATCCCTTCTATTATAATAACGCAAGTATCAGGAATTTTTATTTTCTGCGTACTATGTGTGTCAGTTGCATCATCATATATCGAAAGGTTAAGCTGGTTAGACACCTTCAGTTTTTTGAACAAATGATCTTTTAGCCATTCAACATCCCACTGTAAGTGGTAATATTCAAACCATTCTTCATGCCCAGTATTGTAACGTTTTTCACGCTCTACAATGTAGTCGTCCATGTGAAAGACGCAAACTTGGATTTTCTTCTCTTGCAATACCTGACTAAGCTTATTTGCGAGTGTAGTTTTTCCTGAACGGCTTAACCCATCTATGCCCAAAACAAATCGATTTCCCTTCTCTATTTTGGGGATAAAAGTTAATAAAACCGATAAATTGTCTTCCAAACTACCATCTCCTCAGAAATCAAAGCGTTTTCATACAGTGGGATGATATCAATCCACATCAACAGCAAGATAGTAATTCTCTTGCGCATCCAGCTTTCGCATAAACTCTTCTAACGAATCTGCGATTTTAATACCGGCATAATCAACAGGACAGATCCCTTTCTCACTCTGTTGGTTCAAATCCAAGAAAATAAAGCTGTCATCTCCCACCTCGAAAAACGGAAAAAGATGTGGCTCTTCTTCCAGTTCATCAATTAAATAGTAATCCTCATAAATATTCTCGCCCAACACCAAATCAGCGATCGAATGTGGGTCCATCAACCGGTTAGTGAAGAGATTTTTCCCGTCTTTGCACATGAAACCATAGCCAATCTGCTCAAAGAAATCTTTCAATTCTCTTGGAAATGTTCGATTTATTCTGTTCTCGGCTTCTATGATTTGACTTTGATCAAGTGGATAAAACGTGTGCTTTTGCCCCGGAGCCTGATCGCTTTCTGACCGCAGAATGTACTTTTTTAAAAAAGAATAATCCTTCATGTTTGACTTCCTCCTTTAAGCTTCGCTTTTTTCATTCCACATGATAGTAATTTTCTTGTGCATCTAACTTGCGCACAAATTCTTCCAACGAGTCCACAATTTACGAGTAAAGAAGGTGAAATTGAATGATCACAAAAGAGGTTTGTTTCACGCCGAATTTTATCGATTCGGCATAGGTTTTTCAGTCAAATAACCATTGTTGTGTTGATTTCCATAAATCAGTTTATTATAATAAAATCATACCAAACGTTTGGATCGGTTTCAACATCAAAGGAGGCAAATTTAATGAACAAAGAAGCGGAGCGAACCAATTTTTCCATTCATGTCGGGGGTGATGTCGGAAACAACGCGATGATTGGAGACTTTTCACGTAACCAAGGGACGATCAACTCCCATAACCGCGTCAATGCGGAACTGGAAAAGGAATCAAAGGTGGCAGAGTTAAAAAGACTGATTGAAGAATTTTCCCATTTGACCGAACAGAGCAAGGAGCTTTCAACAGAAGAAAGAGAAGAATCCCTTGAATTGATGGAATTAAATCATCGTTTTATCGAAGAAGGAAAGCCGAAACGCGCTGTGCTGAAATCCCTTGTCACTCACTTGGACGACATAAAATCGAAATTGAAGGCTGATTCCCCCTTATTAACAAATGTAGGCTCCATCTCGCAAATATTAAGTTTATTCCTGTAGCTTGCCGGAGGGGAAACGATGGGAATGCACGGATATATCCACACCGAAGAAATTGAGGAATATCTCTATTGTTCAGAACGATGGCGGGAAAGTGAGAGCCGGCGGAAAAAAATCGATGTGAACGAAGCCGAAACCCTTCATAGACAATGGTTTGCTCTCCAGTCGTTTGAACTGCCACCCAAACCAAAGAAACCCAAAGTCAATAAAAACAAAAAGACAAAGATAAAGTATTGGCTCATTGGCTATCTGGTGTTGCAAGCGCTGTTGATCATTCAATCTATTATCGCGCTAACAAATCCGACCGTCATCTATTTGATGTTGTTTATGGTTTGTGCTTGGTTGGCATGGAATAATAAGAAAGAAATCATTCAGTATTTTAGTGAAAAAGACCCCCTTCATTGGTTGGCGAAGAAATGGAAGAAAAATCAAAAGAATGCGCTCATTCTCCTGTTGATTGGTTTTGTGTTGCTAATCGGAATGGGACCGAAGATCATCTATTCCCTACCTCTATATATCTTATTGTTGCTCGCTTTTATTAAGTTCAGAAAGCGCAAAGCTCATTGGTCATGGTTTAACGATCATGATATGTACCAACAACAAATGGAGGAATATCATCAAGCATTGGAAGAAAGACAGCAGAAACAAGAACAGATGGAAAGCATGAAAGAGCAATTGCTATCCAAAATCACGCAACCCCATTTTCCTTTCATCGAATTTATCACTGTGGAAGATAAAGAGCAAGAATATCAAATCACCTTGGTGGATGATGATATACAGTGGAGATACGATGATGAAGAAGATAAATTAATCATTACGATGGATCGTTCACAAGAGACTCTTCCCTATTATGTCCCACGCGCTCAACCTTACCATCTGATACGGTTATTCGCACAGATCATCTTATTGCAAAGGTATTTTAACGAAAATCAGGTAGAGGGCCAGATCATTTATAAAAACCACACGACTCCTTACTACGTAAATGACAAAACGGAAACGACGCAAAAAACGATCAAATTTTTTGAACAGACCTTACAAACAGAACAGAGAAGGTTTCATCCCTATCTCTTACCGCTGTGAAAGATGCCCTTTCCATTCCCATTGTAAATTCGTTTCAGGAGAGGTGGGTGAAGTCCTTGCTCGAAAAGGAAAGGCCTGATTCGAATCGGACCCAGATGCTCAATGATATCAACAATACGATGAATAACTTGGAGTATTTGCGGAACAGCTCGCCATATATTCCACCCGAAGGCTTCTATAATTATATCCGCAGCATTATTAAATTCGTTCATAAACAGCCGTTAGTATTTGAACTCGTAAGGAAACGTACCGTCCGTTTTTATGATATTAAATCCGCTGTGGAGGCTGGTATCATCTTTGACCGTAAATTGGCCACCCCTGATGACGACGATGAAGAGATTGCCTTTAATTTTGCTTTGTTCAAGTATTTGCGCCTTGCTTATCGACGATTTACCATTTTTGAGGCCATTTATCCGTATCGGGATAAGGATGAATTACTCGATGAAAAATTCATCAAAAATGTGAAGGTGAAAGAAGAAGTTGGTCGCAAATCAGCGGTTCGAAACTTTATCAATGAAGTCATTCTTCCATTTCTCAACTTGATCATGATGGAACTCAGCAATATGAAAATGGAATTGGAAACGCAAAAATCTATGGGCATCTCTATCCATATCGAAGGGAATGTCGGAGACAACGCCTTTATTGGGGACTTCAGTCAAAATCGGGGACAAATTGGTCATGATTGGGGTGATCAAGACAAAATAGACTAAGGCAAGCCGCTAAGCTGTCTTTTGCTAATTATACTTTAGCAAAATGCCAATTGAGCAGTTCATCATTTAGCTCAAACCACTGTGTTCCCTTCATTCAGCTAACATGTTCCAAAACTCACTGCATTCTATCAAACCGTTTCATGATAAACTTACACTCATAACTCGTGCCCAGAAAAACACCTCCTTAATGGATCATCTAGCCATTCGGAGGTGTTTTGAATTAACCATCCCTTTCCTCTTCAACACCCAATCAAAATACCACACCTCTTGCTTGTACACCTCCGTCCAGCTCTCCCCCTGATCATGTTGACGGCCACATGGCACATACATCAAGTAGCCGGGATAGGTTTCATCCACATAGCCTGGATCTTGTTCATCCTTTGGCGGAGGGCCGATGATTTTCCCATTCACCCTGCGGATCGCCGTGGCCAGCCAAACGGACAAAGAAACCACCTTTACGGTGCACATCCCAAGGCGGAACTTAGGCAACGAACGTTTGCCTCAGTTCTTTTTTAGCATCATTCACCCCCATTCATCCGGATTCGTGTCCATTGAGTCGCATGGGTAAACATTTAACAAAAACAATAGAAGGATTATATATCATCTGAAGCAAACAATTCTATATTAAAAGTTGCCATTTCCCAGATCATATCAAGCTGATATGATTAATGTGAATCTATACATTATATTAAAAAAGGAGGGTTCCCGCTCCCCCATGAACAGCCATCTATTCAACGAAGCGGAACTTTTCATTCGGCGTTGTTATCACGAATTGGGGAAATCGGTCAGTGAAACCCAAGCGAGAGTACATGAAGTGAAACGGCACATCGATCAATATGGCTATTATGAGCATACATATGAAGAATTGTCCCATGGCGCCAAAATGGCTTGGCGTAACTCAAACCGGTGCATCGGGCGTTTGTTTTGGAATCGGTTAAGCGTGATTGATGCCCGTCATTTGAAAAAGGAAGCCGATATTTTTCAAGCCTTGCTGCATCATATTGACTATGCGACCAACGGAGGGGAAATCCGCCCCACCATCACCATCTTTCGGCCGGCAATCCATGGCAGGGCGCCTGTGCGAATATGGAATCACCAACTCATCCGCTATGCGGGATACCAAACCCGTGACGGCGTCATCGGTGATCCTTCCTCTCTTTCTTTCACCAAGGTCTGCCTTGCGATGGGCTGGCGCGGGGAAGGCACGCCGTTTGATCCATTGCCTTTGGTCATCCAAGTGAACGGCCAACGACCGCTTTATATGCAGATACCCAAAAAGCTTATCCTTGAAGTGCCGATTCGCCATCCCCACTATGATCTGTTCGGCGATTTGCAAGTCAAGTGGTACGCCGTCCCGATGATTGCCGATATGCGTTTGGAAATCGGGGGCATCAGCTACGTGGCCGCCCCGTTTAACGGTTGGTATATGGGCACGGAAATCGGGGCGCGCAACTTGGCGGATGAATCCCGCTATCACTTGCTTCCGCGCATAGCCAAAAACCTGGGCCTCGATACCCGCTCCAACTCCACGCTGTGGAAAGACCGCGCCCTGGTCGAGCTGAATGTTGCCGTACTGGATTCCTTCAAGCTGCATGGTGTGACCATCGTCGATCATCATACGGCGGCCCAGCAGTTTAAAGTATTTGAAAAAAACGAAATGAAGGCCGATCGGGACTTGACTGGAGATTGGACATGGCTGATCCCTCCCCTTTCCCCCGCCACCACGCATATCTTCCATCACCAATACGAAGATAAAATCGTGACCCCCAATTATTTTTATCAACCGCGGCCTTATGAATAACATCCGCAACCGTCTCACCTCATCGGTAAGGCGGTTGTTTTTCCAAACGAACCATGCTATCGAAGCAGGCCAAAAAAGGAATGCGAAGTGGAAGTGAAAAAATCCGCCTGCGGTTGGGACGAGGCCGATTTTTCCGGCTATTTAAACCCAAAGAATAAAAAAGTGGTTTAAATTCCACACATGGAGAGAAAGAGATGGTATAATCCAAACAACCCACCTTTGATCATAAAGGAGAGGAATCGTTATGGCCAAAAAAGTATTAATCGTTACCGGTGACGCTGTCGAGGCATTGGAAGTGTATTATCCTTACTACCGCTGTTTGGAACAAGGGTATGAAACGGATATCGCCGCTCCGACCAGGAAAAAAATCCATACCGTTGTGCATGATTTCGAAGATTGGGAAACCTATACCGAAAAAAAGGGCTATGGCCTTGAAGCCACCAAATCATTCGCCGAGGTGAATCCGGATGAATATGACGCCCTCATCATTCCAGGCGGCCGAGCGCCCGAATATATTCGCCTCCATCCGGATTACGGTCGCATCCTGCGCCCATTTTTTGAGAAGAACCAACCGATCATGGTCGTTTGTCATGGAGGAATCTCCCTCTCCCCCATCAAAGATTTAATCACAGGCCGGGAAATGACGGCGTATATCGCCTGCAAACCTGACATCGAAGCACTCGGCGCAACCTACGTGGACAAACAAACGCACATCGATGGCAATCTCATCTCCGGTCACGCATGGAACAACTTGCCAGAATTGATGCGCGAATTTATCCGTCAAGTTGAAAACAGTTGAGACTCCACATTCACAGCTTATCAAGCTGAGAAAACAAATATCAACATCGGAAAAACGCTATTCTTTCCATATAAAATATAGAATGAATAGCGCTTTAATGTTATTGTGGCTTTGTTTTTATTTGATGGCATTGCCCGCGGGCTTTTTATGTGGGCCTCTTGGCAAGGAGAAGGAGAACAAACTCGCCTCCTTCTCCTTTTGGCGATTAAGGAGTGAGCTTGGGAAGGTTCGGGATCGTTTGGTTGCAGTCTCCCGCCAGCGGCAAATTCCGGCACACGTATTGGCCGGCGCTGTTCTCTGTCGCCGCTCCGGCAGGGGCCGGCTGATGGACGCGCTGCTTCCAGAGCTGCCAGATCATGAACCCGTCGTTGGATCTGCCCTTGTTCTTGATATATTTGACCATGGTCTCGACATTGTAGTACTACGTCGCTATGTTGTTCTGCCCGGTGAGCATGTCCGCGTCATATACGGTACCGGCCGGCGCCGCTACCTCCAGAACGGCTCCGCCGGCTCCCTCGGGAGCGATCTCCATGCCCATATTGATCGGACCGTTGTAGATGGCGCGGTAAGACTCGTACCCCTCGCGCGGATCATAGTAATCGCCTGCGTCATAGGACATCAGGTTGATGAAGTCGATCTTGCTGCCGTGATCCTTCACGACGCGGTACATCGTCCCGCCGAAAGGTGAACCCCACTGCACCTTTCCTTCTTCAAACGGCGTGCCCTTGACATAATAAGCGCCCGTCGACCAGCCGGCGATGGAGATTTTCAGGTTCACCCCGCGCGAATGGATCTCGTTGTAAAGGTTGGTGATGATACCGGCGATCTCACCGTCTTTGGAGCAACTGAACTGAGCCGCCTCCAGCTTGTTGCAGCTGCTGCCGCTGGACTCCCAGTCAATATCGACACCGGAAGCGCCCAAATCAAGCGCCAGGTCGACCACACGCGGTGCGCTGAAGTTCGCCCACTGACTGCCCTGACTGTATGCCCAGCCGCCGACCGAAATCCAAACCTCTGTGCCGCGCGCCTTCAGTGCCGCGATGTTATTGCGCAGGTCCTGCGCCTGTTGAGAGGTGAACTTCTTCTGTCCGGTGTTGGTTGTTGGTCGTCGCGCCTTCGACGAATTCAAAGCCGGCAACCGCTTGGTCAAACTCGTAAGCACCTTTGCGATAGGCCGTATCCGGTCTCGCAAAAGCAAGGTTCACATTCGTGATATAATTGGGAATATTCTCTGGTTTCAGGTCGTAGATGCTTGTGTTCCACGTACTGGCGTAGGCCACATACCTCCGCGTGACCTCGTTTGAGTCGCCGGGCTTCGTCGTTGCGCTCACTTGATTGCTCGCCGCGGAAACATTCCCCGCTGCGTCTTTGGCTTTAACGGTGAATGAATAGGTTGTGTTGGAGGCCAATCCGGTCACGACCGCGGTGGTCCCCGTTGTGCTTGCGGCGAGCGTCGCGCCGCGGTATACGTCATACCCCGATACGCCCACGTTATCGGTTGACGCCTTCCACGAGAGCGAGACACTGGAGCTGGTGGTGTCGGCAACCGTCAAATCGGCAGGAGCCGAAGGCGCTTCCGTATCAACCACTCCGCCGCCACAGTCGCCGATGTATTTCCATGGACCCCATTCGCCGCTCAAATCCGGTTGTTCACCTTGTGTCCACCATTTCGCTTCATAAATTTTGCCGTTATATGATACGCGCGTGCCTCCGGTGTAGGCGGTTGCCGCATTCCATGCCGGCTCCTGACAGGTGGCCGCGGAGACATGCGATGTGGACGCCCCTGCCGGAAACAGGCTGAACATAAACACAGCGACGATCGCCACGATCAACACCCTCTGCTTTCCCGTTTTTCTGAACCTCATTACTCCCTCTCCTTTTCTGGATAAATTTCACCTGACATGTGTGTTTTGCAGGACGGCACACGATGAAACCCCAATATTTGTATTGTTTTTAAATATTCTTTACATAATATAATTTTCTATCTATTCGTAGTTTACTCCATATTGGTAGAGTTGTCTATACAACAGAACAAAAAGAGGAGGAGTATATACCAATAGCGAATGCATATGACATATAAGAGGCGGTCTTTGGAAAACGGTTTTGAGCCTCTATGTAAATGCGCCAAAAGCAATAAGTTAACATTTCCATCTTCATTTATTGTCATCGATCGGTTGTAATTGAAATAAACTCCAAAAACAACCTATAAAAAAGCAACTTAATACAATTTCAATATAAAAAATCAATAGACATACATTAGATTAAATGAAATAATTTCCACATTAATACATCATTCCGGAAACACTTTTGTAACATTTTTTAATTATTCTTATTTTGTTAAATATTATATTTATTGAAAGGGTGAGCTGATGTTTAAACATTCACTTTCCATTGTGGCCGCTTTGGCATTGGGAACGATGGTGGTCTCCACATCCATTCCAGGTGTGCATGCGGAGGCCACACAGCAACATCCGCAGGAAATTATCGTTAAGTTCAAGCCGGGTGCCTCTTCATCCAAGGCCGCTTCTCTCCATGCAAAAGCAAAAGGGAATGTTACCTCCACCAACCCCAAGTTGGGTTATCAGGTGGTTACGGTAAAGAAAGGGCAAAGCGTCAAAGCGGCGATCGCCACTTACAAAGCAGACCCCCAAGTGGAATATGTTGAGCCAAACGGCGAAATTCATGCCGCCTTCACCCCGAACGATCCGAAATATTCGGAGCAATACGCCCCGCAAAAGGTGGGAGCAGAGGCCGCTTGGGATGTGACGAAAGGTTCTTCTGAGGTGAAAGTGGCTATCGTTGACACCGGTGTTGATTACAACCACCCGGATCTCGCCGGCAAAGTGGAAAAAGGGAAAGACTTCATCGACAACGATAATGATCCAATGGATGAAAATAGCCATGGCACGCATTGCGCCGGTATCACCGCGGCCAAAACGGACAATAATGAAGGAATCGTCGGCATGGCGCCTGAAGTGACCATCTTGGCGGAACGCGTCTTGGATGAAAACGGCTCCGGCACTTGGGATTCTGTGGCCAGTGGGATAACCCACGCCGCTGATGCCGGCGCGAAGGTCATCAGTCTAAGCTTGGGCGGATCAGAAAATTCAAAAGCCCTGGAGGATGCCGTCAAATACGCAGCCGGCAAAGGAGCGGTCATTGTGGCCGCAGCCGGCAATGAGTCAACCAACGCGCCAAGCTATCCCGCTTATTATGACGATGCCATTGCGGTAGCGGCCACAGACCAAAACGACCTCAAAGCGTATTTCTCCAACTTTGGCGACTGGGTGGATGTGGCGGCTCCCGGCGTGGACATCTTATCCACCGTTCCCGGGGGCGGTTATGAAACCATGTCCGGCACCTCGATGGCCACCCCTCTCGTCGCCGGTGAAGCGGCGCTCCTCGCTTCTCAAGGCAAAAGCGCAAGTGACATTCGCAAAGCCATTGAAGGAACGGCGGAAAAGATCCCCGGCACAGGCACCGATTGGATTCACGGCAGAATCGATGCCGCGAAAGCAGTGGATCAATAAGAGACAAGCAACAAAGGCGACTTGAGGTTGAACCGGGGAATTTGTTACACACCTCCTCAACTCATGGACGCTCCGACTCCCCTTCACCTTCACGGTTCAATCGAAGCGGAAAGAAAAAAACAAAGAAGGGCCGTATGCTCTCTATGGTGTGGAGCATACGGCCTTTTTCATTACGCATTAAATGTGTGACAACGCCTTGCCGATATATTTATAAAGCTCCCCGTCCACTCCGCTGCAATGGATTATTCGGGTTTTCGGCATGAAAACGTTCGGCTGCTTTTGTGATCTCAGGGTCTCCGGCGGAAAACATGTCGATCAATTCTTTCCACCGTTTGGCCAATCGCAACACCACAGGACTCTCAGGCGGCGTGCCTTTCTCCAACTCCGCGCGCACCTTTCCAATCAATGCATTCCATTCGTAGAATTGTTCACATTCATGTAGATCACCTCTATCAATTTGATTATTCTTCCGCCTTCACATCTTGCCGGGCGGTAGCATCTCACATATCCCTTTCAATCGGCTGCGCAGCTGTTTCTGCATCCGATGAGAAACGAACCTTCCCTCTCATGGTGAACAGATGTTATCTTAGAAGAACACATCCATTTTAATATGCTTGAAGTTCGCATGATTCTTACCCTTCAGATTCATGAAGGGTGCGAAGTTCAAAGAATGGATGCGACAAGGAAGCGCGAAGAAGAGATCGTTTATCAAAGGAATAAGGTGAATGAAGATGAATAAGCAAGAGCTTTCACCGGAACTATATCAACTTTTGAACGGAAAAAACCTCGACGCGAAACAACATGAGGCCATGATGTTGCTAACCGTCACGGAAGACTTGTGGCCCCATACCGCCATGATCAGTGTGGGTGAAATCATCGCCACCAGCCCGACCCAGCTCAGATTGGCTCTGTGGCCCGCCACCACCACCACCGCGAACATCATTCGGACAGGGAAAGCGACACTCGTTGCATTCATCGCAGGAAAAGCTCACTATGTGCGCCTTTCGCTGCAAAGGCTGGCAGCATTGTCCCATGCAAAACACAAGCGGGAACGCTTTGCGGCAAGCGTTGTCTCTGTTCGGGAAGACGTCGCCAAATACGCCGGCATCACATCTGGAGTCAGAATTGAGTTGAAGGATTCCATCTCTGTCATCAAACGCTGGGAAGAAACGATCGAGGAATTATTAAGGTGATACGGAAGCAATGATTGACTAAGTCCATATGCTACTGCGCACGCAAAACACATGATGGCGAAAACCACGAAAAAACCCTCGGGATCTCCCGGGGGTTTCTCTTTTGACTCACATGGTTTCAAAGGATCTCGTGTGGACCTCCCGGCCAGGGCGTGTCTGGCAAATCAAGTTGACCAATGGGGGAGGCGGAAAAACCTTTTCAGTGCCTAATCGCTTTCAAATATCATGTCATTTTTGGGCAGTGCATCAGAAGATTTTCCACATATACTGCATGATGAATCCATCTGTTTTCAAAAAGGAGATGAATATCATGTCTGATGCTCCGCATCCTCACCAATTTTACCCCAGAGAGCCGAGACGGCATCCGCGGCAACCCCTTTATCCGGGACTGAAAGCCCCCACATTGGGAGCGGTGGAATCCTTTGTCCAGTATGGTCTTCGTGAAGCTCGATACACTTCATTCGAACACGCGTTGCGCGAAGTGGCGGCGATTGCCTATTTGATGGGAAGAGGCTACGATCCGCAAACCGCCCATCAGATCGTGGAGTCTTGGGAAGTAAATGAAAGGTTTTAAGTAACAAACAGGCAATTCGCCGGTGATAATCACAAAAGAAAAGAAATCCCTTCAATCCGAGCGGTTGCAAGGGATTTATAACTTTCATTTCCAGCAAGATCTCATCCCACTCACCTAGCTTATTCATGAGAAGAGCCCCGGATGATTCTTTTTATTTTCAACGGGCTTAGGTCGGCTGCATAGTACTACAAGTGCTCTTTTGTGATTGCAAAGGTTTCCAATATGGCATTCCAGGTTCCAATCATTCCTCTCTAAGAAACAACCCCACTCAAAACCGATCAATATTTGCCAGAACAATATCTTCACCCATTCACTATATAAAGCCCACGATCATCGGGATCTGCTTTTTTATTTCGCCCGTTTTAGAATAACCGGAGTGCAATCAGGCAATATCTAAGGAAAATGGAGGATGCAGGTGGGGGAAATGTCCTTTTTTAAACGCATGTTCAACAATAACCGGTACGGGCAAAGAAAAACGATAAAGAGCACCCTTCAGGCGGAAGCACCTCCTTCCAACAGATTGGAGGACAATGTCCGGTACATAAAGGAAAAGTTGTTTAACACCGGTGATCTGACGGAAAGAAAAGTAACGTTTGCGGATAGTGAAGGGGTTATGCTGTATTTGGAATCTATGTGTGACAGCGAAAAAATAACCCGGTACATTATTGAGCCGATCCAGACTTCCAATGAAGATGAGTTGGATCAAGTCATTCTCTCTCCCGAACTCGAAAAAGCAGCCGATTTAAACTATGCCGTGTCCAAATTGCTGAGCGGCTGGTGTGTGGTCCTATTGGACAGAAAGAAGGCGGTGTATCTCGCCGCCGCCAAAGCAACCGATAAAAGAGGGATTGCAGAACCGCAAAATGAACGGGTCGTTCGGGGCGACCATGACGGTTTTATCGAGAATTTGTCGACCAACATTCAACTTTTGCGAAAGCGGATTCAGAATCCCAATCTGGTTGTCCGTTATTATTACATCGGCAAAGAGACAAAAACAAAGGTTGCGATCACCTATATGCAGCATTTGGCAAATCCGGAGCTGATTGAGAAAGTGGACCGGCGTTTGCGGGCGATTTCCACCGACACCATACTTTCACCGGGATTTATACAGGAATACATTGAGGACCAGCCTTTATCGCCTTTTCCGCAAGCGTTGAACACCGAACGGCCTGACCGGGTGATGTCCAATCTGATGGAAGGGAGGGTTGCCATTTTTGCCGAAGGGGACCCGACCGCCCTGATCATTCCGATCACTCTGTTCGCCTTTTACCAAACACCGGATGATTACCACAGCCGTTGGATTGTGGGTTCTTTCGTGCGTTTGATCCGCTATGCCGCCTTTTTGATCGCCTTTATCCTTCCGGCGGCCTATATCACGGTCGTTTCTTTTCACCCGGAGGTTTTGCCCACCAATTTGGCTTATAACATTCAAGGGACGTTGCAAACCATCCCTTTTCCCCCCCTCATGGAGGCGCTCCTGATGGAATTGACGATGGAATTGATCCGCGAAGCCGGTATTCGCCTGCCGAGCCCGGTTGGTCAAACCATCGGCATCGTGGGGGGGTTGGTGATCGGTGACGCGGTGGTGCGGGCCGGTTTCATTTCTTACACCATGATCATTGTGGTGGCCCTTACGTCCATCTCTTCCTTTGTTGTGCCTTCCAATGACATGAGCACCTCGATTCGTATTTTGCGTTTTCCCTTGATGATTGCGGCGGCGTTGTTCGGGATTTTGGGGATTTTGTTCGGATTCATGGTCATCTTTATCCACCTGTGCAAATTGGAAAGTTTCGGGACCCCGTACTTTACGCCGATCATGCCCCTGAGAATCAGGGATATGAAAGATACCCTCATCCGCTTCCCCGTATGGAAACTGAATGAGCGCCCGCAAGATCCGCATCCGCAAATTTTGAACCAAGAGAGGACTTCGAGAGAGTGGAAAGAGAATGAAAAACCGCGCTGAAATCACTCCGGGACAATTAAGCTTCGTAATCATGCAAGCCATGGTGGGAGTGGGATTCGTTTCCCTGCCAAGGGATGTGCAAATGGTGGCCAAGGGAGGGAGCGTGCTCTCCATCATCTTCTCCGGACTGCTTGTGCAACTGTTTCTGTTTATCATGTGGGCGTTGAATAAACGGTTCCCCACCAAAACCCTGTTTGAATTTGCTCCGGAGATTCTGGGAAAATTTTTGGGAAAAGTGATTTCCTTTCTCTACCTTATATATTTTTTGCTCATTTGCAGTCTGGTGTTGGATTTGTACACCCGAATCAGCAAGGAATGGGTTTATTTTTTGACGCCGGGCTGGATCCTGATGTTGCTGATGGTGTTGGTGAGTTGTTATTTGGTCATTTCCGATTTGCGGATCATTGCGCGCTTTCTCGTTTTTGTCTCGTTTTGGTTCGGCACCATTTTCCTCCTGGTCTATTGGCCGCTTCAGAACGCCAATTATTTGTACATCCTTCCGATTGATGAAGCGGGCTGGATCAATATTTTTAAAGCGATATACGAAGCCACGATCGGCATGTTGGGATTTGAGCTTGTTCTGGTCGCCTACCCCTTTGTGGAAGGAACGGACAAGGACAAGTTGAAAGCCGCTTCCCTGGGTGTCTGGGTGGTTGTTATTATTTATGCGCTGCTTACGTTTACTTGCTTGGTCGTTTATGCCCCGGAAGAGGTGCCGTTGATCCGGGACCCCGTCATTTACTTGCTGAAAGCGTTCCGCTTGCCGATGGTGGAGCGGCTTGATTTGTTTTTCTTGATGTTCGGTGTGATGGTGGCGACCACCACTTACATGATTTATTTGTATATGGCCGGAAAAGGGATTGCTTCGATCTTCCGCAAAGTGAAGTACCAATGGAGTGTTTGGTTGGCCGGGGCCATCAGTTTTCTCATCGCTTTATTTCCGGGGAACCGCTACGAGATTACGCAGTTTGCGAAATGGCTCAGCTTTACCAGCTATCTCTTTATTTTTGCGTTTCCCGCCTTTCTGCTGCTGGTTTCGCTCCTGAGAAAGCGGAAAGAAGAGGGGGTGGACATATGAAACGGAAGCGGCTGGCACCGTTGATCGCCATGTTGACCGTTCTTTTCCTGACGGGCTGTTGGGATCAGGATTATTTGCGCGATGCCAGAATGGTTATTCTGGTTGGGATTGATCGGTTGCCTGGGGGAGACATCCTGGAAACCGGAGCGGTCCGCTATGCCCCGACGAACAGCGGAGGAAATCCTACCAATACGACTTTTCAAGCAGTGGGAAAGTCAATAAGAGATGCAAGGAAGCAACTCGATATGAGAGTGAACGGAAGGCTTAGGACGTCTAAAATGCGTACACTGCTCTTGGGGGAAGAAGTCGCGAAAGACGATATCTACCCGATTTTGGATCTTATATATAGGGATCCCAAGGCTTCCCTCAATGCGCATATCGCCGTGGCCCGCGGAAGTGCCCAAGATATCGTGAGGATCAATCAAATCGGCCAATCCCTGATCGGGCAATATGTGGACGAAATGATTGATACCAAGGTAACAGCGACGCTTGTGGAAGAGCAAAATATCGAGACCATCTTAGCGATGCTCTTGGATCCGGGACAGGATTTTGCCCTTCCCTATTTGGTTTCCGATGGAAGAGATATCAAGGTGGATGGAATGTCCATGTTCCATGGCCGGCGCATGGCGGGAACCCTCAACCCAAACGAATCCATGCTGTACCTGTTGATGAAAGGCAAAAAAGAAGAAAGCGCGATATTGACGTTGAAACTCTTTCAAAACAAGCATCCGTATCAGGCCAATTTCATCTCGCTCGACGTCTACAAAGTAAAATCCAACATGAATGTGGCGGTTCATGGCAAGAAGATCGAGGTCACTTTTTTGACCAAACTGAATGTAAACGTGACAGAATATCCGATGGATCATCTCGACAAAGAAGAAAAGGCCAAAAAACTAAACCAAAAACTTACCGCGATGCTCACCGATCAGATGAATCATCTCCTAAACAAAATGCAGCGGGCCCATTTCGATGGATTTGGGGTGGGCAGGAACTTGAAGGCGTATCATTATCAAGATTGGAAAAAGATCGATTTGGAGAAAGAATACCCCCATATTCGATTTCAAGCAAAGGCGGATGTGGAGATCATCGATCATGGGATCATCAATTAGGAGAAGGCCGGGGAACAACGATATCTGGGCATGGGTTGAAGGGAACCCATGCCTCATTAATCAACTTATATCAATCGACCTTGCCTTTCCCTCCAGAATCATTCGACGGAATTTTCCGATACCTCTTCTGTAACTTTTCTTTATGTACTTCGACAATCTCTTCCAACGACAAATTATACTTATTGGCTAATAGTACGACGTTTCCTAATCCTCATGATCCGTCCACCCATTGGGCCATACGGACTCAGACCCCGGGCACCGCCGCGGGGTCTGGTCATACTCCGATGACGACACATGTTTTCGGACCCGTTCTCCGTTTCATGGATGATGGTCCGTTGTCTTTTGGCGGGATAGAGCTTGACCACTGTTTCCCCCTTGGCGGCCTTGACGGCGATTTTCACTTGATATCTGTCGCGGACACAAAACCTGTGGCGTCTCCACCCGGACCACCCCTCACTCGCCCAACAACCTGCCGAGGGGGCGCAACAAATTCTGCACGAAATGGGTGGGGCCGGGCAAGTCTGGGAAATAGATGAGCAACAGCCACAATCCCCACCCGATGACGGTGAACACCAACAGGGCCGCCTTCTCCTTTTTACGCCCCCGGTTGATTAGCGGCCACTCGAACAGCACGATCAATACGCTGACCACCGTGACACCCAACACTTTTGCCCAATTCATCGCTCCTTCACCTTCTCCTCCGGCAGGCCCGCCGGTCGGTCGGTCACTCCGGGCCGGCGGATGTGCACACGGACCTGGATGTCCACATCCAATCGGGGAAACACCTGCTCATTCCAACGATCCTTCACCTTGGCCCATTCCTCGGGGTATTCCCGGTGGAAAGCTCCGGCAAATCCGAGGACGTCCGCCCGGTCTTTTTTTTGCACTTTTTCCACCGTCTGGCGGATACGGTCCCGAAGGATCCGCTCCATCGCCCGGGCAATCCGGTCGACGTTCGACGGATGGTACAGAGTCAGACGGGTGCCGTTAAAACGCACATCGTCTTCGGAGGTCACCTTCAAGAGGATCCGCCGCTTCTTCCCTTCGATCTTCGGGATCAGCTCGATTTCCGACCGAACCACTTCCATGGAGACATATCCCCTTTCCCCTGGGAGACGGGTGTTGACCATCCTGGTGGTAAATTCATTCCGAATCCACATCAGCCCTTCTGCCGCTTTCCGATCCAAGTGATCCACCATTTTATCCCCCCGGAAGACGGCGGTACCATCCATGGCCAGAGTGGTGTCGTTCACCTTCATCACCACGGGGATGCCCGCGGCTTCCGCGTCACCGGATACCTCCTGCAGCAGCCGCATCAAGGTCAAGTTGACCGCCCGCTCCAATTTCACCATCTTATAAAGGGTTCCCGTGGAGATGGTTTCCCCCGGCGCAACGGTCTCGAAGATCTCCTTCGGCGAACTTTCGGTCACGAACACAAAGGCATCCTTCCTCAACCCGGGATGGCGCGCAAAGTAGTCTAGCGCTTCCCAAATCCCCGTTTTGGCCAGCCGCTTCCCCAACACAACCACTTCTTGGTGGCCCATGAAAATGCGACGCCCCATTTTTTCCTGCAATTTGGATTGCGCTTCGGGGATGGTGACGCCCCGTGCGGAAAGGACCATTTGCTGCTGTTTGCCCCCTCCTCCAGTGCCGCTGTCCGTACCCACCCGCTGGGGAATCGCTTGCAGAAGCGTCATTTCGATCTGCCCGTCCTCCGTCCGGTCGATTCCGAGGGCCCGGATCAGGGCGATCTCGTTCAATTCCTTCCGGTCCCAGCAACCGGGGAGGATCGGGAGGGAGGCTATCAACAACAGGCACAAGGCCCTTTTCCCGGCTCCCTTCAGGCGTCCCGCTCTCATGATACGTTTCCCTCCTCCCTCGTCCCCTTCACTTTCCGGATCCCCGCCACCGCCAGCAGCCCCAGGGGAATCACCACCTGAATCAGGTGGCTGTAGAACACGCCTTCCCCATCGAGGAATCGGTTCAAAAAGGAGAGGTTCGGCGCGGTCCAGATGCTGACGGCGACCAGGATGAAGGCGATGGGTAGCGACAGGGGTTTGTAGTCGGACAGGCCCAGCCACTGGGCGGATCCCAGAACGGCGACGTATTGGAAAAGACAGATCTTGGCGAAGATGATGGTCAACCACATCGCCAGCAAAAAGGCATCGATGTGTTCAAAAAACCCCGCCAGACTGATGAGCCGGAACGTTTCAAAGAGCGGATAGAGGAAGGTCGCCGATTGGTTTCCCAACACAAACACGGCGATCAGATCGAACACCGTCAGAGTCAACATCGAGCCGAAGACGGAGATGGCACCCCATCGTCCCGCTTTGTCCTGTTCCTTCACGTAGGGCAGCAGAAAAGCGGCCAAAAAGTATTCGCTGTACCAGATCGACGGGTTCACCGCCCCTCTCACCACGGGACCGATTCCGTGTTCCAGAATCGGAAAGAGGTTATCGACCTCCCACTCCGTCGACGACAAAACCGTAAGGGTCAACAAGACGGCGAAGGCCGGCAGGGTGAGGAATTGGGCGGAACGGACAATGGTCTCCAACCCGCCCCGGACAGCGGCCGCACAGACCAAGGCCATCCCGCCCATCACCACCGCCGGGGGCGTCTCCAGCAAAAACACGCCGTTTACAATCTCCCCATAATACCGGATCACGAAGGAGCAGGCATGGATGTAGATGACCAAGTATAACAGCGCGATCCCCTTGCCGAACCAGCCGAGAATCCGGGGACTGTACTGGATGATCGTCTCCCCGGGAAACCGCCGGTGGAGCTTGAGCGCGAGATAAAAGGAGACGCCGCTGACGGCCGCCACCAGGGGGGTCAGCCATATGTCCCGTCCCGCCCACTTGGCCGCCAGATGAGGCGCGGTCAAAATCTTGACGCCGACGCAACCAGTGTATAAGATCAGGGCCATCTGGCCGGCACTGATGCGTCCCCGCTCGATCATCCCGGTTCCTCCTTTCATCTTCATCTCTCCCCTCCTTGTTCCGGCCCCGGTTTTTGGTCCGGCGACTGCCGGTAGTCGTTGGGGGATAGGCTCGGACGCTGATCCATCTTCCACCGTGGGGCCCGCCAGAGGGCATCCTTCAGTTCCTCGAGCCGGAACGGTGCGAGGGGGGAGAGATATGGCATGCCGAAGGAACGGAGCGTAGCCAAATGGACCACGAGGGCGATCAGCCCCAGGGAAAAGCCGACCATGCCTAAGGACCCCGCCAGGATCAACAGGGGAAAGCGGAGGATGCGCATGGTAAACCCCAACGCATAGCGGGGAACGGAGAAAGAAGCGATCCCGGTGATCGCCACGACGATCACCACCGGAGCGGAGACCAGTCCCGCCGTCACCGCCGCTTCCCCGATAATCAGTGCGCCCACGATGGAGACAGCGGGACCGACGATTTTCGGCAGGCGAAGACCGGCCTCCCGCAACGCTTCAAAAGCGATCTCCATCAACAACGCTTCAATGACAGTCGGGAGGGGAATCTTTTCCCGGGCCGCCGCGAAGTTGAAGAGCTGCTCCGTGGGCACCGCTTCCGGGTGAAAAGTGATCGTGGCCACGTAAAAGGACGGAGCGGTCAGGGAGAAGAAAAACAGCAGGTATCGCAGCCATCGGATGGCCGTGGCATAAGTGAAACGGACATAGTAATCCTCCGCAGCCTGCAAAAGCGTCGGGAAGCTGAGGGGCACAGTCATCACCTCGGGTGATCCGTCCGTAATGATGGCGACCCGTCCCGACAACAAGTCGGCGGCCACCACGTCGACCCGCTCGGTGACGTTTATCTGGGGAAACGGCGAGAAGGGGTTGTCCTCGATCAGTTCCTCGATATACCCGGATTCCAGGACCCCGTCGATGTCGATCCGCTCCAGCCGCCGTTTCACCTCGTCCAGCACGCCCTCGTTGACAACTCCCTCGATGTACGCGACGATGACCCGGGTTTGGGTGTAACGGCCCAGCCGCATTTCCTCCATTTTCAATTGGGGACTTTGGATTCTGCGGCGCAGCAGGGAGGTGTTCGACAGGGCCGACTCGATGAATCCCTCCTTGGAGCCGCGGATCACCGGTTCGCTCTCCGGTTCGCTGATCCCCCGCTTTTCCCATTTTCGCAGCCCCAGGTTCAGTGCCCGGTCCCATCCGTCGATGAACAGAACGGGATCACCGGCCGCCACCTGCTTGACGCACTCGTCAAAGGTTTGAACCGGTTTGGCGGAGACGACGGGCAATTCTTCGCGAAGGAACCCTTCAATCTCCTCCGGACGGGTGAGGGAGGCTTTCATCAAGGAAGCCAGGGCGTGATCGTTCAGTTCTTTGATGTCGGCCATGTTCTCGATGTAGACGATTTCCGCCTCGATTTCCTTTCCGATCCGGAAGGGACGGAATGTGACGTCGTAACACCGCTCGAACAAATCCTTCATTACCCGGCGGTTCTTCTCCAGCTCGGGATGGAGGGCGACCCGCAAATCTTCCCCCGTGCTGGGAATGACCGGATCACTTCCGCTGTTCTTCCGTTTTCTGCGCTTGCGAAATCCTTTGAACCCGGACATGGATGAGGCTCCTTCCTTTTGATTCCTTTTCATTATTTTGTACTAAAGTAAAAAAAATAAAACACACCGGGAAACAAGAGGATAAAAAAAGCCGTTTCACAAAGGAACGGTCTTGATCCGCCATCATCATGGGAATCACGATGCGTATGGAATTCCCCTTAGTCAAAGAACCTCACCAGACCGGCCCCCGTCGATCGGACAGAACCCAGCGGGATCGCCCGGCCGGCCAACAGTTGCCGAGTGGCCGCGGCGACCACCAGAATGCCCCGTTGGGCGGCGGCGTTCACGGCCCGGACAGGAAGATGGAAACAGTGCGCCCCGCGGAGATGCTGATGTTGAGAATGTGCATCCGGTTGTCGATCGCCTACTCGATCCCCCGGATCAAATTGCTCATCGGTCCTTTTGGGCCCCGGTGAATGCACCGGCCTCATAGCCGAAAAGCTCCGATTCGATCAGGGTTTCCGAGATGGAGGCCATGTTGAGTGCAACAAAGGAACCGTCAGAGAAAAGGCTGGCTTCATGAATCGCTCCGGCGAACACCTCTTTACCACCCCGATTTCCCCTCTGAGGAGGACAGTGGTGTCCGTCCGGTCTACCATCAATGTAAACCACATTTTTCAGCTCTGGCGCTTTCTTTTTCATCAGGTCGATTTCTAACAATCTCAATGGCTCGTACGGCTCTTGCTACCTCCCCCACTTCCTCCATCAAAAAGCCCACTCGAATATAGGGCCCTAACTCTCTCCAGTCCCGTTTTCCGTAAATTTCGTCAATAGATTGGGGTTATTCATTCAAATTCAACATAATCCTCTCCTTGATTTAATGACCTTATTCCCTATAATACCAAGTGGGAGGAGATGGAACCATGAAACGCGTTTGTATGTTTGTTGTCCTTCCTGGCGGATACGAACGTTTGAAGAGATTATTGAAGTTGTTAGGTGGAGGCCATTAGGCATATATTCTAACCAAAACGTTAACGGATATGATGGACCATGGATGAAGTGAATTGTCTCAGTAGTTGATAGTCGATTTGTTCCCTCATCGCACCAGAAAATATACAAAAGGTTCTTACTTTGTTTCTCATCTGCAAACATTTTTTCTATATTGTCGAATAACTTTCGTAACATTTTCCATTTATAATAAGAGTGACTTCACAAACATCTCAGATAGCCTCACAAGACCAAACCGCATGTTGAGCAAAGTCAACATGCGGTTTGTGTTTTTACCCTAAAATTTTCATTTTCGGATCATCTTTAAATTGTGCGAATGCCCATCGCAAGGAAAAGAGTCTTCCAGCAAAAAGGAAGACTCTTTTGGTATGATTTACTCATTTTTTACAATGGCCCATATCATTTAAGAAAGAAATCATACAAATCTACGCTTTCGGTCCCCCAGCCACATAGAGAACCTGTCCATTGATGAATGAAGATTCTTCTTGGGCAAAAAATGCAATCGCATGAGCAATATCTTCAGGTTTGCCGGTGCGCCCCACCGGAATGGCGGCTACCGATCTCTTTACCATATCTTCAAAGCTGATGCCGATACGCTCCGCCGTAGCCTTGGTCATTTCCGTCTCCACAAAACCTGGCGCAACCGCATTGACCGTAATCCCGTATTTCCCCAATTCCAGCGCAAGCGTTTTGGTAAAGCCCTGCAATCCAGCTTTTGCTGTGGCATAGTTGGCCTGTCCGCGGTTTCCTAAGGCTGACGTGGAAGAAATGTTGATGATTCTTCCGTAATTTTGCTGAACCATCACCTTTTGAGCCGTTTGGCTGCAATAAAAGGACCCTTTAAGATGGACATTCATTACCGTATCCCAGTCATTATCGGTCATTTTAAACAGCAAATTGTCCCGGATCACCCCGGCATTATTTACGAGAATATCAATCCGTCCAAAACGCTTCACTACCTCCTCGAAGGCGGCCTCGACCTGATCCCGCTTGGAAACATCCACCGTTAACGGGTACAGGGAAAATCCTTCTTTCAACAGCTCTTCATAAGATTCTTTCAACCCTCGCTCGTCAATATCCATCATGCAAACACTGGCACCTTCTGTAGCCAAACGCCGTACCGTCGCCTTCCCAATCCCCCTGCTTGCTCCCGTAACAACCGCTACCCGATTCGAAAATCTTGCCATTTTGTTTTCCTCCTCTTTTTGTTTTCCAATTACTCTAAATGTTCCGGCGATATCTTCCTCTATGAATATACGCCGAAGCATTTCCCCGACCATTGACAGATTGCTGTTGACACCATTCCAGGGCGTGTCTGATAAATAGGTCGGCGGCTCCAAAACCGTTTTCCCATGCGCTTCACTTGTCCATCGGCGCTCATCGGGAAAAGGTTTTTCCGCCTTCTCCCAATGGTCAACTTGTTTTGCCAGACGCCCTAGTAGTACGTCAAAACGGCCTCACCAGAAGTTAAGACTTGCCCCGGTTCCTTTTCGACAGATACATCCAAGCTGACGGTGCGTTTTACTTGGTCCTTGTTTGTAACCTTCAAACGGCACGTCAGAACGTCCCCCGGGCGTACCATTCCCGCAAAGCGCACTTTCAAACGGCTGACGAATCCATACGTTCCAACCAATTGTCCAACATGTTGGGCCATGAATCCCATACTGAGCATGCCGTGTGCAATGACCCCTGGCAAACCAACTTTGCGTGCTGTTTCATCATCGGTGTGGATGAGATTGAAATCCCCCGAAGCACCGGCGTACTTCACCAATTGCACTTTTTCAATAGCAGGCTTTACGAGCGGTTCGATCTCCTGCCCCACTTCGATGCTTTCCCAATCCATGCTTTGCAATGGTCTCCCTCCATTCAGCGAAGAATCGCTGTACTTTTCCCACAAAACACCAACTTGCCATCCAAATCCTCACCGCGGATTTCAGTGACAAGAAACGTCATCGTTCCAAGTTTCCCTTGCCGCTCATATACGTCGACAACTCTGTTCACGCAGCGCAAGATGTCACCTGCCACAATCGGCCGTTCATAACTGTATTCTTGCTCTCCATGCAAAACCCGGCTCAGTTCAAACTTCACATTGGGTATGGGAACACGAAATGTGGTCGGAAACGTGGGCGGAGCCACTAGGCTTGCATACCCGTGTTCCTTTGCGAACGCTTCGTCCGTATAAAGCGGATTATCGTCACCAATGGCGTGAGCAAAAGCCCGAATGGCGCCTTTTTCCACCTCAAATACTTTTACTTCAGATGTGCTGCCAATGACACTCCGATCAATGATCATCAATCCCTCCACCTTTCAATAACCTTTAAAGGGTACTTCCGCCTTCAACCGCAAGAATATGGCCTGTTACAAAATCGCTTGCCTGGGAAGCAAGGAATAGAGCGGCTCCTTTCAATAAGTAATCATTTCCTACTCTACCCAATGGAATATTGGCTACGATTTTGTCATACTGGGCGGCCAAAACCTCTTTGGTCATTTGACTCGGAAACATTCCAGGTGCGATCGCATTCACGTAAATGCCGTGTTTGGCCCAATTTCTAGCTAACTCTTTGGTGAAATGAATGACGGCTGCTTTACTCGTGCTATAGCCAATGGCATTCAAGCTTTCCGAAGTTTTTAACCCGGCTGCGGATGCGATGTTTATTATTTTCCCGCACTTTCTCTCTATCATTAATTTTCCGACGGCTTTTGACATGAGAAATGTACCTGTGACATTGACGTTCATGACCTTGTTCCACGCTTCCAGCGGCATCTCTTCAATCGGTGCTCCCCAAGTCGCTCCGCTGTTATTTACGAGAATATCAATTTTCCCGCAATCTTTTAAAACACTGTCAACCGTTCGGTTGATTTCTTCCTGGTTCGTAACATCACAGCGATAAGCCAGCGCCTGAATGCCGCTTTCGCGCAGGACCGATACCGTTTCTTCGCAGTTTTCAAGTTTTCTTGAGCATATGGCCACTTTGCAACCCGCTTCGCCAAAAGCTTCGGCGATTTGTTTTCCCAAACCGCGCCCTCCGCCAGTGATTAAAGCGACCTTGCCGGTCAAATCGAACAAATCTTGAACTCTCATATCCTTCCCTCCCATATGATGTTCGATGCCATTGATGATCCAACACCCATATAGATGGTCGTTCAGGTTTGTTTGGATGATATCCATCTTGATTTGTCCCTTATCGTTCCAAAATGAGGGCAATGCCTTGGCCGCCGCCGATACAAGCGGTAACTAACCCTCGTTTTACATTCCGCCTTCTCATTTCATAAGCCAATTTCATCACCAGCACACCACCCGTAGCCGCAATCGGATGTCCATGGGCAATCGCCCCACCGTTCACGTTGACTTTCTCCCAATCGAAATGGAGTTCCCGGTCGCAAGCCAGCACCTGGGCCGCAAATGCTTCATTGATTTCAATCAGATCCATATCCTCCAGGCTCAATCCCATTTCTGCCAACACTTTCCGAGTTGCGGGCACCGGGCCGATCCCCATGATATTCGGATCCACTCCGGCAACCGCCCAATGCTTTATCTTCGCCAAGGGCTCCAACCCTCTCCGTTCAGCCTCTTGGCTGGACATGATCACCAGAGCGGAAGCTCCGTCATTCACACCCGATGAGTTTCCAGCCGTAACCGAGCCATCCCCCTTAAACACAGACGGCAATTTGGACAGCGCTTCCATCGTGGTATCCGGTCTGGGATGTTCATCCGTGTCGAATAAGAGCGTATTCCCTTTCTTATCCTTGAGCGGAACCGGAACAATCTCCTCCTTAAACCATCCCATCCCCACGGCCTTTTTCATGTTTTGCTGACTGCGCAGAGCGAAAGCATCCTGCTCTTCCCTGCTGATTTCGTAACGTTCCGCAAGATTTTCGGCGGTGATCCCCATCGGTGGATCGCCGATGTGATCGGGCGACAACTGACGGCGGACAAACTTCGGGGGCGTCCGGTCAAAAGCTTGACTAGGGGGTTCCAACAGATATGGGGACCTCGTCATGCTTTCTGTTCCCCCCGCAACAAATATTTTTCCGCTTCCGGCTATAACAGCCTGGGCGGCCAGGGCAACGCTATTGATTCCCGATCCGCATTGGCGATCAATCGTCATTCCTGGGACGGATAGAGGAAGCCCGGCCTGGAGAAGTGATAACCGCCCCATGTTTCCTCCACCACCCAGACAGTTCCCAAAAATCACATCATCTACTTCTCCGCCTGCCACTTGCGCTCGGTTAAGCGCCTCTTTGATCACTAACCCTCCATAAAGGGAAGGATGCAGATCCTTTAGCGCTCCCCTCATTTTGGCAATCGGTGTCCTTACCGCGGAAACGATGACGGCTTCTACCAACTTTCATTCCTCCCCGCTATTCATTTTTTTGCTGATTGCCATGCTCGTCCTTTCTCAGTCCGTCTTTCGCCCTTACCCGTTCCTCTTCTATCAAACTCCGCCTCAATATCTTCCCTACCGTAGATTTCGGCAATTGCTCCCGAAATTCAATCGCCTTGGGAACCTTATATTTGGCCAACCGATCCGAGCACCATTGAATCAGCTCTTCTTCGGATACGGCAACCTGTTGTCTGCGAACAATGGCCGCTTTCACCGTCTCACCCCGATATGGATCCGGCACGCCATACACACAGACCTCCGCCACAGCCGGATGCTGATAAAGCACTTCTTCCACTTCAGTTGGATAGATATTATATCCACTGGCGATAATCATGTCCTTCTTCCGACCGACGATGTAGAAATACCCATCTTCATCCATTGTGGCGATGTCACCGGTATACAGCCATCCGTCGCGTACGCACAGGGCGGTTTCCTCCGGTTTCTTCCAATACCCTTTCATCACTTGCGGTCCCTTGATAATGAGTTCGCCAGCTTCTCCCGGAGGCATTTCCCTTGTTCCGGTCTCCAGATCGACGATCTTGCTGTCGGTATTCGGCACAGGGATCCCAATGCTCCCGGGCTTGCGAAGTCCGCGGACAGGGTTTCGATGCGTTACTGGTGAGGATTCCGATAATCCGAATCCTTCCAAGATTTTTGCCCCGGTCTTCCGTTCAAACTGCTTCATCACTTCCACCGGCATCGGTGCCGAACCGCTATTGCAGATTTTGATGGAATCAATCCCGCTATGCTCGGAATCTGGATGGTTCAGCAAAGCAATATACATTGTGGGAACGCCGGGAAAATGAGTCGGCCGGTGCTTCCGAATGATTTCAAGGATTTTGTCAACTTTGAACCCTGTTGCGCATATCACCGTTCCAGCCGCATAGATGGTGAGATTCATGGAACAGTTCATGCCGTATACATGGAAGAACGGGATCACGCTTAAAACTCTCTCACCGGGCCGTTCATAGGCTCCTCCGGAAAATGCAAAAGTTTGGATGATATTGCATACCAAGTTGAAATGGGTGAGCATCACTCCCTTGGAACGCCCTGTCGTTCCACCTGTATATTGAAGCACCGCGATATCCTCTTTAGGATCAATATTCGGCGCCGGAAGCCGGGTATCCCCATCCGCAATCAGATCACCAAAGGAATGGGCATCTCGTTCCGGTTGGCCATCCGTAAAAATAAACCGCAGCTTGTGATCAAAACGGATTCGCTCAAACTTTCCTTTTTGCGCCTGTTGGCAGATGAGCCAGCCTGCTTCCGAATCTTGAATGATGTGCTCCAACTCCGATGACTGGTACATGGGATTTACCTGCACAACGATTCCGCCCAGGCGTTGCACTCCATAATAGGCAATAATGTACTCCGCACAATTTGGCAGCATGATCCCCAACCGTTCGCCTTTGCGAAACCCGAGGCGGAAAAGGGCCGATGCGAACCGATCCACCGCCTTTTTCAGCTCTCTATAAGTAAACACCTTATCGCCATCGATGATGGCCTGATGAAAGGGATAATCTTTTTCTGATTGTTTTAATAGGTCGTATAATGAAAGCAATGGAAGCTCTATTTCATGCGAAATCCCTTCCGGATAATATTTATGCCAAGGTCTGCTCACCGCATTGCATCTCCTTATCCGTTTTTATCCAGCAATCGGGAAATGACAAGCCGCTGAATTTCCGCCGTTCCTTCCCAAATCTGATAAATCTTCGCATCGCGCAGCCACTTTTCCACTGGATATTCCTTGGTATATCCATATCCCCCCAAAATCTGAATCGCTTCCAGAGAGGCTTTGACGGCCACATCGCCCGCATACAGCTTGGCCATGCTTCCCTCTCCCAATCGGAAAGGAAGGTTATTTTTCACCATCCAAGCAGCACGCCAAATCAGAAGCCGCGCTGCGTCAATTTCCGTGGCCAGATCCGCCAGCTTGAAGCCGATCGCTTGCTGTTTGATGATCGGGATGCCGAATTGCTTCCGTTCTCTGGCGTACGCCAACGCATATTCATAAGAAGCCCTGGCGATTCCCAGAGCCGCGGCACCAACGGCCGGCCTGGTGGCTTCCAGCATCTTCAGAGCCGCCAACCCGGAGATATAGCCGGGAGATCCGGGTTCTCCGCCAAGCCGGTTTTCAAGGGGGATCCGGCAGTCCTCCAAAATGACCTGGGCCGTATGGGATGCGCGAACTCCCAGTTTTCGCTCTTTTTTCCCCATTTTCAATCCCGGATTGCCTTTTTCCACAACGAATGCGGCGATGCCATCCCAACCCTTGGACTTATCCGTCTGGGCAAAAATGACGTGAAGATCGGCAATCCCTCCATTGGTGATGAATTGCTTGGTGCCGTTCAGCACATATTCATTTCCATCCCGGACCGCGGTTGTCGCCATGGCCGCCACATCAGAACCCGCTCCCGGTTCCGTCAATCCCATGGCGCCCAGTTTCGGATCATCCATGTCACAAAACATCGGGATGTATTTCTTCTTCTGTTCCTCCGTGCCCGCGACCATGATCGCTGTAGCGGCCAGGCCGGTTCCATTGATGGCGACCGCAATCCCCGCACATCCCCAAGCCAGCTCTTCCGTAATCAACATGGTCGTAATCGGATCATTGATTCCGAGGCCGCCGTATTCTTCTGGATAACGATAAGCGGTAAGTCCCAATTTGGCAGCCTTCTTGATGATATCCCAAGGCATTTCTTCCGATTCATCATAAATGTGAGCCACTGGGCGGATTTCATTTTTGGCGAATTCATGGGCCAATTTTTGAAATTCGCGTTGTTCTTCTGTCAAGCGAAAATCGATCATCTTGTTGTCTCTCCTTTATCAGAGTTTCATTTTTGTTCGGTTTGTGTTGTCTATTGTTTAACATTCTTCTCGCGTGCGTTGAGAGATGACCCGCATTCACTAAAGCGCTTTCAACCACTTAAAATCCAGGCAGACCTCCTTTTCAGCTTCTTACCCTACTTATTTGCAATTTCCATACCAACTGATAAACCTCCATGACTCTTCAGCCGCAACCGGCATAAGAGTCACAAACTCCTCACAAAACAGAACTTTCGTTCAAAACCCCATGTATAGCAGGTATTGCATTGCGATGATTCAAATATGAATCGTTAGTCAGGCTAATATTGCTAAACTTCAGGTTGCTACAAATCATTTTTGCATCAACAATTCACTTTTAAATCTGTATCCACTACGATTTCTGCTTATCCACATATCCTTTTTTTCCGTACGCTTCCGCTACTTTTCTTCTTAACACTTTTCCGACTGTCGACTTTGGCAATTCATCCACGAACTCCACATATTGGGGGACCTTATACGGGGCTAGCCGCTCCCCGCACCACTGCATCAGTTCCTGTGCAGTGGCCTGCCGATTCCGGCGCAGAACAACAGCAATTTTGACAACCTCTCCCCGATAGGAGTCGGGTACCCCAAACGCACAGACCTCCTTGATTGCCGAATGCTGATATAGCACTTCTTCCACTTCATTCGGATAAATATTGAAACCACCGGATATGATCATTTCCTTCTTCCGACCCACGATGGTAAAGTAGCCTTCTTCATCCATCATGGCGATATCGCCTGTGTACAACCATCCATCGCGCAAAACGAGACGGGTTTCCTCCGGATTATTCCAATACCCCTTCATGACTTGCGGTCCTTTCACAATCAGTTCCCCCGGGACGCCAGGAGGCTGTTCGATCGTACCCATATCCAGATCGACCACTTTGCTATCCGTTCCGGGAATGGGTATCCCGATACTTCCAATTTTCCGTTTTCCGCAAATCGGGTTCCGATGAGTGGAAGGGGAGGCCTCCGATAGTCCATATCCTTCAATGATGAACGCACCTGTTTTTTGTTCCAATTCTTCCATTACCTCCACTGGCATGGGGGCGGAACCGCTACTGCAAACTTTGATCGAGTTCAATCCAATTTCCTGGGCGAGTGGATGATGAAGCAGCGCGATATACATCGTCGGCACTCCCGGAAAGAATGTGGGGCGATGCTTTTGGATCAGTTCCATGACATGGTCCGGATCAAATTTTTTCACACAGATGATGGTTGCCGCAGTAAATATTGAGAAATTCATGCAATTGTTCATTCCATAAACATGGAAGAACGGTGAAATGCCCAGCAACTTTTCTCCTGGACGTTTTAACACACCTCTGTAAATACTGAAATTCTGATACAGATTGGAAATGAGATTGTAATGAGTCAGCATGACGCCTTTCGATCTTCCAGTGGTTCCTCCCGTATACTGCAATACGGCAATGTCTTCCCTCGGATTTATGTCAAGGTCAGGCAACGGATGCCCCTGATCAGCCAGCATTTCCATAAAAGAACATTCCACGGACTCGCTTTGCTTCGGATAGATGAAGATCTTAGCTATATCTTGCACAAACGAGATTCCGCTTAACTTGTCCTTGATCTCATGATGGCCAATGATTCCCCATGCCATGGAGTCATCAAGGATCCCCTCCAATTCTTGCTGCTGATACATCGGGTTGACTTGAACGACCACACCACCGAGACGTTGGATCGCATAGTAAGAAACAACGTACTCCCAACCATTGGGCAGCATGATCGCCATCCGCTGTCCCTTTTGAAATCCCATCCGCAATAGATTGGCTGCCAAATTTTCGCTCCATTCCTTTACCTGCCGGAATGTGATCATCTGATCGCCATCTATAATGGCTGTATTCTCCGGATAGTCATTCGCCGATCTCACCAGTAATTGATGGAGAGAGATGGAAGGAAACTCAATCTCTTTGGGAACTCCGGGGGGATAAAAGCGGACCCATGGCCTTTCTTCCATACCTATCCTCCTTCCACGTAGGTTGCCTTTAACATAGTAAATATGCAAATTCAATGCCAACGCGTCCATGTCACGAACTTGGTTCATTTCTTTTTGCATGATACGAAACGGAATCAATTTTCGGTAAAATGCCATTCTTTTTTGAATCATCAATACAGGTTTGTATCAACAAAACAAACAATGTAACCACTCGCAAAAAAACAGGCGAAATAGGGAGCCTAACACCGATGGCGCATCAACTTCCCACTTCACCTGTTATTGGACCTTACCATTAGAGAGGCAAGAGTTCGAGATTTTCATTGGACAGATGCCGGACGCATTGCAAAAAGATGGATCATAGTATATCTTCCTGATCTATCTCCCTTTAAACTCCGGTGATCTTTTATCCAAAAAAGCTTGGGTTCCTTCGTTTTTATCCTCAGATCCGAACAATACGGCTTGCGCCAACTTTTCGATCACAAGTGCTGTATCCATATCCATATCAAATCCACGATTTACACTGAGTTTGGCTAACCGCACCGCCAGGGGGCCTTTAGATAAGATTTTTTCGGCATGCTCCTTCACCGCATCCCATAGCGCGGCCATCGGGACGACTTTCGATACCAGACCGATCTCTTCCGCTTTATGGGCGGAAATCATTTCGCCGCTCAAAATCATATACAATGCTCTTCCTTTTCCAATGATTCGTGAGAGACGCTGGGTTCCGCCAGCCCCGGGAATAATCGACAAATTTAATTCCGGCAATCCCAACTTGGCATGGTCGGCTGCAATTCGGATATCACAAGCCATCGCTAGCTCACATCCGCCACCAAGTGCGAAGCCATTGATAGCGGCAATCGTGGCTTTGCTGGAATTTTCAATCATCCGATAAGTTCCGGACATCCCAGGAACAAGGGCGTCCAATGCCTGTTTTTCCCGTAGCTGGCGTATATCCGCACCAGCTGCGAAGGACTTCTCTCCCTCTCCAGTGAACACAATCACTCCTACTTCTTCATCACGTTCGTGAATTTCCAATGCCCGCTCGATTTCCCTCAATGTTTTTGCATCCAATGCATTTCGTACTTCAGGTCGATTGATTTTGATGACACCCATGGCGCCGTTTTTTTCCACCAAGATATTTTCAAAGCTCATTTCCTTAGCCCCCATCACCATTTAATCCGCGATTGGAAGATATCACAACCTATTTCCTTATCACCTTAAAGGTTCCCATCCCTTTGGCCAATATTGTCCCGTTTCCATCTCGGATTTCTCCTTCACCGGTCAGCAGCTTATATCCATGTTTAAGCACTTTTGCCGTAGCCACCAATTTCCCTTCGCTAATTGAATTCAAGTAATGAATATTCAAATTCATTGTCGTTAACGGATATTTGACAATGGAACGAAAGGTCATCCCCATGATGTTATCCAACATGGTGGCATACACACCCCCATGCACGGTTTGATTCACATTGGTAACATGGGGTCGAACGTGGAGTTCCAAAACAACCTTTCCTTCTTCAAAATGAATAATCTGAAACCCAAGATGGGAGAAAAAAGGACTCTTCTCAAAGGCTTGTTTGATCTCATCCAGTGCCATGATGGTCATTTCACAATTCCCCCTGTCACATGTGAATAAGACTCCGTTTTGCACGCCTAGGCTTCATCTCATCGTTCAGTTTCAACATTCTTCCAACACTCGTTGAGAAATGATCACTTTCTGAATTTCATTTGTCCCCTCGTAGATTTTGGTAATGCGGGCATCGCGGTAAAAGCGTTCCACTGGATATTCTGCGATATATCCCATCCCGCCATGAATTTGAACCGCCTTATCCGCCACCTTGTTATACACCTCCGTTGCGAATAGCTTGGCCATGGAGGCTTCCTTGATCGCCTTCATTCCCTCATCGATCAACCATGCCACCCGATATGTCAAGGCTCTGGCCGCTTCCGTTTCAGTCGCCATTTCCGCCAGCATCCATTGGATTCCTTGATTTTTCGCAATCGGTTTGCCGAATTGAACCCGTTCTTTTGCGTATTGGGCGGACATTTCAATCAACTTGTCACAAGAGCCCACGGATCGGGCTGCCAAGCCGACTCGTCCTTCGCCTAAAATGCGCAAAGCGGACGAATAACCCATCCCCACTTCCCCAATCACATTCTCATCAGGAACCTCGCAATCTTCGAAAATAATCTGGGATGTATAGGAACCTTTCAATCCCATTTTTTTGTCGATCTTCCCGATCATCAAACCAGGGAAGTTCTTCTCTACCAAGAAGGCCGTAATTCCCCCGCGGGCCCCTTTCTCTTTGTCCGTGACGGCGAATACGGTAAAGACATCAGCGATGGGCCCATTCGTAATAAAGTGTTTCATTCCGTTAAGAATCCACTTGTCTCCCTTTTTGACCGCCCGGGTTGCCAAATTGGTCGCATCCGAACCCGCGCCCGGTTCAGATAAGCAAAAGGCCGCTATTTTTCTTCCTGCAGCCATATCCGGCAGATATTTTTCTTTTAACGCATCAGATGCCAACTTGACGAGGCCCGTACTGCCAATTCCCGTATGAGCTGAAATCAAGGATACAAACCCATTATGGGTTCGTCCCAGTTGCTCCAACAATATGGCCTTTTCCACTGTGGTGAGACCAATGCCGCCATACTTCTCTGGTATACTAATCCCGAATAGCCCCAAATCCTTGGCCTTTTCAACCAAATGCGCAGGAATGGCATCTTCTTCCTCAATCTGCTGGGCGTAAGGCTCAACCTCATTTTCAACAAAATCTCTGACTATCACCCGAATTTGTTGCAGCTCTTCTGATAGTTTAAAATCCATATAGGCCTCCTCTTTCCTTTAGCCGGTTTTTCATGCGAATATCCATTCCAATTGATCAAACATTCTTTATTGGATCACGCTTCGTTCTCTAGTTCATAAGCTCTATCGCGATGGCCATGCCTTGACCTCCACCCACACATAAGGTGGCTAACCCATATGGCTCATTTCGACGCATCATTTCATAAAGCAAGGTCGTCATGATCCTCGCTCCCGTAGCCCCCAACGGATGCCCAAGGGCGATCGCCCCGCCATTGACATTCAATTTTTCCACATCCAGATTCAAATCACGAATCACAGCCAGCGCTTGAGCTGCAAATGCCTCATTTAATTCTATTAATCCAAAGTCTTGCATGGCCATTTTGGTTCTCTTCAATAACTTTCGAACCGCGAAAACGGGACCGATTCCCATCATTTCCGGGGATACGCCGGACACGGCCCAATCCATGACTTTGGCTAGCGGTTTGCATCCGAGTTCTTCCGCTTTTTGATGGGACATTAATACCAATGCGGCAGCCCCGTCATTTCGTCCGCATGCGTTTCCCGCTGTTACAGTCCCTCCCTCTTTAAACGCCGGCTTAAGGGCAGCGAGTTGTTCCAAGGAAGTCTCACGTGGAAACTCGTCCGTATCAAAGAGGATCGTTTTTTTCTTTTGCTTCACTTCGACCGGGACGATTTCATTCTTAAATGTATGATTCCGAATGGCAGCCGCTGCCCGCCGTTGACTTTCCAAAGCAAAAGCGTCCTGTTCCTCGCGTGATATGTTGTAACGTTCAGCCACATTCTCCGCCGTCATCCCCATTCCCAAATTCGGTCCATATATTTCTATCGGTTGCTGTCCGTTTTCCAAATTGGAATCAATGATCACCGGATTTCCTTCTCCAAAACGCGCGTTTCGCAAGTAAATCGGGGATCTGCTAAGACTTTCCGCTCCTCCAGCCACCACGACGTCGGCTTGTCCAAAGGCAATTTGCTGAACGGCGGATGCAACGGCCTGCATCCCGGAAGCGCATAGGCGGTTCACCGTATAAGCTGTCGCTGTCTCAGGGATCCCCGCACGCAAAGCAGCCACCCTGGCCATATTGGAAGATTCCGTGGATTGCCGCACCTCTCCCATAATGACTTCATCCACCATTTTTGGAGAAATACCCGCTCGCCGCACCCCTTCTTCAATGACCAAAGCACCCAATTTCCCTGAATTGAGATCCTTCAATGTCCCGCCGAATTTCCCGATAGCCGTTCTTACTGCCGAGACAATCACAATTTCATCTCTCATCTTATTCCCACCATAGAAAAAATTTTGAATTCCATGTATCAAACCATCTTCTTAACACTTTACCGACTGTTATTCTGATCCCATGCCATCCCCTCTACTTCTTTGGATAAGCAATAATTATGCCAACCATTCAAACGAATCAATCGTTATTAAATATGGGTCGATTCCAAAGGAAAATGACCTGCGAAAGTTGAGTTCGTTGGCCAAGTGATTCTCTATTGAATCCTTTTCCTCAAAGACTGATGCACGATTGAATCATTGCCAATGTCACAATAAAAAAAAGCACAATCAAATTGCGCTTTTTTAAAATCATGCATCTTAGAATGATTTAATTCAATGTTGTCAAGTTATATTTCTTCAGTTTTCGAACGATGGTCGCCTGACTCGTTCCAAGTTTTTCCGCAATTTTATAGGTACTGTTATATTGTTGAACGGCAAAGGTCAGTAACCGCCGTTCAGCATTTTCAATGGCTTCTTTTAAAGTCAGCGTTGACAGGGATGTTTGACCCTGATCATTGCCCATCGCTTGATCATTGTTATCCCGATCATGTTCGGATGATTTTGCTTCATTATACGGATGATATTCAGTTGGAAGATCATGCACTGTGACCACTTTTGAAGGTACCGTTAAAACCAATCTTTCGATGAGATTAGATAACTCTCTTACATTTCCCGGCCAATCATAATGATAAAAAAACTCTTTTAAGTTCCGATCAAATTCTTTTGAAATCCGATATTTCTCGTTGAAAGTTTTTAAGAAATACTGAACAAGAGGTAAAATATCCTCTTTTCTTTCCCTGAGTGGGGGAACAAAAATCGGAATCACATTTAACCGATAGAATAAATCTTCTCTAAATTCCCCTTTTTTGACCATTTCTTTTAAATCACGATTGGTTGCGGCAACCAACCTGACATCAATCTTTTTAGGCTTGATCCCACCAATTCGTTGGATTTGTTTTTCTTGCAGTACACGAAGCAATTTCACTTGCAATGCTAAAGGTAACTCCCCGATTTCATCTAAAAATAATACTCCTTTGTCCGCCAATTCAAACAAACCCTGTTTTCCCGCCTGATTGGCTCCGGTAAAAGCACCCGCTTCATATCCGAATAACTCCGATTCCAGAAGATCGTAGGGGATTGCCCCGCAATTGATTTTCACGAATTTCCCTTTTCCGTGGCGTTGGCTGGAACGATATATGTGTCTGGCCAATATATCTTTTCCCACCCCGGTTTCCCCCAAAATTAAAACGGTTGCATCGAAATCCGCAATGCGGTCAGCCATGTCGTATATATCCAACATCCGTTTGCTTTCCACGATCACATCCGGGTCTTGGCGGGTTTTGGACTTTAATCTCTCTAATTCTTTTCGGTATTGATTATTTAATTCCAGCGTTTTCTTCAATTCATGGTGAAGCGCATTCAATTCTGAGAGATCACGGATATTCGTGATCACTTTTTCAATTTCGCCCTCTTTATTAAAGATGGGAGTCCCTGTCATCAAGATTTCCTTGCCGGCTAATTTATTTTGAATTTGGCTTACTGTTTTCCCTTGTTTCAAAACTTTGAACGTAACGGATTCTCCTAAAATTCCTCTTTTTATTAAACTGTCCACCTTTTTGCCGATATAATAGTGCTTGGGAATGCCCGTAATCCTTTCAATCGCTGAGTTCGTCCTTAAGGTTGTTCCTTCTCGATCGGTAATGTAGATGGCATCATAGGAGTTATCAATGATCGCATCCAATTCTTCATTCAGTTTATCCAATTCATTAATCTTTTCTTGTAACAATTTAATATATAATCCGTCCGCGAGAATAAAGAAAATGAGTTCTTGCGATTCATATGCGCGATAGTTGTATATCAATAGGTATTGAGCCTCATGAAATGTAACTGAAACAAGATTTTTCTCTTTGTCCTCCCACTCATCAAACAATTGGCGAACGTCTACTCCAGTTTCCACATCAGAGATTTGTTCATGAAATAGGGAATTATAATATTTTATCGAATAGTCTCGTTTGGTCACTACGATGGGAAAAGGGATATTATCCAAGGTTTGGAGCATATTGATATTCATTTCGCTCCCCCTTTCTCTCTATGAAAGATTGCCATTTAATTTTGTTCCCTTCTCTAACAATATAAAAACCCAGTTCTCATCCATTGGATAACTGGGTTATATCATCCAGACGTTCGTTTGTCTTAGTATAATAAGCAAACCCCTCACAGGATTCACTCATGTTGGCAGGTGATGGATACATCTTTACAAGGAAGTGTGTTCCCATATCTACTTATGAATATTGTTTTTTTAATTGAGCCGCAATGATATTCTTCTGGATTTCTGAAGTGCCTTCATAAATCTTAGTAATCCGTGCGTCACGATAATATCGCTCAACTTGAAATTCTTTGATATATCCCATTCCGCCATGGATTTGAACCGCCTTATCCGCCACACGGTTATACACTTCCGAACCAAATAACTTGACCATCGCCGCTTCTTTTATCACATTCATCTTTTGATCCGTCATCCATGCCACACGATAGGTAAGCCAACGAAGAGCTTCGATATCTAAAGCCATTTCCGCCAGCATGTGCTGGACCGCTTGAATTTCAATGATCGGTTTGTCAAATTGAACTCTTTCTTGTGCATATCTCACGCTCATATCTAAAAGTTTCTGGCAAGACCCCAAATTTCTGGCCGCAAGGCCTGCCCTTCCATTGGCAAGAATTTTCAGCGCATTCACATAACCTTGACCTTCTGCACCCAAGACGTTCTCCACCGGAACCTCCAACTCTTCAAATACCAGTTCCGCTGAATGCGAACCTCGCAATCCCATTTTTTCTTCTATTTTTCCGACATGAAAGCCGGGAAAATCTTTTTCAACAATGAAAGAGGTGATTCCTTTGGCCCCTTTTTCCGGGTCGGTTACCGCCATAACCGTAAAAACATCGGCTATCGGCGCATTGGTAATAAAATGTTTCGAGCCGTTAATGATGTATTTATCCCCCTTTCGAACCGCTCTCGTTTTCAGATTGGAAGCTTGGGATCCTGCATTGGGTTCTGTTAAGGCAAAAGCGCCAATGCGATGTCCTGACGCCATGTCGGGGAGATATTTCTTTTTCTGCTGTTCATTTCCCATTTCAACGATTCCCACGGTTCCAATCCCGGCATGCGCTCCAATGACCGTGGTATAGCCGTTATGGGTTTTTCCCAACTCCTCAAAAACGGCGCATTTTCCTATCATGTTGATTCCCAACCCACCGTATTCTTCAGGAATGCTTAACCCGAACAGTCCCATTTCTTTGGACATGTTCATAATCTGTTCGGGGATTTCATCTTTTTCTTCAATCTCATTGGCATACGGGTCGACTTCATCTTTAATAAAATCTCGCACGACATTTTTTAAGGCTAAAATATCCTCAGATAATTGAAAATCCATCCTGTTTATTCACTCCTCCACCTATTATGAAAATTCATTTGGGTGACGACATATTTATCAGACACGCCCTAGTTGTCATAGTTATAGAAACCAGCACCCGTTTTCCGGCCCAATCTTCCCGCTTTCACATATTTCACCAAAAGAGGACAGGGACGATATTTTTCCCCCAAGGCTTTGTATAGGTATTCCATATTGCGCAACCGGGTATCCAATCCAACCAAATCGGCCAACTCCAGCGGTCCCATGGGATGATTAAGCCCCAATTTGATGGCTTTATCAATATCTTCTACAGACGCCACACCTTCCATCAGCATATTCATCGCTTCATTCCCGATTAAACAGTTCATTCGGCTCGTGACAAAACCGGGAAATTCATTAACCTCAACCGATTCTTTATTCATTTGCTTAGCGACCTGTTTTGCCATTTCCAACGTTTCATCAGATGTTTCCAACCCTCTAATAATTTCAACCAACTTCATCTTATGGACAGGATTGAAGAAATGCATGGCCACACACTGATCGGGGCGAGAGGTTTGAGCGGCAATCTCAGTGGGACTCATCGTCGAAGTGTTCGTAGCCAGAACAGCGTGTACGGGAGCATGGGCATCCAACTGTTTAAAGACCTCAATTTTTAAATCCATTAATTCAAAGACAGCTTCTATCACCAGATCGGCTGTTTTTACGGCCTCGACCAGGTCCGTGGTATAGGATAAGTTCTTCATTGCCTGATCCTTTTGTTCCGCTTGAAGATAACCTTTTTCAACACTTCTTCCCAGTTCAGAGCTGACATATAACTTTGCCTTTTCCAATGCCTCTGTGGATACATCCTGCAAAGCCACTTTAAATCCTGAAACTGCCGCCGTATAGGCAATTCCTCGTCCCATCACGCCACTGCCAATGACTGCGATGGTTTTTAGCATGATTTCAACCCCCCACATCTATTTAATCATAAAGATTGATTAATAGAATTTCTTCATATCAAACACTCATATCGCATTTTAAAAATATCATTTTGAAAAAAATAGGCATATTTCGATTGGGTATTCTGTACCGCACCGATCAAGATTGATAAATCCTTCATCCTCTGTATAAAAAACAAGCAAGATTCATGCCAATAATAAATACCCAATCTAAGATGGACTTAGATTGACACGATTAGAGGAAAGTCGGGAAATAGCGATCGCACTCTTTCATTTCGATTCAAAATCGAATCGAATTGATTCATTTGTGAATCAACCCTGAAAACGGCAAGATCTTATTGAAATTGATCCAATATAGTCAGGCAACGACTGATTCTACTATAAAAAAATGTACTTTCGCATAGATACTGCATGGACATATCAGTTGAAATGAATCCATTCTTAGTCGCCCATTTTTAAACGCAAAAAAGACCCCCCTCTTAGACAAATGGCTATATCGTCTAAAAAGAGGTCGATCCATTTCCTCCATTCTTGCACTGTTCAGCCAGAACATGACTCACGAACCACCAGCTCCGGTTTTAAAATGATAGACCCTACTGTAAGCGTTGACAAAAACAATTTATTTATAAAATAGAATATACGAAACCAATATATTTTTCCTACTATTATAACGCCGCTTGAAGACCGCTATGATTACGATGATTGCCAAGTGTCCTTTGCGATGTAAGTTTCGATCCATTCTCCCAAAAAAATTCAGTGGTTAGTTGAGAAACACACTTTTTCATACTATAGTTGTCATTAAACAAAAACGAGTCCGTTGCAGAGGTTTAAGGCAATATCCGTAACAGTTGGGAGAGTCGGTTTTTATGACAGAAAATTTACAAATCCCCCTTCGCGAAAAAAATATTGTATTCATTGGTTTTATGGGTGTAGGTAAAACCACGATTGGCCAATTGGTTGCAAAGAAGCTGTATCGTGATTTTGTTGATATAGATGTAGAAATTGAAAAAACTTATAAGATGCCCATCCCCCAGATTTTTCAGGAATTTGGAGAGCCCTATTTTCGCCAAATAGAAAAAGAATTTATCATCGATACTTGTATGAACACTCGTTTAAAAATTGTCTCGCTAGGTGGAGGAGCTTACCTGCAGAAAGAAGTCAGAGAGGTTTGTTTATCCCATTGTATTGTGTATTTTCTTGATTTATCTTGGGACTCTTGGAAAAGTCGGCTACCTTTAATTATCGATAGCCGCCCTGTTCTTAAAAATAAAACATTGGACGAAATTGAAGAATTATTTCTGAAGAGATTAGATGCCTATTCCCTTCATAATTCCAAAATTCGCATCCATGATCAGGATGCTGAAACGGTTGCGGATCATATCGCTGAATCCATCAAAATCACCTGGGATATTTACCAACCGCAGGACTAATTTCCCGGGAATTGGCGTTGATCTTGCTTCAAGTTTCTCGGTGAAAGCATCCACGCTTTGCAAGTGGCGGATCGGTTACCGGCCCATGTTTCCAGTACCCTCCCTCGGGTCAATTGGCTGGGGGCCTGGGAGACATTGTTGCCGCAGGTATTTATATTGTCATTGATTTTATTCCAAGTGAAGCGACTGGAGCGGAGAATGCCTGCGAAACAAGCCATGATTTGCAAGGATCAGAAAGGAAAGTCCGCTGGTTCAAAGTCAGAGGAATATATCCCTGGCTTTTTTGGTGAAAGCGGCTTTCTGTGAATATGCTTTCCGGGCGGTCGGCCATGTTGTTCTCTGTTTCGACAGGGAGGAAAAGACTGTCCGCTCCGGTCCAACAGGCTAGGTAGATTAGACAAAACTCGCATCGCCTCTCCCCAAACAAAGGCGATGCCAGATATCACTTTCCCCATCCATTTCTCTCATTCACTTTTTCACATCCTCTCTTTTATTTTGATGACTTCGGTTGGTACAATTCAACTCCATTCTCTGCCAACCCGCCGAACGTCGGTACATGCATTAGAGTAAACATCAGAATATGGACTTTGATCTCGACGACCTCTGAAATTTAATACCATCCTGTTTGTGGAAAATTGGATGCCCGTAAATATCGTAATAAACACAGTTAGGATTCCGACCAAAAAACCGCCCCATATTGCCAATTGTCTTTTCAAAAAAAACACCTCTTATAGATTTATCCTTACTGTGTAGAATCCCCAAACAAATGAATTCCAGTCATACAATCGGATAAATGAATAGATTGAATGGAAAGTGATCAAAATAAATTTAGAATATTTACGCGAGAGTAGGAGAAACGATGCCGGATTGGATAGCAGTGGTATTGCGGACATTGGGCGCGATTATCATCCTGTTTGTATTGACAAGATTATTGGGAAAGAGGCAAGTAAGCACGCTTTCACCTTTTGAATACATAACGGGCATAACCATTGGGGGGTTGGCGGCCTCTATTCCATCGAAAACGGATGGCACTTGGCATTTGGGAATTGTTTCTCTGATTGTTTGGGTTTCGGTCGCGATTGGAATGGAGTTTTTACAGCTTAAAAGTAAGAAAATCAGAGAATGGATAGATGGAAAAACAACGGTCTTGATAAAAGACGGGAAAGTGTTGGAAGAGAATCTGAAAAAGGAACGGATCACCATTGATGAGCTGATGGCACAGCTTCGCAAGAGAAGCATATTTCACATTTCCGATATCAAGATCGCCGTGATTGAACCAGATGGTAATATCAACGCCTTTGTGTACAAAGAGTTACAACCAATCACGCCAAAAATGTTAGGTTTGAAAGTAACAAAAGAAGAGATCCCGTATGTGGTGATTGCGGATGGCATTATTTTAGATGAGGAATTGGCGAAACGAGGATTGACCCGCGAATGGCTTCAGGCGGAGTTGAAGAAGAAAAGCATCGCGTCGGAACATGTTTTTTTGGGGCAAGTAGACTCAGAAGGACAACTATATGTGGATTGTTATGATGATCAACATCAAGTCCAACAACCGCAGGAAAAAGCAAAATTGTTGACCACTTTGGAAAAGTGCAAAGCTGATCTGGACATATTTAGCTTGTCCACAAAAGACCAGCAAGCAAAAAAGTTATATGAACGGTATTCCCGACAACTCCAGCAAATGATTGAAGAGACAAACCACTAGAGTTTAACCACTCATCATTCGGTGGACGCAGCTCAGATCCACCCAACGAAAATCGAAACGAAGCAAGAGGCGAAAACATTATCCAAAGAACAAGTGAAAACCGTCGCTTTGAAGCAGTGCAAGGGAACCGTCAAATCCATCCAGCTGAAAAAGGAAAAAGGTGTCGACGTGTTCTATGTCCTCATCAAGGGGATGGACGGGAAAACCACCATGTGAAAGTGGACTCAAAAACAGGCAAACTTTGCCGATAGGTGGATAACTCCTTGTTAACAGGAAAATGATTCATCTAAGCCCAGATAGTTACTATTGAGTATATATAAAATCCCTCTTTATAATGAGAAAGGTTATTTTGAACCGGTTCAAAAAATCCTAAGCCGAATTCTGTGTAAACAGATACGGGGGAATGCAATCTTCTGTTGGGGTGAAGCAACTGTGATGGCAGTTGCCGGGAAATCTCCGAATCCCGAACCCGTCAGCTAACCTCGGAGGCAAAAAGGAGGAGGATTTGATGAAACGCTTGAAACAATTTCTGGCCAGCGGGCTCGCTGTCGGAGTGGTGTTTGGGGTGGCAATGGCACCTTACCATCAAGCGGATGCAGCCAATGCGCTATTAAAAGTTGGCCAAAAAAATAATGTTGCCTCAGTGAAAGATGTGCAACAACGACTCAAACAACTGGGTCTTTATAATAAAGATGTGACTGGCGTCTATGATGCCTATACCCGGGATATGGTCATCAAATTACAAAAGAAATATCACTTAAAATGGATTGATGGAATCGTTGGCCCGGAAACAACTGGCGCACTGAAAAAAGCGACTTTTTCCCAAGAAGAAATTGACTTGCTTGCCCGCGCCGTCTACAGTGAATCCCGCGGTGAACCGTATAAAGGTCAAGTTGCAGTGGCAGCAGTGATCTTGAACCGTGTTGATTCGGACATATTCCCCAATTCGGTAAAAGGTGTCGTTTACCAACCAGGAGCCTTTACCGCTGTTTCTGATGGACAGATTAACCTCAAACCAAATGATTCAGCATACAAGGCTGTATATCAGGCGATTCAAGGTGCGGATCCCACAAAAGGTGCTCTGTACTACTACAATCCTGAGACAGCATCCTCCAAGTGGATGAAAAATCGCTCCAAGAAAATGAAAACTATTAAAATTGGGAAACACGTATTTATGGAGTAATTCCTTTACCCTTGCAGAAAGCTGAATGAGGTTGTTGACAAAGAAGGTCAACAACCTTTTTGTTGAAAGGCAATAAAAAAACATTCCAGAGGAAAGCGTCTATGTTCAGGACGTAAATTTTATTTACAAGAAATTTATAGAGCGAAGCAAAAGCTCTGTTCAATCTACAACCCCTATAAATTAAATCTATCAATCAAACCGAGTCTAGTTACTAGATTCGGTTTTTTAAACTAGAATTGATCTGTGAAGATGCTCCGCAAATGCTAATTAAAAAAGAAACTACAATCCTCCTGAGAAAGCGAACAAGTAAAACAATACACTCATTAAAAAACAAAACACCTGATACTGTAGTAATAGTACAGCTGAGGTGTTCCCCTAATCTTTATAAAACTATGTCGTCTAATGCCTTCTAGCGTAAGGTACTTACCTTAAGTGTGTGGTCAAAATGTGGTCAAGCGGTGGTCTTGCCTAATTCCTGGTAAAAATGAGCTTCACATCGACTTCATCCTGCTTATTTTTATTGAACATTACTTAAACAATAAAATTAAACCAAAATAAGAACCATCTTTAATGATGGCCCTTAGCAATACTAGACGGGGTGAAAATATATCTTCCCCAATTACGTTACTTATTCCCATTCTTGATCTTTTGTAAGTTCTCCCGTTTCAAAGAAATGTTTAAAAGCTTTAATCATGTCCTTATACTCAACAAGATATCGTTTGAGTATGTCAGTTCCAACTTTTTGAACTGTAATGTTAATATGCTCTTCATCTTTCTTTGATACAGAAGGATTAACTAAATCTTCGCTGTAACCATCGTAATAATAGGAAACATAATATAGTCTAATTCCATTGTATTCGTCTCCCCCAGCAACCATTAAATCTCCGGCCTCATCGGAAAACAAAGAAACGTTATCAAGGTTGTATCCATCCACATGATCCAAGACTGATTTAATCTGATCCCAACTTGGATTAGATATTACTTCTTTTTCTCCTGGCTTTAAAATACGAAGTTTCCATTGACTCATATTTATACCGCACATTATGATATTATACTCAACTTGCTACACAGAATACTAACTATTAGAACCTATCAAAATATTAACTAATTAAATTTATTATAATTTGGATTGTTTAGCAACTAACCAACCATCCAACATTCCACTAACTGTTCTAGGACTAGTTGTTGTAATATATCTCTTACTAATAACGACACCGCCCTGTCCAATTTTAGTTAAGTAGCCTTTGCTTACATTTACATTTGCGTCAAAATGCCACCAACCTCTATAACCAGGTTTAACAGTCAACGTTGCATTATCAGTAACCGATCTTTGAATTGTCCAAGAAGCTCCTAAAGTGTTCTTGATAGCTTGTACATCTAAACCACTCACAGATACTGAGTAAGTAACTCCGCGTGTAGCTGAGTAAGAAATTGAATATGTTGCTGGGGAGCTCGTCTTATTTTCAACAATTCTGGATACTCGGCCAACCGCTTGTCTTGAAGTTGTGCGAACATCCTGGCGGTAGATTGCAACTGCTCCATTAACATCTCGTGTAGTTACACTGTTGTTTGCAGTATAATTACCTGCAGGTGTTTCTTGAATGGCTTGGTACTCTTCAATTGATACTTCACGTACAATCTGCCCATTTTCCACTTCATATACTGCTATAGTTTCGGAATCGGTTGGGGTTGGCAATCCATCAGGCGTTGACTCCTCTGCGTTTACTGATCCCCACGAACTTAAAATAAGAGAGAACGATAAACCTATTGCTGAAATAAATGGAACAACTTTACGCTCAAACAATAACAACGTACATCTCTCCTATACTGTTTTATTTCTACGTAAAAGCATCACCGCCTTTACGTTCCGACAAAGATTAAACATATGTCATCTTACTCCCTTTCTCACTTCGACTTCTCCCCAGATGATATAAACAACTCCAATGAGTAGCGTAATGAAACTTGCAATTGGCAACTCGCTCCCTAATAATCCAAGGAAATAAGGGAAATTCGATCCCACTTCGAATTTAGCATTTAAAATTGCAGCAGCAATATAACGAGTTGTAAATAAGATTGAAGATATCAGACAAAAGATTGATCCTGTCAAAATCCTGAACATACAAAAACCTCCTAAACGATTATTGATGAAATATCAAGTCAATCTTATCAGCATCAATAATTTAGTTCCATCCCTTTCAAAGACCATTCATTAGTTATTATATTTATGAATCGTTACAAAAGTTTTTCGAAATCCACAATTTTTACCTATGATTGCATCTTTATGAAAATAAAATCATAAATATCATAGGATAATAAAAATTATAAATATAAAAAGACAGTCTACATTGGTACTATTTCATATCCATCTAATACCTAGCCAACGGCTTTTGTTGGTGGAAACTTGTCCACCGCACATTATAGGCATTGATACAAAATGAAAACTTATTTAACCCTTTCTTTTGTTGCCACGACTGTTTGCATAAAATGAAAGACTCTTCCTTGCAATTATATGTAAAATAGGAGCCTTTTTTAATTTGTAAAAATGATTTCCTCAAGTATCAATTTATTTTTGCAAGTGCATCTAATGCCTTCTACCGCATTCTACTTACCTTAAGTGTGTGGTCAAAATGTGGTCAAACGGCCTAGTTTGGCCCTTTTCTAATTCCTGAGAAAAGCAAAAAACCGCGAAATCTCGCGGTTTGTCTTTGGTGGAGCATAGCGGGTTCGAACCGCTGACCTCTACACTGCCAGTGTAGCGCTCTCCCAGCTGAGCTAATGCCCCATATTCGATTGACTGCAAGATTTATTATATAAAGAGTCAAAGCGAATGTCAACAGATAAATTACCATTCCGTCCAATTTATTTTTCTGTTCAATGGTAAACCCTTTTCCCAACCGATGAAGCCCTTGAGAAAAGGGTTACATCCTCACGGTTGATCTCTGGCAATCGAATCATTCATGTAGGCTCTTGGGATGTGAATTTCTCTTTGATCTCCTTAATCGTCAGTTCCCCTTCCCTTAAAGCCCGGATCTCTTGCAACCGCTGCGGCGCGGTCACGCAATGATACCTTCTGGTCAAACGCGCCTCTTCCTGCTCAAAGGGAAGCATGCCTTCTTCCGTAATAATATTTGATCGTGCTGTATCGAATGCCAGATAATTGAACCAACTCGCTAATCGTCACATACTCCGCTTGCTGCGCAACGTTCCAACTTCTTTTACACGCCATCATCCGTCACCCGTTCATCATGTCGCCGCCGCTGCCGTCGTAACCGCCATCGCCGCTTCCACTTCCGCGATTTCTTTATCCACCGCTTCACCCACATGGTCCCAAGATTCGCACTTCGCAAAAATCGTCTCTCAACCGGCGCAACGTGGTATGATTTGAACAGGAGGTTTGACGATATGGAAAAGGTATTCATTCAATCTAAACCATTACAAGAAAAGGGCTTTATCCGATTTGATCTTCAACGGGAGTGGCAATATCCGGCGATGCGCCAAGAACTGGCCCAGTTGCAGCAAGCGTTTGCCGATCTGCCGCTCGATCCGTACGCACCAAACACAACCCGCTTCCGCCGGTATTCCCGCGCCATCATCTTGCCATGGAACGGCACCTTGCACTGGTTGCCCAACCATGTGCGGGAAGATGGCGTGGAAGTCTGCGAATATTTCCAGGGAACCTTCAATGCCGAGTATGTCGATGAGTATCGCGCATTTACGCCGCTCACCGAAGAAACCAAGGCCAATCCCCTGTTACATAACATCATCCAGTACGACTTCGCCCAAACGTTTTGGGATGCGCGCGACCTGGTGCTGCCCATCCACGTCGGCGTTCATTTGGTCAAGTTTGATGTCCGTCCGGGAGAAGAAGCGTTCGCTTCCCCCAACCACATCCACCAGGATGGTGAACCGTTCACCTTCGCCCACCTGATCACCTACCACAACGTGCAGGGCGGCATCAATGTCATCGCCCACACCGAATGCGCCGGGAAGCAGTTGGACGAGGTGTCCGAAAGCCAGATTCTCGACCAATTCCTGATGACGGAACCGCTGGACTCCTACGGGGTGTGCGACAAATTGGTCTGCCACTACGTCAGCCCCGTCACCTGCGGCCCGGACGACGAATATGCCGAGCGCGGCATGCTTCTCATCGACTACACGCCGACAGTCATTGCGATTACGTAGGGAAATCACAAAAACCCCGCGAAGATTTCGTTCTCCGCGGGGTTTTCTCTTTTAGAAAATCAAATCTTCCATCTCGATCTCATCCGTTTTCTTTTTATGCAATTCATCCTTATGCCACTGCAGATCGGCCACCGACACATTGTTCAATCGCATGGTTTCATCAAAGGAAAAGACCGCCACTCGCTGGCCCAGTTGATAATAAGATCGCTGCCACTCCGTTTTGACCGGTTTGCCAAACGCCTTGCCCACATCCGCTCCCGTGATCTTCCAAGGCTGGCCTTTTTGCTCCACTTCGATCCGCGACAGTTTATCCTGATGAAAGGTTAAGCTGATCAAGCGGTTTTTATATTCATAACGAATTTGCTTCATTTTCTTCTCTTGATCGTGTTCTTCCCATACCGTCTCTTTGCCGCATGTTTTCAATACTTTTTCATAAGCGGTACCCAAGCCGCCGCAGTCATACGCCAGCAAATCACCCGTCCCCATGCGTTGTTTTAACGCTTGCGCCGCTTTCACTCCCCCTGCCAAGGGCATTTCTTTGCCGGGTCTGGCCTGATATTTCTTTTGCGAAGTAGCCACAGGCTTGCCCGCTTTTGCGGTCACGCCGCTCCGTTCCAAGCGAATGGTGCGCAAGAACCGCTTATCTGGATCATAGCGAAAAATCACTTCATTATTGCCGACGGGATAAGCATATTCATAAATGTCATCATTGCCGGTATGCTTTAAGTCGTTAAACTCCTTTTTCACTTTGGAAAAGGGAACCGAGGCAAACGCGGGATCGGACACTTCCATCGCGGTCAAGACTTGATTCGTGAAGAGGTACGTAACCGTCCGCTTGGCTTCCCCTTTGACCCGCAGCTCCTGCTTCAACTCATACGGAGCGGCCGTGGATTGTGACCGCAACTGATACACGTGATTGGGGCATTCCTCCACCACTTTGGACCATGGGTCCCCCAATGCGCCGCAGTCGCCGTAGATCAATTCCCCTTTTTCCGCCAGGCGTTTCGTTTTCATCTCCACCGGTTCATTGCCGGCGATCCGCATCATCCAGGCATTGGTTTGGTCCTCAAATGCCATCAGAATGATCGTCAAGATCGCCGGTATCAAAAGTACAACCATGATGGTGGATAACCATTTGCTTTTTTTCTTCTGATTTTTTCCCATGTGTCTCCCTCCTTGCCGTCAACGGTTGGCTTGTTTCTGCTTGAACTCCCGTTTTATATAGCCAAATTGCTCATCAAACATGTCCGCCTTGCGCAGCCAGATATCTTGGCATTGGTTTTTGTCGTTAAAGTAGAAGGAGAGCTCTTTATCTTCAATCCGATATGTGAGAGAGTTGGACTTGGAACCAAACAGATCCGTTCCATTCTCCTTCGTCGGTTTGCCGAACACTTGCTTCACTTGTTGCGGCGTGATGTTTAACGGGGGTCTCTCCACGGTGGAATCGAAGGATTCTCCAGCGTTATAAGAATAAGAGTTCACGGAAATGGAAGCCAGCACCCCGCGATAAAACTTGGTATGGATCTCCCTGTTTTTATAACCGTAGTTCAGATATTGCGTCCCTTCTTCCATATTGTAACCCTTCGCGGAAACGCGCGTGCCGCACTTTTTATGTACGTCAGCCAAGCTGGTTCCCAACGGGCCGCAGTCATAGTTGATCATATCCCCCTTGCTGACCGCCGCCTTCAGCTTGTTCATGGCATCCAGTCCGCCGCTTGTTTCCTTGTGGGACGGTGCCCGGTGGATTTGGTTCAGATAGGTGTTTTTCTTCGCCAATGGAAACTTCCTGTTCTCATCTGTCAATTCAATCTGCAATAACTTCTGGTTATCCTTGCGCACCGTAAATCTCAATTCTTTTCCGTCTTCCAGTGCGTATTTGTAAGCAAGCGTTTTAACCTTGTCCTTCTCCGATTCCAAGGGCTTGTCACTCGTCGCTCCAAAGGTTCGCTTAATGTCGTTCAACGTTATGGATGAGAATGTGTTATCAATAATGACCATCCGCTTTAAATGCTCATTTTCAAAATAAAGTAATGAGACATAATGATCTCCCTTCGCGTAACCAAGCGTTTGGGTGGTGTAAGCGACATTGAACGTCTTCTGGCTCAACACCGGCTCACCGCAGTTATCAATCACCCCGCGCAGGGTGGAACCCAACGGGCCGCAGTTGTAATGAATCATGTTACCATCCGCGGCCAAGTGCTTCAATTGGTCTATCTCCGTCTCTTGTGCTTGCTTCATGCCCAACAGCTCATACACCCAGTTGTTTGTTTTGTCTTTATAGGCGGACAACACAATCGTCATCACAACCGGAATCAGAATCACCCCAAACAGAAATGAAAAGAACCGCTTCAAGCCTTTGCGCTTCGGTTTTTCCCGTTCGAGCGGCTCATAGTCCATCACGTCTTCAGTCGAATCTTTCATCAAATCATCGTTGATATCATCAGATACTAATCGACGACCCATCCGGTTCACTCCTTTGCCATGAATATCCTATTGCATTTCTTCATTCTAGCAGAAATTTAATCAGAAGACCGTTGCAAAAATTATAAAAAAGGCACCCTTTCCCATTAGGGAAGCGTGCCTTTTGTTCCAGTTCTCACTCTAAGAAAACGAGGCGACAAGGCCCCATTCGCGCCGGTCGCCCCGTTCCGTTCAAACTATTGATTCATGGTGTAACCCGCATCGATCAAGAACGACGCATTGCGCACCGATTGGTACATCCCGCGGTCGGCTTTCACGTATTTGACCAGTCCCAGTTCCCTCACGGCATCCGGTTCTTTGACATGGGCATTGGCCAGCGCTTCCGTCAGTTTCGACCGCAACTGGGCATCCATCTCCGGATGGGCGGCGATCGGCGAGCCCGGGATGAAATCGGATTGCCAAAGGACGGTTAAGTCGCCTTGCTTGATCTCCCCGGCTTTCAACAGCGCCTTATAGGTCAGGTCATCCATCACCCCGCCGACGGCTTGCCCGCTCAACACCGCTTTCGCCACGGCGGTGTGGCTTCCCATGAAGCGCGTTTCACTGAAGAATGTGCGGGATTGGATATGCAATAATTGAAAATGGGCGTTGGGGATCAAGTAACCCGACGTGGAGGTGCGATCCACAAAGGCGAACGGCTTTCCTTGCAGATCGGCGATGGACTGGATGCCATTGCTTTTGCGGGTCACAATCAAGCTGTGATACCCAATTCCCGTTTCGGGATAAGACTCCACCACCAACGGAACCGCCCCCAATTCTTTCTCCGCTTTCACATAGGAATAGGCGCCAAACAGCGCAAAATCGATCTTCCGCTCTTTCATCGCCGCAATGACGCTATCGTAGCTGTTGGGCATATACACTTCAATATCGACACCCAACTCTTTCTCCAAATGGGCGATCAGCTTTTCATAACGCTCTCGCATTTCTTCAGGGTTCCCTTTTGGCACGATTCCCATGCGCAGAGTGACATCACTCTTCGCACCCGCCAGGGTACTGCAACCCGTCACGACAACCACGAGAATGAGAACAGATAATAACCCGATAAGTCCCCAACGTTTCATCACTTCATCCTCCTGCGATAACAAGGATAAACTCCCTTGAAGTATATAGTGTAAGGGAAAACACCCAAAAAGACACGAGAAAATTCCCCCTTCCACTCCATGAATTAGGAGATTCATCCCGTGTTGTCACTTATTAAATCATGAACTGACCAGTCAAATCAATTCCCGTGACAAATAAGTATTTTTCTTGAAAAAGATAAAAGTGAGCTGTTTTCTTATAAAAACATTCACCTGGCTAGGTGAATGTGCTGAATTTATAGAACTCAATTTCAATAAAAATTGATTTCCTCATAGTCGATATCATAAATAAAGTTTTCAATGGATCCGATCCTGTCTTTGCTTAAGCTTTGCATAAATTCAATATAATGCATTCTCCATTCGGTCTCGGCCTCTTTCCCGCTTAAAACGATCGTTTCAAAATCCAGGAAATCACTCCGCAACTCCTCATAAAACACGATTTTCGCGAAGATAGCCAGTTCCATATCGCCAAATGTCTCAAAGAGCGCTTCGTACTCGTCTTCGAACAAACAATTGGAATCCAGCAAGTCTAAATAATCATGCAGTGAAAAAAAATTGGATCTGATGAGTTGAACTTTGTCTTCTTTTTTTTCACATTGCATGATTTCTTCAACTAATAATCGCAAGCGGACATCACTCATCCTGTCTGCCTCGCTTAATAACAGCACAATGGATTTTGGCTTCTCTTCTTTTTCCGTGATGATGACGGTTTCCAGACTGTTATGATTGGCGGCGTTGACAACTCTCTGTATAAGATTGTCTCTGCATTGATTCATGTAGTCTGTGAGTTGAGGATCTGTTTTTAAATCGTGCTGCAATCGATCCATTGCTTCATGAATAGAGGAACTGATCTGAGACGCATTGAAATGAGTGAACAACCGATTTAACTGGTTATATTGATAGGCTGAAATCTTGACCTGATTTGCATCCCTCCCTGATAAAATCGAAAAAACCGAATTGTTTAACATCAACTCAAATATGTTAAATAATTCGATTCGGTAGTCAAACCTGCAGGCCTTTCCAAAGTCGGCCAAAAGATCCAGTAGGTCCTGTCCGTTAAAAAAATGACAAAATCGCGTCTCCATTTTTAGACGCTCTAAATATTGCCTGATATAAAAAACACCCTGCAGACGCATGTCATCAATCGCCAAAGGATAATCAATGCTGGCCATGGTGTTATGGGCATCAAAAATGATGCCGTATTTTTTCATGAACACAGGCAATGATTCCTCAATGGTCATGTTGTAGGCATCCACTGGAACATCCAATTTGTTTCTTTTGATTTCTTTGTAGAGCAGTTTCGTTTCTTCGAAGCACTGACTGACCAGATCAACCCCTTTTTCATATACTTTTCTAATATCAGCGGTTTTTAAATCAATAACGGCTATATCCGGTTGCTCAAAGCTGAGGGTATAAGCGTCTACGGCATACAAGATGGAAGCCATGATGCTCTCCGCAGTTTCAGAGGTGACAGAGGAACTTTCCCCCTGGGTATACCGTCTGATCAAGTCCTGCAGGACAAGAATCAATCCATGTTGTATGTTGTAAACTTCTTGGCTGCTCAGCATTCCCGCGCGCAGTCCTTCATTCAAGAGGGATATGGTATATTGGTTACGCTTCAGATTCGCCTTTCTTATCTTGCTCCGTGCGACCAATGCCGAAACATCTTTTAAGTTCTCAGATTCCAATACTAATCATCCCCTTCGAACAACGACTCACTGAGCAGTGCTTCTCTTCTGAAATTCTCGGCAAACTCTTCAAGTTTGCTTTTTAAAAGTTCCAAAGAACCCGCGCAATCATTGTCAAAGTAATCCTTCATGATATGAATCAGCTTAAAATCGCCGATCTTATCTTCCGTTTCGTTTCTTAAATAATAAAAGATCTCGTGCAACTCATTTAGCGTGGATGCATAATTTGCGTCATTGATATAAGGAGAAGCGCAAAAAACCTCAATTAATTCTTTCGTCACCTCAATGCCCAGTTCCACCCGTCCATAATCATGCAGCACTTTATTTCTGACGGCCATCATGTTTTGTACTTGATCGGGAGTTAAGATCAAGCCGTATTCTTTCGTCTTTTGATTCAATTCAAGTAATTCGCTCACAACTTTTTCCTGAATCGAACTGTTTATAGAGTTGAATATGCGGGATAAAAACATGGTAGCTTCCCTTCCTCCCTTATCAGCGCAACGCTTTTCGCCTCAGGAATGACGTTCATTTTTCGCCGTTAACCTCCTTCTCCCGGAATCGAATTTGCCGATAAATTAACTATTGACTTTCATCCGTTTTTATGTTATATTATATTTGGATTTTATATATAATTTCCGCTTCCTCTATAATTTATCCTATCATCTCTTTTGTGTCAAATATTTTTCTCTCGTTTAAAATATCTGATTTTTCATCATATTATGAAATATATCTTGTCGCTCAGTCCTTATGGATTAATCCATTAAAAAGTTCACCATTCTTAAAGTAGAACAAACACCTGACTAGGGCGTGTTTGGCAAATCGGGTTGACCATTGGGAGAAGGCGGAAAAACCATTCCCCAATGAGCAAGCGAATGGGAAAACGGTTTTGAAACCGCCGACAAATTTATCAGACACACCCTCTCATAAACGCTCTTATGCAAACCGATACCCTTCATTTTCCCCGTTGAAAATTCAGTTAAGTCCCTCGCGATTTTTGTGACAATCCACTTATCATATATCATTTGTCCACATAAATAAACTAACCAATCAATTATTATTTAATAATGTTAAGTAACCTTATGCTATAATCATCATATAGTGAGGTGATTTAACATGAAGTCATCTTCTTTATGCCCAAGAATGGAAAAGGCAATGAACATCATCAGCAAACGTTGGACAGGGTTGATTATTTATCAGCTTCTTTCAGGCCCTCAGCGGTTTTGTGGAATAGAATCCAACATTCCCATCAGCGGAAGGCTTCTATCCGAGAGACTGAAAGACTTGGAACATGAGGGAATTGTTAAACGAGCAGTATACCCGGAAACCCCAGTTCGCATAGAATACTCCTTAACCGACAAAGGACTTGCGCTGGAACCAATCATCAGGGAGATTGAAAAATGGTCACAAGCCTGGGTGGATGCGGAACAGGATTGAATAAGCCCATGTCAAACAAAAAGCCAACTCTCCCCCGTTGGAGAAGAGCTGGCTTTTTCATCCCCTGTTCGTCACCAGTGCCATCGTCAAACCAAACACAGACAGCATCAAGAAAACGTAAAGGACTTTTTGCGTGAGTGAAAAGTCAGATAGTTTACGCGGGAACAATGTCGTAAGTTTCGTCCAGATCACCATCGCCAATCCGACGCCCAATATATGCACCAGAAACGATTGCTCCAATAGCAGAGCGAAGATAAAAGCCAGGGTTAAAAGTCCCACTCCCCATATCCGACTTCTCGGGTCATCCACCATCGTCCGCTCCCTTCACAGTCCAGCTGATTTGGAATGCCATTTGGATTAGGAAGATTTACACTTATTTTCTCGTATCTCACGTTCCATTTCAATTATTATATGAAAGCAAAAAGCCCTGTGATCCATTTCACGGGCACACAGGGCGGGGGGCAAAAGCCGCGATTAGCTGTTGATGTAACGATCAAACACGAAACCGTAATCCGTCACGAGATAGCGATTTCTCGTGCTCGCAAGCCAATCAAAAGCGATTTGGTTCAATTCCTTAAACTGTTGGCTCAGTACGCCTTCCGTGCTTCTGATTTGGCTCAAGGTGGTTGAGGCCATTTCCAAGCTCTGTCTGGCAAAGCCCAACAGCGCTTCACTGTCGCTTTGTACGATGCCGATGCGAATCAACGCTTTGTAGAGGTCTTTCAACTCTTCCATATGCTTTTTATGTACGTCGATCGAGTACTCCATGTTTTTACCCAGCATGAATTTGATTTCCACGTCGATATCCATCATGCCGGCTGTCTCCAGGGTCACATTGGAGATTCTGTAGTTGCAATAATCATAGCGGCGAAGTGTGCGTTTTTTGCTCGCCGCGCTGGTTCCGTCCAGATGGATCAGCGCCTTGTTGGTAAAGCAATATTCATCCGCCTTCGATTTGATGAGGAAATAAATGCGCTCATTATCCTCATGCATCACATAATCATCGGTGTCGACTTTGTTATAATCTTCCGGTTTGATGACAATCCCGACATCACTTAAGCCCAGCACATCAGATGCCACTTTGCCAAACATGTTATCAAGCCCTTTCCTATTTCATTTTGGTGAGGCAGTTATCACATTCTAATCATTCTGCGGACATCTATTATACTATCATTCCACCTGCCTATAACATAGAACTTGTTTAAATTAAGCAATAATTTGTTTAAATATCGCTTTTTATCATATAAATCAAGACAAAAAAACCGACACTATCACTTGGGTTGCCCCTCATTTTTGGGCGATCTTCCGAAGCGCCACCTCCATTTCCACCGGTCGCACCCCCTGCACGATTTTTCTCAATCTCCCCATCACGACCGACGAAAATGGTGGTGGGAAGCGCACACCCCAAGATGATCGATTTTTTCATTTCCCATTCTCCCATCGTTTGATTCTCTTACCATCTTACTATAGAAGGGGAAAACCATCCTTTACACAAATAAATTTCAATTGCTACAATGTTTTGGTATATTGAGAATAAAGAAAAAAACAATAGAGTAGGACTTGAGGTGGCCATGCATATCGGAGAAAAAATACGACAAATTCGTATGATGAAGAATATGAAGCAGAGTGAATTGGTCGAAGGCATCTGTTCCATCGCTTATCTCAGCCGGGTTGAAAATGGCAAATCCAAGCCATCCGCCCAATTTATCCGCGCTGTATGCCAGAAGCTCGGTATTGCTCCCGAGGACATAAGCGATGATCAGTCCAACAAAAAGAAACAACGGATCACCAACATCATCAACCAATACAAAAAGACCCGCATCCTTAATGAAACAGATGAATATCTACTGAAGCTTGCCCTGTTTGAATCTCATCTTTTGGACACTTTGATCAACATATACACGATTTTGATCCGGCATTATCTGGCCGACAACAAAATCAAAGAGGCGCAGCACATTTTCCAGTTATCGCAGCAATCGATTCCCGATGAAGCTCCACCCGATCTGGCCGTCGAATTTTTTTACTACTATCTCAACTGCGGCAATATTTTTTTCGCCACACAAGATTACATCAAAGCAACGGATTACTACGAACGGGCCGAACGCCTATCCCGTTGGGTGGGTGACAAGGACTTGGCCATTCTCAATTACAATCTGAGCCTCGTCAAACAACATTTATCCCAAGACAAGACGATTTGCCTGCACTATTCGCAAAAATGCTATGAATTACATAAAAAGTTGGGCAATGAGGTTGACCTGGCCAAAGTGCTCATCACCCAAGCGACGCAATACAATTTAAACCACAAATACAATCAGGCGATCAAGTGTTTGGATCAGGCGTTGGAGATCGTATTGAGGACCGAAAACGTCAATTTTCTTGGCATGATCGAATACAATTACGGCCGCGCTTATCAATTGAAGGGAGAAATAGAAACGGCCATACAGCATTATGAGACATGCCTTCACCTGCGGAACAAGATCGGGGCCGATCAACCCAAGGTGCACACGTACCGCGAATTGGTGCTGATCTATATGGAGCGAAAAGACTTGGCCAAAGTGGACCAATACCTAAAGGAAGGCTTGCGCATCGCGGAAACCCATCAACAATGGTACCACTATATTGAGTTTTGCATGTTTAAAGCGATGTTATATAAATCTCATTTCAAGGACCAATTATACGAAAAAGAAACGCAGAAACTGATTGAATTGGCCGTTGAACGGAACCAACTGAACCTGGCAAAAAAAATGGCCCATGATTTGGGCCGACATTATTACGAGAAAAATGCCTATAAAAAAGCTGCGGATTATTATGACATGGCTCTCAAATTTGAAGGAAATTTGCATGCCCCAACTACGTTAGCAGACAGAGAAAGCTGATCCTGCCCACGGGTCAGCTTCCATCCTGTCCATTTGCCGCTATCCCGGATCAATCTTCAACTGGCATGCCGCCGGGAGGTGGCTGATCCCCTTCGGTCACCACATCGGGGGGGTCTTGTGGTTTCTTGGCATCTTCTGTGCCGGTCTTCTCTTTCCAACGAACCGCTAACCACTGCCACTGTTTCATTGAAATCCCTCCTTGTCAACTACTTTATCGGTTGTGTGAGACCCCATGACCACACTGTGGCATGTCGAAAGGGCACGCACATCGTGAAACATTTCATTTCATATAAAAATTAAAACAGTTTCACCACAGAAAATCCAGTTAACCAAAATAGTTAAATGACTGAAGTTCATCCTCTGTTTTTCTCGATTTTTAACTACTCCATTTAACCTTCCGGGCCTTTGATCCCTCACTTGAACCGCTTTTGGATCCTTTTCTCCTGATTTTGCGTCAAATCACCTGCGTTAAATTCGATAAAATATCTGAAGAATAACGCGTTATTTAACTCATTGCAGTAAACTTTGACCCCTTTTTATAATAAAAATGCAATCTCCTCTCAGCTTTTTATTTTGCGGAGGCATAGGCGTGGAGAAAACCGTACTACATTACATGAGTCAATGCCCCCAGCACGAGTTGTAGAATCAGCCCATCTATGTGGAATCTGACAAGGTATACCTGATCCAAAGAGGGCACGGCACCTTGTGGGAAATCAGAGAGGATGGCAATCATGTCTTGTTGGACATCTTGCAGAAAGGAGAGATCGTGGAGCTGCCCAATATCCCAGATCGGATCTGTGAGTTTCGCCCCCACAACCCCGTCCAGGTCGCGATCTGCGATTGTCAAGAAATTCTCCACTCTCCGATCGCTGTTCCTGTCATGGTGAAGTTGCGGAAGGATTGGACCCGCGTTCAGGCGTTGCAAATGATCAAGCACTATAAATATGTGGAAGATCGGCTCGTCCACTTTCTCGTCTATCTGTCAAGGAATTTCCAGTCCAAGGCATCCAAGCATCAGCTTGCCCTTCCCTTTCCCATCACACATGAAGAGCTAGCTGCCGCCATCCGATCCACTCGCGCCACAATACCCGCTTAAGCCAATTGAGGCGCGAGCGCAAGATTGATTATGTTGAAAAGCAAGGAAAACGCCACATTTTGTTGACAGATGATTTCGCCAATTCACTCATGTTGTCCCAACCGGAAGTCAGTGAAGTGAAACTACCCCCATCTCTAACATAAATAAGACAAAGCGCCCATCTTGACGCTTTGTCTATTTTTTTTACTCCGCTAGCGAAATTTCCGCTTCCTCCATGCGACTCAACCGGTAACGGATATGGAGAAACTTCCATTTCCATATCCACATGTCATGTACCGCATGCAACCTCCCGGCTTCATCAGCCCAAACGTGAAAGCGCTCATGAAGGGGCAAGGAGAAGAGGCCGAGTCGAGAATAATAGTAGATCCCCTGATCGCCGGATTCCTTTCCCTGGAGACTCGTCAAGACCAACCCATCTCCTTTTCCCGCTGGACTGTCGCCATGTTCCATCCTGAGCACGCCAGTCAAATTGCCCCAAGGACAAGGCAGCCCGATATTCATATACGTTTCTCCCGCGAAGGTATGGGTGGCATAAGCCGCTACGAACACGGCTTGGCCTGTGTCGGCATGGGTACGCACCCAGGCACGGCCCCCCCTTCTCCCATCACATGACTCTTTGACGGCAACCAGTTGGCTTTTCATTTCGGTAACCGCCTCACCGTGCCTGGGAAGATTGCATTGTTCAATCCGCTTCGTCAACCGGGCATACCAAAAGGAAAAACGCCGAAATCCCTTTTGCCACTCCACCTCCGCCTCCAACCGGTAAGCGAGAGTATCTTCATAAAAAGACCGAATCGCCGGATGGACCGCTTCAGGCCGGAAATCAGGCCGCGCAAAAGCGGAAAAATCATCAACGAGCCCGGTTACCCGACGAGTCTCATCGCTCCAACCCGATCGCGTCAACATGTCGGCTCCAATCCGCCATCTCCCTGTCAGTCGGCTATGCGGAATGCCATAGGGGGACACACGAGCCGGAGGAAGGATGTTCAACCATGCCCATGCGCCTGCCGTCACAAATCCAAACGCATTTCCGACCCCATGGAAGAGAACCATTTCGTCAATCGTAAGGAAGGAAACATGAATCATCCGGCCCAAGCTATAGAGAACAGATAACGCCATCGTGCCCCAAATCGTCAGGGAGGAAAGCAGGAACAAGGTGCGAATTTCCCACCGCGCCTCCTGTTTCCAAGCCACAGGAAGGACGAGTACCGTATATATCAGCAAAGCCAAGACAAACCAGACAACCGCCACAAACTCCAACACGGTTGAAAAAGTGATGCCCATCGCCACGATCATGGGGCCTGTGATCACTCCCACCGCCATCAACCGGTATCCACGGGGAAAACGGGAACGCCAATCCACCCATCTGCCCAACAGGCCGACAAAGATCGGCACCACAAAAGCGGAATAATGAAAATGAATCCCCGTCAGCGCGATAATTTCTTCACTAAAATGAAGGACGGGCACGCCAAATCGGCTCGCCGTCAACCATCCCCCACCCAAGGCCAAGTACAATAAGCCACTGTCGATCGCAATCTCTTCCAAGGCCCATCTGTTTCGCCCGGTTAACCGCGCAAATCCGTACAAGGCGACAAGCATCGTGAAGCAAAGCCATGGCAAGGAGAGGAAGCCTGCGACACTTCCCTTGGGAAAGAGAAACGAAACCGCTCCCATCAGCATGCACCAGGGATACCAACGCCAAGCCCACCGATATGCACGAAAAACCTCCCCTGTCCGCCGACGCGTCTCAGTCAGACGCAACGTCAATGGAACGGTCACACCGATCGCCCAGAGCAATAATTGCTCTACCAGATCTTTTGTGAAACATATCACAAATAGTGCCGCAAAAAAAGGTAACGCCATTTGTCTCAGCCATTTTGTGTTCACGATTTCACTCATTCCCTTATCAGAGTAATGGAAACATCTCACATATTATTATACTATGCATAAATAAGAAAAAGCAGAAAAGAAATAAAAACGCACGCCATATCAGCCGAGACATATCGTTTAATAGTTAAATAATTTAAATTTACAAATAGATTAAATATTTCTTATATTTTAACGTATAATGAAGATGAACCCTAATTCTCCTGTTCAGAGGTGAACATCCATGAAAAAAGCAACCTGGTTAAGCGCCCTCTGTCTCTTTGGTGTCCTGTTCTGCGCCGCTCCTGTCGGACACGCCGCTTCCCCCCCGATTTCCTACACCCCGCTCCAACAGCAAGACATTCAACAAGCCAAAGAAAAAACAAAACAAGCGATTGCCAACTGGGACAACGGAGCTGGAACCCGTAGCGACGCTTCCGTTACTGGCGCAATTGGGGCGCCGGGGGAAATCTTGGTCACGCTGGATGGAACCAGCTCCGGTTCCTCCGCATGGGCGGGTGGACACGCCGCGGTAGTGTCGGATGTGGCCGGTTACACTGTGGAATCTTTCGGCAACAAGGGCGATCTAAACGGGGTGCGCCATTGGGTCAACGATTGGTCGACACGCTACACCAAAGTCAAAGGCTTGCGCGTTCAAGGGGCGACCGGCGCCGATTACAGCTATGCGGCTTCATACAACCGCCAACAAATCGGCAAACCCTACAATTACAACTTCTTCAATGTCACAACCACAAGCAGTTTCTATTGTTCCCAACTCGTTTGGCGCGCTTATTACAACCGCGGCTACGATCTGAATGATGGATTGGCCGTCTGGCCCGTCGACCTGATCGAGAGCCCGCTCACATATGAGTTTTACTCCCAAGGTTAAACCGTTGTTTTTGCAGAGTTTGTTTCACTCATTTAGGAAAAGGAGAACACCATGCGTTGGTTCATATCCCTCTTTCTAGTTCTCTGTCTCATGGGGTTATGCTCATGTGCTTCCGCTCCCCCAACAAACACAACGGAACCGAGCAAACTCGCGGTCATCTATACAAGCGCCGCGCAATCAGCCAGCCGTCTTGTTTTCCTCAATCGTCTTGGTGAGGTCAACCGCTCGGTGCCGCTGCAAGAAGGGGGCATCTTCCATCTTGAACAGAATCCCCGAGGAGAGTTGATTCTCCCTGTCCAATACGGCAATCACTTGATTTACCTCGACCGAAAAGGGCAATCGCGCAAACAGGCAAGTTTGCTCTATCCGTTATTTGTCAAAGAGGCCCAAGGCATTCGAATCGCCACCTACAACACCGAACTCAACGCAGGTACGTTGGAAATGAAACAGGCCAACCAGACTCATCGGGTGAAACTCCCCGGTTTTCTGCGTGTGGCCACCTTTGATGAACATCATGTTTACGTGTTTGCCACGATCATCCATCAAAAGAAGCCCGTGTTGTACGTATTGGACAGAAACCGAGCTTCCCTCATCCAAACGCTTCCCCTGCAAATCGACTTGGCCAATGATATGGAGATCATCCATGGCCATTGCGTCTTGACTTCGGTGGACGCACACCGACAGATCGCCGTGGTGTCCCTTAAGGATTGGAGCATCCGCTACATTGACGTCCCCTATGGGCGGCCGGAGTTTATTCTTCCGCAAGGCGACTCCTTTTATCTCACCTACCAGAACCAAACCAAGCTCAGCGTCATCGACGCCGACACTTGGCAACCCCGCTCCACGGCGACATTGAAGCATCCCGTTTTCCGTGCGGATGCGGACAGCGAACACCTCTATGTGTTAACACCCCTGGACCAAAGCGATCACGCTGGCGGAATCATCTCTGTCTATGATAAAAAAACGTTCCGATTCAAAGGGACTTGGACGCTGCCCAAAGAACGGGAATTGCTTGTGCAGGACTTGGCCGTTTTGCAGAGCGAAACCGGCGAACAAAAGACACCATGATCCAAGCATGGTGTCTTTTGAGTTTTCTAAAACGTGGTCCCGGAGTCGATTTTCGAGTGCTCCTGTGCCCTTCTGGTACAGGTTGCTGGTTTAACTAAAACTTCTGGACCAAAAACACACCTATGATAATAAGCAATGCGCCGAGTAACCGTTCTACACCTATCGTATGAACGGGAACATGAAGCAATCCAAAGTGATCAATGATCAAGGAAGCGATCACTTGTCCTGTCAACACCAAAGCGACTGTGGTACCTGCTCCGAGGTGTGGGATAAGAATGATAGTGGCAAACACATAGAAAGCCCCGAGCAGGCCACCGATCCATATCCATGCCGGACCGGCCAACGCGTTTTTCAAGAGAATCGGTTGGTTCGAAAAAACTGTTAGAAACGACAAAGCAATCGTTCCTACCAAAAAAGAAATGGCCGAAGCGGCCAGCGGGGAACCGATTGTATACCTCAATTGGGCGTTAATTGAAAATTGGACAGGCAAAGCAATGCCTGCGATGAGTGCGATGAGGATCAGAAGCCAAGATGTTTGAGACATGGAAAGTCCTCCTTGCTTGAAATGTCGATGTTTGAATTACACCAATTAAATTTATTTTTTCATGTATGTTGGAGCCTGCAAGAGAGATGGGGCAAACATGCTGAAAAATGAAAAAAGACCACGCAGACCTGTCTTCTTCAAGCCAATACGATTGAACAATAAACTTACCACGCGTTCCATCTGGACACCGTATCCCCCTCTAAACACATCGAACGGATGATAGTATGTCGAGTACCTACATAATAACACCCACATGAATCATCTCATCTGATCCAATTCTGTCACTTACATTTAGTTTGTTTGTCACGTATTTTTAGTTTTCCATTAAAAATTATAAGATATCATTTAAATCGCATAGAAAAAGGGCGGCTAACTCGACATTCTTTATTTGATCAGAGGGGAGATCACAATGAAAATCAGTGTTTATGTATTAGCAGCTGTTAGCTTTGTAGTAGGAACAGTAGAATTGATTATTGGTGGAATCCTCGATTTAGTCGCGAAAGACTTACAGGTTTCGATCAGTACAGCCGGCCAACTTATCTCCATTTATTCGGCCATTTTAGCATTCGCAAGTCCTATACTATTAAACCTTACTGCGAAGTTTGAACGAAAACGGCTTTACCTCTACTCATTGTCTGTATTTTTAATTGGAAATTTGATGGCCGCATTTAGTCCCGATTACTCTATTTTGCTTTTCTCTAGAGTTTTATTAGCATTGAGTAATTCACTTCTATTGGTATTGCCTATTACCATAGCAACTAAACTGGTTGCTCCTTCGTTTCGTGGCAGGGCGATCGGATTAATCTACATAGGAATCAGCGGTTCACTTGTTTTAGGGGTACCACTTGGAATGGTCGTTGGTCGAGCCTTCGGCTGGAGGTATATCTTTCTTATCCTTTCCATATTCATTGTCATTTCTATCATTGTTGTTTTCTTTTTATTGCCGAAGGTGACACCAGAACCAGCGCTACCTTTACGCCAGCAACTTGCTACGCTAAAAAACAAGAAATTACTCAGCACCCATTTGGTGACCATTTTGTTTTTGGCTGGTCACTTCACCCTTTATGCTTATCTGACTCATTATTCGCAAGAAGTTATGAATCTTAGTAATAGCTTACTCAGTTTTCTTTTCTTCGTATTCGGCATTGCCGCTGTATTGGGAGGAGGAATGGGTGGCTGGGCCACTGATAAGTGGGGAACATCAAACACGATCTTGACGGTCATCAGTTACTTTATCCCTGCTCTCATTCTTTTGCCAGTCACGACTCACTTCCTCCCAGTCTTTATCATTAATCTAACCGTTTGGAGTCTATTGAGTTGGGCGCTCAATCCCGCTCAGCAGAACTATCTAATCAAGGCCGCACCGGAAACTTCGGATATTCAGATCGGGTTGAATTTGTCTGCATCTCACATTGGAATCGCAACCGGCTCCGCTATAGGGGGAGTGGTAATCGAACAATCTTCAGTCTTTTTCAATCCCTGGGTAGGCGCATTTATCACCTTTGTTTCTTTAGGCTTCGCTATCTATTCCACTAGGCCGGTGTCCGCCAGAAAATATTTAGCTTACCAACACCTTCAAAAATAAATTCGCAAATGCTTCCAGCCACTCCGCTCTCGAAAATCGGCCTCCACCAGGATTGGGCATTATCCTGAAAAGACACCATGATCCTAGCATGGTGTCTTTGCTTCTCCTTATTTCTTCGGCTCAAAAAATTCAATCCATTCCCCATCCGGACCATACACAAAAAAATAGCGGCCGATGGACAACGTCGTAATCTCCTCATCATTGAAGGCCACATTTAACTGCTTGAGGCGATCCCATTCCTTTTCAATATCGTCCACGGTAAACGCGATGTGATGCACTTTGCCTTCCGCCGGCAATTGGTCATTGTAACCTTGAATAAGTTCCAATTGGGTCTCGCCTGCCCCGGGGAACCCGAGAAAGGCCAATTCCAAGGCCTCATCGTTATGCTTCACACGGCCCAACAGTTTCATGCCCACTACTTCTTGATAAAAAGCCAGAGATGCGTCCATGTCCTTCACCATGACACCGACATGCTCGATTTTGCGAATCGCCACAACCCCGCCTCCATTCATTTTGATTCCATGTACTATTCAATCTATTTTAATTGATTTTAGCAATAAAAACACCCCCGGATCGAAAAATCCGGCGGTGTTCTCATCCCTTATCGTCTTAACTCCAACTCCGCTTCGGCTGAATGGTGAGTGCCGATTCCAATGCCGAAGTATTCCCCTTTGAACTTGTATCTCCCTGGTTGCGGCAGGGGTTTGCTCACCAGCCGCAGCTCAAAGGTTCATAGCGCGCCAAAGGTTGGACAACCCTTTTGAGTTGGCAACTGCTGCCGGCGATTTATGCTTCCCCCCATTCACTTAACAGCTCTTGCGCTTTCTCGTGTCCCGCACGGGCCGCTTTGTCGAGCCATTCCACCGCTTCTCCCTCATGCGCGGACAAATCGGGATAATCAAGCAGATAACATGCGAGTAAAAACATGGCCTCCGGCAGTTCGGCCGTGGCGGCTTTCCGTAACCAGTCAAATCCTTCGCCCCATCTGAGCGCGACACCGTCCCCGTTCAACAAACGCCCGGCCAACTCCAACATGGCGCTTTCTTCTCCCACCATGGCCGCCCGGCGCAACAACACTTCTCCCTCCAGACTGTTCTTGTCCAGTCCATCCCCTTCAAGCAACCGAAAGCCCAGCTCATGCAAGGCGGGCCCAAACTCCGCTTCCGTTGCTCGCTTCAACCACCACTGCCCTTCTTGCGGCTGCGCGTTGATCCCGTCGCCTGTGATCAATCGGCTGCCCAGCTGGTGCATGGCAGGCGGGTACCCTTCCTCCGCCGCACGCCGCAACCAATGTTCCCCTTCTTCCGACCGCCGCGGAAAGAGTCCCCCCTCCAATAAGTGGGTGCCCAACACTTGCATCGCGACGGCATGGCCCGCTTCGGCGGCACGGCGAAGCCAGGATTCACTCTGTTCCGGCTCCGGCGGACCACCAAGGCCATCCAACAAACACAGGCCATACTGGAACATGCCGCCCACCGCACCCGCTTCGGCTGACTGCCGCAACCAACTTCTCCCTTCTTCCGGCAGACGGGGAAATCCCAAACCAAACAGCAACCGATACCCCAATTGGCTCATCGCATGGGGATGCCCCGCCTGCGCGGCTTGTCTCAATAACGCCGCCCCTTCATCAACCGCTTGCCGTTCAAGCAATTGCTCCGCCAATACGAAGAGCGCGTCCATCTGTCCGGCCGCAGCCGCCCGGCGCAACCAGTTGATTCCTTCGCGTTCTTCTTCCTCTTCCCCTTCCAGCAAAGTCAAGGCAAGCTGAAACATTGCTTCCGGATCTTCTGCTTCGACCTCCCGCAACAATTCAGCCCACTCCGCTTGCGCCTCCGCGTCGCTTTCTTCCCGTTTGGCCGCTTGTTCCATCCGCCATGCGCGCACGCGCCCGGTGAGCATCGTCACTTCCCGCATTTCTTCCCTGATGCGATCACGGTAACGGGACGTTCCGTTCCGCTCATCAAATTGCTGCGCCAACGCCTCCAACCGCTCTTTGAGCCAAGCTTCAGTCACATGTTCCGGTATGTGGATCACTTGTTTCTCCTGCTCATCCAAGAATGCAAAAAAAACGGCGGCGGCCAGCAAATATTCAAACTGGGAATGGGGTTCATGGGTCGCCAAGGCTTCCGGCAAAGTCTTCTCCAAACAAGATATCGCCCGCGCTTGGTCCACCACCGTCAGGTATTTGAGATGCTTCGCTTGCGTAGAGAGATACCCCGGCTGGTCATGAATCAGGCGGTAACCGCGCTCATGAAAATGGGCCGCTTCCTCCAATCGCCCTTCATGCAACAACGGAAGCAAAAAGTTCGCATACGTGGTATGGGGAACCGACTGGCAACTGAGTTGTCCATTCAAGATCGGGCGCACCCGTTCATAAGCTTCGGCAAAGTGGTTCCGCGCCAACAAATACTCCAGTTGTAAATCCAATTCACATGCCACACAGTCAGAAATCGAATCACGGGGCACCTTCATCCAGCGCTCATATTCCCGTTCCGCTTCCTCCCAATCTCCCTTTCTGCTGGCCATGACATATTTGGTCTGATGGTAAAACCGCTCGGTGTACCCGAGTTCCGCATACCTTCTCTTCAAGTCTTCCAGCATCGCTTCGATTTGCGCTAGGCTGATCGTCGGAAACTTGTCCAATTTGTCCACTATCCATTTATACTGCCACATGATGGCATGGCTGTTATAAGCCTCAGGTTCTTTATCGTATTGTGCCAAACACCAGCCGAATGTCGTGAATGCCTTATCCACCCTGCCGACATGCACCGTTGCCTCCGTCAGTTCCATGCGCGCGAAAAAGCCCCGCTCCGTATGGTGGTACGTATCCGCCAACCGCACCGCCTCTTCCAACAGAGCAATCTTGGCCTCACCATAAGGCAGGGCTTCGGCCTGTTCCATCAAGGCATCAAACTGTTCCTTCATTGCCTGTTCCCCCTTATGCGTCCAAGCCGCGTTCAATAAAACGGATCAGTCCGCTATTCAATAACATCATCTCTTGCGGCTTCAATGGGTAATGCCCCATCAACAGCGCCTGCACATACAGCGTTTCCACAATCAACCGGCAAAGCTCCGCATCTTCCACCCGGATCACTTTTTGAATGATGGCATTTTCAAAGTTAAAGCATAATTGGGCAGGCTCATGGCTTACCCGATTCGTCGTCACTTGCTCAATGATGGAAGCAAAGAGGGGATTGGCCTCTTCTTTGGTTTGCTCGGCCATGCGCAAAAACAACCCTTCTTCACTCGTCGTATACAGGGCCGGCAAATCATGGGGATGAAACTTTTTGATTTCCGCTGTGCAACCGAACGGTTGCAGGACCGCATTGGCCAAGCGAACAAAGGAATATGCCAACTCACGCTCTTCCAAGGACAAGTCGGCAAACCCTTGAGTGAACGAAGCGGAATCGATCCGTTCAACGAGGGTACCCGGAAATACGCGACCCAATTTCTCAATCAAGTCGAGGTCGTACATATAGCCCCCATTGATCACACAACGCGATTGCGCTTTGGCCACCTTGCTGATCTGCCGGAACTCATCCACACTCGGCGTATAGCTAATCGCGGACGACCGGCGGCGAATCTCTCCCATCGTCAGCGTGCCCAATGAGGTCTCAAAGGGCAGCCAATCGATAAACAACGCATACAATTCATCATCTTCCAGCGCCAGCAGCTTTAAGGAAGAATAGTGCACACGAATGATTTCCCCAAGCAAAGGAGATTTCCGCTTCGCCAATTGCCGGAGATAGCGTTTGATCCCATCGCCAAGTTCTTTTTTCACCAACTCCAACAACGCATCATCATAAAATTCTTCGCGGGAGACTGTTGGCTTTAAATGATTCACATTGAGCACACATGTCACGAAGAAAGACCAGTCCGGCAAAATCTTCTCCACTTTTTCCGACAACAACATCTGCTTGACGTAAACGCGATGTTTCCGCTTGGCATTGATATTGACCGAATGCGGCAAGATATAGGCGATTCCCTTCGCATCTCCCAATGGCGAGTGAAGGGGAATCGCATCAATAAAGTCCACATTCCACTTCTCTTTCCCATAGACCAACGCATCAATCGGATTCATGTCCCAAGGAGCTTGGTCGGCATTGAGCCGAATCGCCTTCTCGCCGTAAAAGAAAATCGGATAGGGAAGAAATTCCCCGTAATACCGCGCAAATTCTTTCACCTGTTCCGGTTCGAAATACCGCTCAAACCCCTCTTTGCTTTGGATGTAAATGCGGGTTCCCGGTGACATCGGTTGCGCCAACTTGCGAATCCGGTAACTGCCGTCCGGCCGCCCCCGCCACTCAATCGTTTCTTCACTCTTGATGGAACGAGTGATCACCACGATTTCTTCACTCACGATAAAACAGGACAGGAGCCCCACCCCAAACCGCCCGATAAAATCCGCCTCTTGTTCTGACCGTTTTGAAGTTTGCCCGATTTGCGCCAAAAACTGATGGACCTCTTCCTCCGTCAAACCGATACCATTGTCCTCCAAATACAAGGTGGGCGACGACCCTTCCGCCGCAAAGACTTCCAAGCCCACTTTTCCATCATGGGTTGGCTCACACTGTTTGCGTGCCGTGATCGCATCCACCGCATTTTGCAACAATTCACGGATAAACACATGCGGTGTGCTGTACAAATGATTGGACAGGAGATCAATCATGCCTTTTAAATTGACTTTAAAGTGATAATCGCTCATGTTTTCTCACCCGACTAAATTGATAGATCATTGCTCTTCTACATTTTATATAGAAAAAAAACTGGTGAGTAGGAGGAAAACTGACCAGTCAAGAAAAAAGCGAACTCATGCCACGATGAGTTCGCTTTTCCTCAATAATTGGACACTTTGGTGTATGGATTCGCCAACAAGCTGTCAAATTGAGCGGGTACACTATGTTGACCCAGTCCATACGCGCCGGCTTTGGGGTTCCATGCTTTATACACACGGTTGACGGCGTTGGTCAGCTTCGTTTTGTTGGTGCTGTCCGTTAAGTACAGCTTGTATCCCGGCACTTCTTTATCCGTCGCCGTTCCCGTTCCAAAGCGGTCGGTTTGAATGGAAACATAGTGCATGGGCTTGCGGCTCAGTCTCCCTTGCTTGTAAAAATCATTCAAAATCTTTCCAAGCAAGGCATGTTCAATATGCTCATCCGTCGAAGAGAACGATTTGAACTGAGCGTTAGGGAAGAGACGGTCATACATCGCCACAACCGATTTCACTGAATCATATGTAAATGATCCGTTAGGGACAATGCTGGTTTTCAGTTGGGTACGCGGAATGCCCAATTCCGCTCCGGCCTTAAAGAATTCTTGTATGCGCGCTTGACCGAATTCGGCTTTAGTCAGATGTCCATGCAGATATCCTTCCGCCTCCGGCTTATGGTAGACCTTATGCCATTTGCAGTAGACAGCCTTCCCTGGCGGATAGTTTGGACTGATCGTCTCATTGTCGGCCACTCCATTCACCACTTCGCGCGCAATGGAGTCTTCACCGGGAGAGATTAAAACGAGATAGACCTTTTTGCCCGCGCGGATATCATTGAGGATCGGCACCCCGAAGCTCAACACCTCATCATCGGCATGGGGCACGATGTATACGGCCACATTGCTCGATGGATCCACTACCGTGGTCGCGGCGGACAACTGGGTGTGTGAGGGGACAAGCAATAACACCGCCATAATCAGCGCAATCGAAAACAAACGCTTCATTTCAACACCTCTTTGCCTTTTCTTCACAAAACCATCAAATAACCGACCTTTTCATACTAATCTATTAATTAACTTTTATAGTAAAATAATATCACTTAATTGAGATTCTTATAAGTGGAGGTGTTCTATTTGCACAAACTGTTCACGATTTCGCTCTCCGTGGTGGCGGCATTGCAGTTGTCCGTCCTGCCCGCCACAGCCCATGCGACAGCAACAGTGGGCACGACCCAAACGCAACTGTCTGAAGCGGACAAATTGAAAACCCTGCATCGCATCATGGGGGTGAAAGAGCACTCCAAATGGCAATCCGAACCCAAGTTAAGCACGCGCGGCATCACCGCCCAAACCGTGACCACCCCTGTGAACTACAAGGGAACAGCCAGCAACACAAAGCAAGACGAGTATGTGTTCCGTGTGTCTAGCCCAGGCACTGTGCGTATCACAGCCAATCACACCCATGCGAAAATTGATTACATGTTGGCTGGCGTCGATTCATCCGGTTCCATCCAACTCTATCAAAGCGGGGATACCCTGCCGGCTGGAGAATACTCTTTTGTCGTCATGGCGGACAGCGCTTCCGCCCTCAGTTACGACTATGTGATCAGCGGCGTAACGTTTGCAAGCCAACCCGATACCACCTTGCCAACGATCGCCTTTACCAGCCCGTCCTTCCCTGTCAGCCGCTTGCCACAAAATACAAGCAGCATCATATTTAGCGGGAACACCAACGCGCAAGCGGAAATTTTCAGCAACGACGACTTTTATAAGAGCTTTACCGGGGATTTCAACTTCACCCTGCCACTCCACCCGGGCAACAACTATGTGGATCTGTCCGCGGTTGCGGCTTCCGGCAACGCCACATACTACACCTTGGACTTGGTTGTGCCAACGATCAAACGCCTTGGCGGCCATGATCGGTTTGACGTTTCCGCCAACGTGGCGAAAGAAATGCCACTATCCGATACGGTGATCATCGCCAGCGGGGGCGCGGGCAAATTTGCCGATGCCTTGTCCGGCGGTTCCCTGGCCGGTTTGTATCAAGGACCGATTCTCTTGTCCTCGCAATCCGCACTGCCAGCGCCGATCGTAGAGGAAATCAAACGGCGCCAACCAACCACCGCCGTGATCATGGGTGGAACGGATACCATCGGTACCAGTGTGGAAACGCAATTAAAAGGGTTGGGTGTCACCAATATCAAACGCATGAGCGGCGCCAACCGCTTTGCTGTCGCGGCCAATGCGGCGAATCACCTGACGGCTGAACTGGGTGCGGCCACGAGTGATACGGCGATCATCGCCAACGGGCTGATCTTCCCGGATGCCTTATCCTCTTCCAGCCTGGCGAGTGACGCATTGGTACCCACTTTGCTTGTGACCGACAGCAAAGTGCCGGTCGAAATCGAAACGTTCATCAAAAACCACACAAAAGTGAGAAACTTCGTGATTGTGGGTGACGAAGGCAGTGTCTCCAAAGCCGTTGCCGATCGCTTAACGGCCCTCGGCGGCACTGTGAAGCGAGTAGTGGGCGCTGACCGTTATCAAGTGAACTTGAACCTGGCCAAATTGTACGGCATGGACTTAGGCCACTTGGTCTTCGCCAAAGGAACCGATTACCCTGACGCCCTGTCCGGCGGCCCGCTCGCCGCTTTCTCGGCACCAGTGTTATCGCCATTGTTCCTCACCCCAACGACCAGCTTGACCACAAGCCTCCAGTCGTATTTGGATGCGAACCGGAGTAAAATCCAAGTCATCTACATACTTGGGGATGAAGGCTCCATCTCGGCGAGTGTGGCCAACCAATTGGAGCAATACGTCCAGTAAACGCAAAAGCTGTTTAGCCCGACAAAGGGGTAAACAGCTTTTTCTTCTGCATTCCACGGCTACAAACTGGCGATCTTGTAAATGATTCCTTCCGGGTCGGTGGGAAGATCCTCGTAAAGGTATTCCGTCCACCATTTCATGAAGGTTTGATATGCTTGCGATTCCTCTGGTTGATGATGGAGAAAATAATCCAGAATGTTCTCCCAAGCCTCGACCGGACCTTTCCCCTTATGAAAAAAAATTAGCGCCACCGCCGCATCCCTTCGCCATTCACGGGATGGATGCGTCCTCATCCAGTCAACCACCCGTTGCGCATGTTCCGGTGACCATTCCCGCAAGTACCCAAAAGCGTAAAGCGCGAGGGATCGCTGATATCCCCATGGCGCCCGTTCAATTTTGTCCATCAATACCCGCTGGGCGAGCGGATGGCCTTCCCCCACTTTTCCAAGCAATTCGATCACTTGATCCTGAACTTCAAGCTCCTCATGCTCCAGATAGGGGAGGTACAGGACCATCCCTTCCCGCAACGCTTGACGCGTCTGCCCGTAAACAAGGATCTCATCATCCGCAAAACAAGACAGCAGCACGTCTATGATTTCCTGTTGCATGTCAGCGTAAGGATACTCCCTTGCCAGCAAACGAACGAGGAAGCGAATCGTATAGGGAACGGCTTGACAGTATCCCCCCTGGTGATACACATTATTGATGATCCCGGCCAAGCCCCGCTTGCGCAGCCGCACATCCCCGGAACACATCGCTTTCAAATGAATCGGGACATCCACCGCCTTCCCATAGGCGTGGTTCATGCGGGCCCAGTCGAGCTCATCCCATCCCTGTAACAGCGTGTCCGCAACCGAACTCTGAAACAGGGGATGCGCATGCAGAAGCTGAAACACTTTCTGCCGCGTTTCCAGCAAGTGACTCCCATATTCCGCATCGATTCCCAACCAATACAGAATCGACGCCGCCGTTCGTTGCACATCCGGATTCGCATGATCTACCCATTCATAACACTTCGGGCGCAGCTCTGTGATCCATCCCCTCTCCCGATCATCGAAAACCCCAGCCATCAATTCCGCTTCAACCTGTTGTAATTCATGGAGCAACTCTGTCATGGGTGTCTATGAATCTCCTCTTCTATTTATGTATAAACAAACTTGTGGCATCAACCGCTTTATTCCAGAAGTCCTTCCGCCATCCCACTTGATCGTATCATCATGATCTTATTGGACAAGGAAAAAGGAATGCCGGGAAACGACATGGCATATTGACATGCACATGCCTGTCCCTCTTGTATCCATCAACGAAGGGGATGAAACATGGCCCATCCCACAACGCCCACCTTACTGGGAATTCAGATGCTTTAGGCCAGACACGCAAAAGGCTATGCTTCAACCCGGACATTCTATAAAATAATGTTATCAATGAAACACAAAAGGAGAAACCCAATATGATCGTCGGAAAAAACATTTATGACGGCCAACCGAGAGATGGAACCGTCATCGCCAAAGCCACAGTGGATGAGGTGAACCAATTCCGCGAACTGCACGCCGAACACGTGGCCATCCTTCGCTTAACGGACACCCAGCTGCAACTGGATCGCGATGCCATCCAAGAGTGCTTGGCCCTCTTCAAAGAACATGAGCTGAAAACGATGGAATTCTGGGGTCGCGTCCATCAACGGCTGCGCGTCCCATATGCGTGGGACCTTCGCATCGACATCGTAACGGGCGATATCTTTGTGGAAAATGAAGACTGGCCCTACTACGATCAAGAGGAATATGAGGATTAATCCCTTTGTCTCCACTCATTTGCCCTGGGTCCATCCCGGGGTTTTTTGATGTTCAGTTAGCGGAAATTCCCACATTCGATCATTGCGTTTGGTTGATGAAAAGAAATATGCAGGCAGATACATTGAAACAAACTGCCACGCAATACATTATAATAAATCTATGAAACGGTATCACAACCTTGCGTCGAATCGAACATTACTTCCACTCGATCACCTGCAACTCCCGATCCGTCGCCACCCGGATCTTGTCGCCGTCCCGGTGCCAACCGATGGCGTAAATGTAGTTTCCGTTCACTTTCAATTTGCGTTTAAATTCACCCGTTTTCATGTCGAAGAAAAGGAGCTGTCCCCCTGGTGCCGTACAGACCACTTCCCGTTTCCCCACCAACACTTTGCCGGCGTATCCCTTGGCATACTGTCCCTCCGGGATTCCCCGTTCCCAATCGGTCAAGCGGGCATCTATCGGAACCCGCCACATTTCTTCCCGCCGCGTTGCGGAAATGGCCACCAGATCCCCCACCCAACCTGCATCATATCCCCGATGATCATATCTCTTCCATAGATTGGTGTCTGTTGTCTTAAAACAGACCAGGCGGGTGGAATCGGGGTGGAAACCCAAGTCGGATACATAAGCGTTGATATCATACCAAGCAAACTGGCTCAATTTCCTTTCTTCCAATGATCCGGTGCGTTGATTGCCCTTGAGCAAGCTTGGAAAGATGTGAATCACCGCGCTACCTTCTTTCCATTCATTCACTGCCAACCGTTTTTGGTCGGGTGAAAGTTGAACGTTGTAAACGATGCCATAACCCAATCCTTCCGGATCGAAATAATCCATTTCCTGCCATGTTCGCGCAAATGCTTCTCCCGTTTCCAAATGGATCCAAGCCAACCCCTCGTCTTCGTCCAATTCACCTGGTTTCTTGCATGAATCGATCACCAGCCAATTTCCCTCTTGATCCAGACACAAACTAAACATGCATTCATTCGTGAACTCGTTCTGTATTTGACTCAAGAGACCCAAATCCTCCGTGCTTCGGATGTCAATCCTGTTCATGGATCGATTCGACAACACCATCCACTTCCCGTCTGGAGAAAAAACCAAATCTTGGATATCTTCTGTTTCCAACCCATCCACAAACGTGAGTGTTGGCGTATAACGCCAGCGTACCAACTTGCCGCTTTCCTCAGCGACAAACAGCTCATTTTTAATCGGATGGAGGCGGACCATCCTGGGTAGGCGAGTATGTTCACACCATTCACCAAGTTCCAATCCTGAAGGTGAAGATAAGCGCTTTTCTGCATCGTTGGCTTTCATCCTGAGGTTATTCCCCCTTATGCTGTAAAGAGATAGTCAATGCTTACTCTTATCAACCGATACTACTGAAACAGACAAGGGTTTATCCGTTATAAAAAGGAGAAAAGAAACAATCCCCTCGATAAGGACAGTCATTTTTTTAAAACGAAACGTTAATGGAACAACCATTTACTTCCACTCGATCACCTGCAACTCCCGATCCGTCGCCACCCGGATCTTGTCGCCGTCTTTGTGCCAACCGATGGCATAAATGCAGGTACCGTTCAGTTTTAGTTTGCGTTTAAATTCACCCGTTTTCATGTCGAAAAAGAGAAGCCGTCCTCCCGGCGCGGTGCAAACCACTTCCCGTTCCCCCACCAGCACTTTCCCGGCGTATCCCTTGACATACTGTCCCTCCGGGATTCCCCGTTCCCAATCGGTCAAGCGGGAATCAATCGGAACACGCCACAATTCTTCCCGCCGCGTTGCGGAAATGGCCACGAGATCCCCCACCCAGCCTGCATCATATCCCCGATGATCATATCTCTTCCATAGATTGGGGTCTGTTGTCTTAATGGAATCGGGATGGAAACCCAAGTCGGATACATAAGCGTTGATATCATACCACGCCCGCTGGCTCAATCGCTTTTCTTCCAATGATCCGGTGCGTTGATTGCCCTTAATCAGACTTGGGAAAATATGAATCACCGCGCTGCCTTCTTTCCATTCATTCACTGCCAACCGTTTTTGGTCGGGTGATAGTTGAACGTTGTAAACGATTCCATAACCCAATCCTTCCGGGTCGAAATAATCCATTTACGACCATGTCCGGGCATGGGCCTCTCCCATCTGCAAATGAATCCAGGCCAACCCCTCTTCTTCATCCAACTCACCCGGTTTCCTGCATGAATCGATCACCAGCCAACTTCCGTCTTGATCCAGGCACATGGAAAACATGTATTCTCCATTGGTGAGTGCATTCTGCATTTGTCTCAAGCGGCTCAAATCCTCCGCGTTTCGGATGTCGATACTGCGAAGGGAGCGAGCCGACACCGCAAACCACTGTCCGTCCGGAGAAAAGACCAAATCTTCGATATCCGCCGTCTCCAATCCATCCACAAACGTGAGTGCGGGTGTGTAACGCCAGCGTACCAACTTGCCGCTTTCCTCGGCGACGAACAGCTCATCCTTAAGAGGGTGAAGGCGGACTCTCCTCGGTATCAAATAATCTTCGCACCATTCACCAGGTTCCAATCCCGAAGGGGAAGATAAGCGCTTTTCCGTATCGTTGTTTTTCATCCTGAGTCTATTCCCCCTTTGCAGGTAGCCAATGCTTACTCTTATTAACCAATGCCACTACAGACAAGAGCTTATCCACTATAAGAAGAAAAAGCAACAAACCACTGATAAGGATGGTTACTTTTTCAGAACGATACGTTAACGGAAAACAATCAATTCCACTCAATCACTTGCAACTCCCGCTCCGTCGCCACCCGGATCTTGTCGCCGTCCCGATGTCGGCCGATTGCCAAAATGTGTTGCCCGTTCACCTTCACTTTCCGCTTGAATGCGCCCGTTTCCATGTCGAAGAAAAGGAGTTGGCCCCCTGGCGCGGTGCAGACCACTTCCGTTTCCCCCGCCAACACTTTGCCGGCGTAACCCAACGCATAGGCCATTTCTGAAATGCCACGCTCATTTTCCGTGAGTTGCCGGTCAATCGGGACACTCCAGTATTCTTGGCGTTTGGTTGCCGATACCGCGACCAAGTCACCCACCCAGCCATTTCTCGCTTTGGCGTCATGGTAAGAGGAAGAGCGAAAATAAAACAGGCGCCGCGACTCGTTGCAGAAGCACAAATCAGTGATCTCGTATTCCCCTCTTGAATAGTAGGAAACCAACGGCCCTTCTCCTTCCGCAAACAAACTGTTCATGATGTGCAAATTAGCGTCTCCGCCCTTCGATTCGTTTAACGACAATCGTTTCTGATCTTGCGAAAGGATCAGTTGCACAGCGGTGCCATATCCATACTCCGGCTCTGGATAACCCAACTCTTCCCATGACGTTCTCCGAAACTCGCCCGTCTCCCGTTCAATCCAGCCCATCCCCTCTTCCACATCCACCATCAGCCACCTTCCATCCGGGCTGATGGATAACGCCGTCATCCACTCCGGTTCCATCGTGTATTCATTCTGGATCAATCCGATGGGAGACAAATCGGTGCCCGACCTCCGTTCCACTCCCCACAGGTGTTCGGCGGTTATCACCATTTCATCCCCTTGTGGAAAAACAGCCAAATCTTTGATGAGATATTGGTGCGTTTGCATTCCCTTCTCAAAGGAAATCTTGGGCGCATATCTCCATTTGCCGATTTGGCCATGCCGGGGTGACGCCAACAGTTCGTCCCGAACCGGATGGAGTCTCACCATCGGCCGGGCCTTATAGCCTATCAACGGCACATAGTTAAGGGTTTCACACCATTCACCTAGCTTCAACTCTGATGGAACGGAGATGGTCTTTTCAACTTCGCCCAGCAATTCCACAAATAATTTAAATTTTTCCTCGAAATGCGTGCAGTGTTGCGGAAAACGGCCTTGATGATCCCTCGTTCGGCGCAACAACGGATTGTCTTCCAACAACGCCAAGGCATTTTTCCATCCCACAGGTCCCATATTGATGGCCATATGCAACAACGTACGCCCTTCATGATTGACTCTGGTTGGATCGGCCCCACTTTGGATCATATACAGGTAGATTTCTTTCATCCTTTCCATCGAACGGCAAAATGTGAAGAGCCGATGCAAAGGTGTATTTCCTTTGTGGTCCGCCGCATTGACATCGGCGCCCGCTTCCACCAAAAGTCTCACCATCGGCAAGCTTTCTTTGCTGACTGCGACATGCAAAGCGGTGTATCCTTGCTCATCCGCCGCGTTGACATTGGCGCCCGCTTCAATAAGTCGGCGCACCTGATCCAACTCTCCCGATCGGGCGGCAGAAACGATGGCTTCATTCGGAAGCTTCATGTTTTTGATGCATTCAACTTTCCTCCTGACGAGATGCACAGTCTTTTGGTTCATGATAAATAAAACACCCCTATGACTTATCCGCTATAAATAGGAGAAAAAGCAACCCATCCCTTAATGGAATCGTTGCTTTTTCAAAAATAAAACGTTAACGGAAGAACAATCATTTCCACTCGATCACTTGCAGTTCCCGATCCGTGGCCACCCGGATCTTGCCACCGTCCCGATGCCAACCGATGGCGTAAATGTAGTTTCCGTTCACTTTCAATTTGCGTTTAAATTCACCCGTTTTCATGTCGAAGAAGAGAAGCTGTCCGTTCGGGGCGGTGCAGACCACTTCCGTTTCCCCCACCAACACTTTGCCGGCATATTCATCAGCATAAAATCCCTCTGGAACTCCCTGCTCCCAACCGGTTAAGCTGGAATCAATCGGGACACGCCATAATTCTTCCCGATCCGTGGCGGAAATGGAAACTAGATCTCCTACCCAACCAGAATCATATTGCCGAAGATCATATTTCAATGTATATGAGTTTGTCGTTCTAAAACAAACCAAGCGGGCGGAATCGGGATGGAAACAAAAGTCCGATACAAAGGAGTGGATATCATACCATGCAAACTGGCTCAATTGCCTTTCTTCCAATGATCCGGTGCGCTGATGTCCCTTGATCTGGCTTGGGAAGATATGAATCACCGCGCTGCCTTCTTTCCATTCATTCACCGCCAACCGCTTTTGGTCGGGTGAAAGCTGTATTTTGTAGACAATTCCATAACCATATTCTTCGGGATCAAAATAATCCATTTCTTGCCATGTTCGCGCAAATGCTTCTCCAGTTTCCAAATGGATCCAAGCCAATCCCTCGTCTTCGTCCAATTCACCCGGTTTCTTGCATGAATCGATCACCAGCCAATTTCCCTCTTGATCCAGACACAAACTAAACATGCATTCATTCGTGAACTCGTTCTGTATTTGACTCAAGAGACCCAAATCCTCCGTGCTTCGGATGTCAATCCTGTTCATGGATCGATTCGACAACACCATCCACTTCCCGTCTGGAGAAAAAACCAAATCTTGGATATCTTCTGTTTCCAATCCATCCACAAACGTGAGTGTTGGCGTGTAACGCCAGCGTACCAACTTGCCGCTTTCCTCAGCGACAAACAGCTCATCCTTAAGAGGGTGAAGGCGGACCATTTTGCGTAGGCGAGTATGTTCACACCATTCACCAAGTTCCAATCCGGAAGGGGAGGATAAGCGTTTTTCTGAATCGTTGGCTTTCATTCTGAGGTTATTCCCCCTTATGCTGTAAACAGATAGTCAATGCTTACTCTTATCAACCGATACCACTGAAACAGACAAGGGTTTATCCGTTATAAAAAGGAGAAAAGAAACAATCCCCTCGATAAGGACAGTCATTTTTTTAAAACGAAACGTTAATGGAACAACCATTTACTTCCACTCGATCACCTGCAACTCCCGATCCGTCGCCACCCGGATCTTGTCGCCGTCTTTGTGCAAACCGATGGCGTAAATGTGGTTTCCGTTCACTTTCAATTTGCGTTGAAATTCACCCGTTTTCATATCAAAGAAGAGAAGCTGTCCGTTTGGAGTTGTGCAGACCACTTCCGTTTCTCCAGCCAACACTTTGCCCGCATAGCCATGAGGGGCATAATGCCCTTCCAGGATTCCCCGCTCCCAGCCGGTCAAGCGGGAATCAATCGGCACCCGCCACAACTCTTCCCGACGTGTTGCGGAAATGGTAATCAACTCACCCACCCAACCGGCACCAACAGAGGGATAACGCCAATGATCATATTTCCATCCATCCATGCTTGTCGTCTTAAAACAGACCAAGCAGGTGGAATCGGGATGGAAACAAAGGTCAGATACATTGGAATTAATATCAACCCATGCAAACTGGCTCAATTGCCTTTCTTCCAATGATCCGGTGCGCTGATGTCCCTTAAGCAGGCTCGGAAAAATGTGAATCACCGCACTGCCTTCTTTCCATTCATTCACCGCCAACCGCTTTTGGTCGGGTGAGAGCGCCATTTGGCAGATATGTCCATAACCCAATTCTTCGGGATCTACATAATCCATCTCCGGCCATGTCCGGGCATGGGCCTCTCCCGTCTGCAAATGAATCCAGGCCAGCCCCTCTTCTTCATCCAACTCACCCGGTTTCCTGCATGAATCGATCACCAGCCAGCTTCCGTCTTGATCCAGGCACATGGAAAACATGTATTCTCCATTAGTGAACGCATTCCGTATTTGACGCAAGAGGCTCAAATCCTCCGTGCTTCGGATATCAATGCTACGGAGGGCCGGAGCCGATACCGCAAACCACTGCCCGTCTGAAGAAAAGGTCAAATCGTTGATATCCGATGTTTCCAATCCATCCACAAACGTGAGTGCCGGTGTGTAACGCCAGCGAGCCAACTTGCCGCTTTCCGTGATTACGAATAACTCATCTTTGATAGGATGGAGGCGGACCATCTTTGGTAGGCGAATATGTTCACACCATTCACCAGGTTCCAATCCTGAAGGTGAAGATAAGCACTTTTCCGTATCGTTTGTTTTCATCCTGAGGTTGTTCCCTTCCAGGTAGTCAATGCTTATAACCAATACTAGTGAAACAGACCAGGGCTTATCCGTTATAAGGAGAAAAGCAACCGTCCTCTACGACGAGGATGGTCACTTTTTAAAAACGAAACCGTTGGCGGGAGAACCATTTACTTCCACTCGATCACTTGCAACTCCCGCTCCGTCGCCACCCGGATCTTGCCGCCGTCCCGATGCCTGCCGATCGCCAAAATGTGTTGCCCGTTCACTTTCAGTTTGCGCTTAAACGCTCCTGTTTCCACATCAAAAAACAGAAGAAGTCCGCCTGGGGCGGTGCAAACCACCTCCTCTTGGCCAACGAATACTTTACCGGCGTAACGGCGATGAAATGCATTTTCAAACAGCTCCGTTTCTGATCCGGCGAGGATGGCATCAATGGAAACACGCCACAGCTCTTCCTTATGAGTTGCCGCAATGGCCACGAGATCTCCCACCCACCCTGGTCGATGTTGATTGTTACTTGGACTTTTGAAAAATATTAATCGGCTAGAGTCTGGATGAAAACGAAGGTCAGAAATATAGGTGCCCATTTCAGCCCAAGCCTGCTGACTCAACAGCCATTCATCCTGCGATCCCTTTCGTTCATGCTCAGCCAAAATACCAGGGAATACATGGACTAAGGTGGAAGAACCATGTAATTCATTCAGCGCCAACCGCTTCTGGTCAGGCGAAAGTACCAATTGAACCGCGGTCCCATATCCATAGTCCGGGTCTTCGTACCCTAACTCTTTCCACGACCGAAAATGAAAGGCATTCGTTTCACGGTCACCCCAACCGACACCCTCATACCCGTCATCGTTGACATCAGTAATGATCCATTTCCCGTCGGGGCTGATGCACAAAGCATTCATCCACTCCGGTTCCATGGTATATTCATTCCGCAACAAATCGATACGTCGCAAACCTCGCATGCTCCGTATTTCAATGCCCCAGAGGTTGGGTGCGACGACCGCAAACCAATCCCCCTCGGGCGCAACAGCCAGATCTTGGATAAAACATTGATCCGTTTGGATCCCTTCTGCAAACGATAAATCCGGTCCATAGCACCAGCGACTAATTTTCCCATCCGGATGACCCACCAACAGTTCATCGTTGAGCGGATGGAGACGAACCACGGCCGGAGCGAAGTAAGTGAGATGCGAAGGTGCTTGCATCTCTTCGCACCACTCGCCCAACTCCATGCCTTGGGAAGAGACAAGGGACCGCTCCACATACCCCGACCGTTCAGCCAAGTAGCGGAACGAAGCTTCATTTTGGGAGCAATGCTGTGGCAAGCGACCATGGCCATCCCTCATGCACAATAAGGAGGGGTAGTCCGATAACTGTTCAACCACCTTTGGCGCACCAGCACCCAAATTCTGATGCAACAGGGTCCGCCCCTCTTGGTCAGCCAGCATCGGGTCGGCACCATGCCGCAACAAATGAGACAATATCTCCTGTGCCACGCCAAGCGGCACCTGATAGGTGGAAAACGCTTTATGGATGGCCGTCTCTCCCCTTTGGTTTTGCCGATTCACATCAGCCCCAGCTTCTACCAAACACTGAATCATGGCCAGGTCCCCTTGAACCGCCGCTTTATGCAGCGCCGTCTCACCTTGTCCATCCACGGCATTCACGTCGGCCCCGGCGTCAAGCAGCTGACGTACAGTTTCCACCGCTCCCTGTTCGGCGGCAAGGATCAGAGATAAGTTTACTTTGTCTCGTTCTAGCATCACTTCATTCCCCCATCACACATCTTTTATCTCTATCATGTAATATGTTGGTCAACATTTCTACACTTCATGAAAAAAGAAGCCACCGCTTTTAAGTGGCTTCCCCTTCATCATATTTACGATTAACTGTTCTACCTGTTTTTTCGTCTTTTCCTCACTTCATCAATGAAGGAAGGATCCTCATCGTCATTTAGCTTTATTTTATTGCTGTAAATTTCCAATTCGACTTCCGGAAACATCTCTCTAAACTGGCTTACCACACCTTGGCAACTAAAGCAGAGCGGTCTTTCCGAAAACAAGGTAATTTTCCCTTTGACTGTTTTGCCTGCCGCTTTCTGCTCAAGAATTTGCCGCGCAATCGGTTCGAGGATCTTAAATTCCGAATCCTTTCTACGGTCATGTGGATTTGGTACCTCGCCATCTTGCAGTTTTAACATGAAATCATTCATGTATTTTAGTGCATATGGTCCATACGGTTTATTAGGATCAGTCGATGGAGTCGGCATGTCTTCCCAACCGGGGAAGTAACGTGGATTCTTGTCGATTGGGTTCCCTATGCCAGAATGGGATTTCCAACGGGTTTTCCCATCTTTGTTCAGTAATGGCACATCTCCATCAGCGCCGCTAATAGTGATCAGCACTTCTGCAATTGCTACATTTCCTCCTGTAGCTTCCTTATTTGGCAAATTAACTCTTAATCCGATTGCCTCTTCAGTAAACTGGTTTAGAATCGTCTCCGAATAGTCGATCATTATCGACTCCAACTCTTCCTTGAGCTCTTTCGAAAGATCCCTCGTTTCGAATATATCGGAGGCTTTACATTGCTTCATGTCTGTAGAAGTGGCAGCCATGGTTGCCACAATTGTAGAAGCAGTACATTGTTGCCATTTTTGTTGTTCTTTCTGCTGCCTCACTTGCTCACGCTTGATTTTGTTCGCTTTTGGAGCTTTCTTCGTGGTGTGTTGCTTTCTAGTTACCTGCTTCTGGCCTTTTTTGACCTTGCGCGTTCCGCTGGAATTTTGGTATTTGCGGTTTCCTTTGCTGCGGTTGGATGTGTATTTGCTTTGTTTCCTTGAAACTTTTCGTTTTGTGGTAACTTTTTTGGTTGATTTAACCTTTTTGCCAGCACCGTAACGGCGTTGGTTCGCTTTTTTCGCCTTGCTTGCGGAATAGTACTTTTTATACTTTTTCTTTGTTGCTTTCTTCGGAATCCGCTTGGTGTACTTTTTGGCGTATTTGTAAGATTTGTACGCCTTATATGCCTTCGCACCGTACTTGAGCGCCTTGAAGACACGGCCAATCGGAACCGCATCCATCACCGCCTGTTTGGCGCCGGCCCAAACGGCTTTTTTCAAACTTCCCGTCTTTTTGTACGTCTTGTATCCGCGATAGATGCCGGATACAATGCCAATGGCCAAGTTAATCCAGTGACCATCTGGATCCGTATAACGAAGCGGGTTGTTGTTGGCATACGTGTAGACGTTTTGCGACTGCGGATCATCTTCATCCCCCGGATCCGGGTCCATGGAGAGGAAGACACCTTCCACCGGCTGGTAGTACCGCGCCATCAAGTAATAAAGGCCCGTCTCGGTGTCATAGCGGTATCCCGCGTAACGGTAGGGGTTCTCATCAGCGAAAGCCCCCGTCTTGCTCAGGATGTTACCCCAGGCGTCATACACGTAAGATGCCACAACCGTCCCTTGTTGGTCGGTGACGGCCACGACATCGCCGTGCGCGTTCGTTTGGTAATAGTAGGTCTCCCCAGACGCTTTGGTCATGCTGAGCAACTGTCCGTCTTCATTGTAGGTGTAATAACGGGTCAACGCATTGTTTCCGTCCGTCTCGTAAAGGACGCGGTTGGTTTCCCCATCATAATAGTAGTTGGTTACCTTGCCGCCCACTGTCGAACGAACGCGTCGTCCGTCTTCATCGTAATCGTAGGTGGCGATGGTGGTGCCGGTCGCCTTGTCTTTCACTTCAACCAAACGGTCACCCGCATCCCAGACATAGGTGTGTTTGCCATCTTCCAGCCGATTCCCGTTTTTGTCATAGGCATACGCCGTACCGTCCACTTGTGTCAGCTGGTTCCCCACATTATAGGTATACGACGTGCTGGAAACCACATTGCCCGCACTGTCTTTGACTTCTTTCTTCGTCCGGTTCCCCAACGGATCATAAGTGTAATGGATCGTGTTTCCGGTCACGGGGTCGGTTTCGGATGTGAGCTGATCCAACACATCATAGGTGAACTTCAGCTCTTTGCCATCCTTGTCCACAATACTGGTACGGTTGCCGTTGGCATCATACGCATACTTGTACTTGGCGATGGGGGTGCCCTCTTTCGTCCCGATCACCACTTCGGTCACTTGGTTATTGTCATCATACGAGCCCGAGGTCCCCACTCCATTCGCATACACAGCGGTGCGGACATTGCCCTTCTCATCGTAGTCAAATCGGTACACTTTGCCAGTATGGTCACTGACCTGGATATTGTTCTCGGAATCGTTGTAAGCGTAATTGTGCGTGATCAATTGGCTTCCGATTTGCGCTTCTTGCTTGATGAGCTGATCGTTGGGATCGTATGTCCACTTTAAGGTGTTGTTCCCTTGTATCTGTTGCACCAAGCGATCGCTGGCATCAAAGGTGTGGGTTTTGGAAGTGCCCAACTTCACATTGTCAATCTGTTTCTCGTTGCCTTTGTCATCATAGTGAATGCGATACAATTCAGTATCGTTATAATGGATACCGACATAGGTTCCATCGTCAGCCTCAATGTGTTTCACAGTTGAACCATTCGGATTGGTTATTACATTGACGTCTCCTTCACCATCATATTCATAATGCGTGGTGTTTCCCAGCTCATCCGTGACAGACGTCATTTTATCATTGTCGTACTCGTAGGATATCGTATTATAAACCGTTTGCCCGTCCGCACTGGTTACCTTTTTCTCAATGACATTCCCGCTTTCATCATGGGTATAGTGCACTTTCAGGGTGTTGCCCGGCAAGGTCACCGTTTTTAGTTGGTTGGACTTATCATAAGTGTATTGCGTCGTCAACCCTTTGGCATCTTTGATGCTGGTTTCGTTGCCATAGGCGTCATAGGCGATCTCTTCCGATTTGCCGCTCGGGTCGGTCACCTTGGTAATGTTGTTGCCCGAGGCGTCATACTCGTATTTCTCCACCGCGCTGCCTTTTTTCACGCGGATGTTGTCAAACCAGACGGTACCCGTGTTGTTGCCGCGGAACAGGACATAGACCCGCACTTCCTTTAACTTCTTGGTCGGGTTGATGGTGACGGCCGCCCGCTGCCAATCATGGGTGCCGAGCGCAAACTTCGCTTGGTCCGTGACATAGGTGTTGTCTTCTTGAATCGCATCCACCCAAATCGAATAATCCCCGTTCGGATCCTTGGTTTCGGTATTGGTCACGTTGGATGCTTTGCTTAATCCGGTGACGGTAATGGGTTCAGGCGTAGATTGGTTTAACGGAATGTATTGCACGTATTGAATGCCGGTCTCGGTTGCTGACGAGCGCGCCATTTTGAGCGACTGCGCCCCGTCAAAGGCATTGGCCGTATCCACCGAACCGGTACCAGCGGAAGTGCGCCAGTAAGCCAATCCTTCTTCAAAACTGCTGTTTTCGATCGGGTTATAGTCGGTCGACACATCGCCCGCTTCCAGCATCACTTCATCAAACCAAGCCGTGCCCACCCCTTGCAGGCTGGAATGGTCGACCTCCAGATAGATTCTGACTTTGACCGTATCAGCCGCCGTGGTAAAAGTCACTTGTCTCTGGGTCCAATCTTGCGTGCCGCTTACCCGGCTAAAGCGGTTATCTTTCCAACCTCCCGAAGAGTAGGTGCCATCTTCTTTCAACTGCAAGACGTTCAGGAATGCCCCCGCTTGGGTCAACCCCTGGGATTTGATCATTGCGCTTAGAGTGTACGTGGTGTTTGGCGCCACATACAGCTCTTGTGTCGCCCCGGCAAACCCCAAGCTTGCCGATGTGGATTTGGTGGTTATTTTGACCGATTGGGTGCCGCTGTAATACACGGTTGAATCGGATGCCACCGACCCGCTGTCATTCACTTTTTGCACGGTCCACGCTTCAGGAGCGCCACTGACTACCCGTTCCAAACCAGGATTGATGACCAGGTTTTCGCCAACACCCAATTCATCGGTCGTCTCGGTAACGTTCCCTTTTCCGTCGGTGACTTGCGCTTCACTCACTTTGTCGGGGTCGACTTCCGAGATTTCATTCCCTTTGGCATCGTATAACGTTTTAAACGTCTCTCCATTGGGGTCCTTGTATTCCACCACATCATTGTTCTGGTTGTATTTGAACGTTTCCGTCCCGGTGGCGTCCTGCGCCTTGGTCAGGTTGCCGTTGGTGTCATATTCGTACAACTCCGTTGGTGCCGTGGCACAAGTTTGGTTTTTGTTCGCTTCCGGATCACATACCCGGGTCAGGTTGTTGTGATCCCAAGTGTAAGTGGTAACCAAATTGAGACCGTTCGGATCCTCCACTTCTTTGATAAGGTTTCCTGCGTCATTGTAGTAATAGTACGTTTCGTTGATATTGGGGTCTTCCACTTTCGTCATTTTATTAATGGGATCATACCCGATGTAGGTATAACTCTCTTCCGGATCATTCACTTTAAACAACTTGCCTTGATAATCATATTCATACCAAGTTTCCATCTCTCCTGGCTCAATGACCACAGCCAGCTTGTTTTCCAATCCACCGTCATAATAGTAACCGTATCTCGTTATAGATTGCGTTTCATCCGTTACACTGATAAGAAAATCTCTTTCAAAGTTATAATTGTATTTCCATACTCGGTTATCCGGACCCGAAATCTGCGTGATTCTGCCATTGGTATAAGTTAGATTAAATTCCCGATTGCTCGGATCAGTAATCTTCACCAGTTGCTTCAAATCGTTATAAGTCAAGGTCAGCTTGTTTTTGTTCGCATCCTCGATCTGGGTCAGCTTTCCTTCTGTATCAAAGGTGTAAACGGTTTGGTCTTTATCCGTGATAGTCCAACCCGTCGCTTTGGAACCTTTTAAGGTGAGTTTCACACCTAACGGGGCAGAATACGTGCCATCCACCTGCTTCTGGAAGTAATGGTTTCCGCCATCCATGTCATGGACAACAATATTTCCTTTGCTGTCCTCTTCCACACGCATACCATAGTTGAAGGTCCAACCTTTACCGAATGGCCCGGTTGCTTTGGAACGGCTGTTGTATGTCCGCTCGATGGACATCTCCGGCTCGCGTCCCGGGAGTTCCAAGTCGGTTTCAGAAATGACCAAGTTCCCCGTCACGAGGTTGACATCTCCACCCGGCACTTCGTTGAAGGCCCAAAACTCTTCCGTTCCCAAGTCTTCGGTACGATCCGGAATGGCAATCTTCACATCCGCCGTTTGCGGGGTTTCCCCGGCTAGCGTTTTGGCGCTTAACCGGAACACATACTCGCCCGTGGCCGTGGTGTTGCCCGCGTTGCGATAGACCGGAGTCGGGTCTTTGGCCAAGTCGGTTCCGCCGCCATCTTCTTTCAACGTGGTTGGGTTGATGTGCAGTTCATAACGTCCGGCGGCGATCTCTTCCTCCGTTGGCCACAGCTTCTTGCCGGAAGTGGAGTAATAGGTGGTGTTCCCCACATTCAGCTTCTGGTACTCTTTGCCGTTGTAGATCCAGAGATAATACTCGGTCGCCCCTTGCACCGGTTCCCAGCGCAAATCGACAAAACCGTTGGCACTGCCCGCCCAGTTGGAGTATGCGAGCGCGGTCGGCAAGTTGGCCGTCGGCGCATGGTAGGTGACGGACAGGTAAGGCTTGTTGGTGGCGCTTTCGGAAGAGCTCAACTTCTTCCAATAAGTTTGTCCGTTGCCATTGGTGTGGAACTTGAATCCATAGTTGCCTTTCGTACCATCCGCCCAGGCTTGAACGGTGCTTTTCACGTTGAAGGCGGCAATCTGTCCTTCCGCCACATCCAGCTTGCCGATATTGGTGGAAGTGATGCCGTTTTGTTGCTGGTAACTCCAGGTCAACCCGGATTCGGTCCAATCCTTGTTCACCACATCGAGCCACAGGCCCGTCTTGGTCGGGGGGTTGTAGTAACTGTGCAAGACATGGACGTTCAACGTGGCTGAGTCGATGATCATGCCGCGGAGCCCGCTGATGTCTTGCTTCAGGTAGGAATAGTTGGTTCCCGTGGTGGTGTCGTAATAGCCCACTTTCAGCTCGGTGTCGGAACCGTAGTTGGTCGTGGTGTACTTATCCGACACATAGGTGTCCCCCACTGTCTGCAACGAGGTGGATGGATCGATGTAGACCGGATATTTTCGCTTCTCATCTTTCAGCCACTCCTCATCCGCCTTGACGGTGAGCAAGTAGTGATCCTTCTCCCGCTTCAGTTCGACCTCCACTTCGTCCGATTGGGCGGGCTCGTCCGATTTCGGGTCGATGTTGGAGTCTTCCATAAACGGTTTCCCCAGCACGAAGACGGTGTCGCCCTTTTTGTCCACCAAGTGGATGGAACCGTCTTTTTGCTCTTTCGCTTCCAGCTTGGTATCCAACCGGAACCGGAACTCATTCACGCCCGTATACTTCTCCAGCACAATGTCTTCTTTGACTTTCTTGTTGAAGATCTTGTTACGCAGATGCACATCAGGCACGACGTGCTTGTAGGTCACTTCAGCCGCTTGGTGGACCGCTTGGCTGTCGCGGGCTTTCTCTTCTTTCTCTTTTCCGTCGGCATCTTTGCCCGCCGCGCCGACAAAGGTGTAGGCTACACGATGTTCACCGGACTGCACCGTGGCGTATTTGCCGTCTTTGCTGGTCGCTTCAAACTGGACGTCCAGCTCGGTGCTTTCCGGCTTCACCTTGTCCCCGGCCCGCTTGGTTTTGGTGGAAATCTCCTTCCACTGTTTGCCCGCTTTCTTATGTACGGGACTGAAATAAATTTCCTTGGTATAGGTCCCATCTCCGTTGTCAAACAGTTTGGTCGTGGCCGTACGCTTGTCCAAAAGTTCCTTCTTTTCCTTCTTTTTGCCCCATTTCAACGGACTTTTGCCTTCAGCCGACACCGGAGCCGGATCGAACGGCAACATGGTCAGAATGAGGGCAAACGTGAGGAAAATAGAGAAACAGCGACGAAAGCCAGCATACTTCTCCCCATAGAAAAATCCCATGTTTTTCCTCCTTGTAATATTCATGTTCCTTTCGTTTTCTTGAAAAATTTACTTGTTGATTTTCTTTCTTCTTTCGTTCTCCACAATTATATATAATAATAAAAGAGTTGTTTTTTTCAATATAAATCATTAAATAATAAAATGTTTATTTTTTTAATTATGCCATCAAAGGAGGAATCCTTTATGAACCAGCGTTTACGCCAAGTCATCTTCACCCTTGCCTTGACACTCCCCCTCATGCTGGCGGGTTGCGGCGGATATGAGGCCTTGGATGGCGCAGAGAAAACCGGCTTGGATTATGTGATTGAAATCCACACCGCGGGGAAGCGCGATCTGGACAAACTGTCCCGGCTCACCGGGCGCACCAAAACCAAGGCCGGCATCGCGCATATCAAGCCGTTCTTGAAGGATGAGGGCACCGTCTGGGTCGGTTCCACCGGGACGGAAGACAAGGACAAAAAAGCGGTCTATCTCTACTTTGATCCGGAGATGACCACGGATGCGGTCGTCACAGGTGTCTATGTGGAAAAACGGGGCCATGCTTGGATTTACGCGGGTGACATTGCGCTCACGCAGTCATTTGCCAAAGTGGACTTCTCCGAGGCGGAGGACAAACCTGAGTTAAAGAAATTGAAGGTAGCGGAATGGGAAAAAGTCACCATCGAGAAGAACGAGAAGAAGTGAAAAGAAAAACGGTTGCAAGCCCGGAAGCTTCCAACCGTTATCTTGCTCAATACGCCGCGATTTTGGTGTAGGTGTCCGCCAGCAGCGCGTCAAACTGGGCCGGCACGCTGTGATAACCCAAGCCGTATACGCCATTGTGCGGATCCCATCCTTTGTACACGTGGTTGACGGCATTTTGCAATTTCACCTTATCTGCGCTGTCGGTCAAGTACAGCTTGTACCCTGGCACTTCCGTTTCATCCCCGTGGGAGTGGAACCGGTCGGTCGCGATGGAGACGATATTGGTCTGCGGCTTGTTGATGCGCCCTTCCGCATACATGTCGTCCAACACCTTCCCGATCAGGGCATGGTCGACATGCAAGTCCACCGAAGAAAACGTTTTGAACTGGGCATTGGGAAAGAGGCGGTCATAGGTTAAGATGATCGATTTGACGGAGTCATATGTAAACTGGCCGTTCGGCAGGATGCTCGTCTTCAGGTTGGCGCGGGGCACGCCCATCTCTTGGCTGGCCAGATAAAACTCATCGATCCGCGCTTGGCCAAACTCTTCCTTGGTCACATGCCCATGCAGGTACCCTTCGGCCACGGGGTCATGGTAGCGCGCATGCCACGCGCAACGCACCGGGTCACCCGGCTTGTACGCGCTGCTCACCGTTTCTTCATCCGCTTTCCCATTGATCACTTCACGCGCGATGGAGTCTTCCCCCGGCGAGAAGAGCACCATATACACTTTTTTGCCGGCACGCAGATCGTTCAAGATCGGCACCCCAAAACTGAGCACCTCATCATCAGCGTGCGGCACCAAGTACACGGCAACATTGCTCGATGAGTCAATCACATTCAACATCGCGGCTGACGACGGTGATTGTGCCGGAAGAACCAACAACAAGCCGACCAACAACAGCATCGAAGCTACTTTTCGCATAAGTTCACCTCTTTGTTTGAGACTCCACACGGCTGAAGCCGTGGGATTCTTGGGTAGTTAGCGCACTCAATCCATTTCTGCTTCATGCAACTCCCAAGTTCAGGGCTGTCTCATCAGCCCGTCCCATGCAGTTCTACAACTCATGTTGCATGTACCCACATGGGCGGAACGCCTATTACCAGCGTTCTAGTTCCGTTTTACTCACTCTCATGATTTTACCCAGTGGGAGAGATTGGTTCGCCACTGGAACCCCATATCATGACGTACAGAGGAACAAAACCCACTACCAGTGGGATGAGCACCGCTCATGCGTTAGATTATACTGAAGATTGTTGCTCTTAACAATCCCATAAAAGGGATTACCGAGCAACGCCGACTTTCATCCCATCCTTGAAAGAGTTGGGCTTTCAGTCGGCAACTTCTGTAAGCATACGAATACATAATAAACCTAATATTTATATTTAACCACTATTTTCTTTATATATATTTTTAAAATATAATGATGTAGTTAAATCACAACAACAAAGAAAGAGGTGTGTCCGGTTTGCGCAACATTCTCATTCTTCTCAGCGCACTCCTCGCACTGTTGCCCTTTTCATTTCTGCCCAACAGTGCCCATGCTAGCAAAGATGTGATCCAAGCAGCGAAAAAAACAACGACCGACGATTTTAAAATGAAGAAATTTCATCGGATTATGGCGATGAAACAAGAAACAAAACAAAAGCAACAGAAGAAATCGAATGGAGAATCACGTTCCCCCCTGGCGGCGGACGAAGTGACCACCACCTCGGTCAATTATAAAGGACAAGCCAGCAACACCCGGCAAGACGAATATGTCTTCCAAGTTGCCAGCTCAAGCCAAGTACAGATCACGGCCAACCATACCAGCACCAAAATCGACTATCTCCTCGTGGGCATGGATGCCTCCGGGAATCTCTCCTTCTACCAAAGCGGCGACACCTTACCGGCGGGGGATTATTCGTTCATGGTCTTCGTGGACAACACTTCCGCCCTCAGCTATGACTATGTGATCAGCGGTGTCCAATTCGCAAGTGAACCGGACTTGCGCGTTCCGGCGATCACTTTCACCAGCCCGACGTTCCCGGTCAGCCGCCTGCCGCAGAACACATCCAGCCTGCTGTTCAGCGGAACGACCGATACAGAGACGGAACTGGTCAGCAATGAAACGTTCACGCAAAGCTTTATCGGCGACTTCAACTTCTCCGTTCCGCTTCACCCAGGCAACAACTATGTGGACATGCAATCGGTTACCGCTACGGGCAACGCCACCTATATCAACTTGGACCTGGTCGTTCCCGCACTCAAGCGCCTGGACGGATACAGCCGTTATGATGTGGCGGCCAATGTGTCCAAGGAAATGCCGCCTTCCGATACGGTGATTATCACCAGTGGGGGCGATGGCAAGTTTGCTGATGCGCTGTCGGGAGGTTCCCTCGCCGGATTAAACCAAGCCCCTGTCTTGCTGACGGCGCAAACCAGCCTGCCAACCGCGACCGTTTCAGAGATCCAGCGTCGTCAGCCCAGCCGCGCCATCATCATGGGAGGCGTGGGCACGGTCGACACCGCGGTGGAAACGCAATTGAAAGAGTTGGGCGTGACCACCATTCAACGCATTGACGGGGCCAACCGCTTCGCCGTTTCCGCCAACGCCGCCAGCGAATTGACCCGCATCTTGGGCGCGGAAACCAAGGATACGGCGATTATCGCCAGCGGCTTGGATTTCCCCGATGCGTTATCGGCGTCCAGCCTGACCAGTGACGCGTTGATCCCAACCTTGCTGATCAATCCAAACAGCACGTCATTGCCAGCGGAAATTGATGCGTTCCTGAAAAGCCACACCCGCATCAAAAACTTCATTATCGTCGGCGGAGTGGGCAGTGTGCCGGACGCCATCGCCACCAAATTGGACGCGTTGGGTGATGTCAAGCGCATCGATGGCGCGGACCGTTACGCCGTCAACTTAAACCTGATCAAAGAATTTGGCATGGACTTGCGCTTCATGGTCTTCGCCAAAGGAACAGACTATCCGGACGCTTTGGCGGGCGGTCCGTTCGCCGGCTCCTTGGCGCCGACGCTGTCGCCATTGGTGCTCACCCCAACATCGTCGTTGTACGCCAACCTTAAAACCTACTTGGATGCCAACCAGAAAAACATCCAGGTGATCTATCTCTTGGGGGATGAGTCTTCGATTTCCGCCAATGTCGCAACCCAATTGAACACTTACGTCGATTAAAAGAAACAGCTGTTCAGCGCCTGAACTTAAGCCTGAACAGCTGTTTTCATCCAATGACGATCTACCTTCGCAAATAAACCACCATCAGGCACTTATCCGTTTGTGAACAACTGGCAAATGGCATTTATATGTAAAGAAAATTATATCAATATTGACTTTTATCTTTCCATCCTTTATATTAGATTTAAACCCGATTAAATTTATATGAATTTATATTTTATATCCGACTAATTAACTATGTTTTATCAAGTTCACAGTTGCCATTCTCTTTCTCTTTGCTTCTGTCCTCTGGAATCAAATGACCAAAAAGGAGAGAGCCGCCACGATGAAATCATTATCCCTCACTGACGCGCAGTTGCAACAGATCATTGAGTCATTGGAAGGGTTACAATACGGTTCCGTGTTGATCACCGTGCATGACTCGCACATCATCCAGATCGACCGGACAGAAAAACGGCGATACCCTTTGGAGTCCTCCACGTCCACGCGAAACCGCGTCCCCTTCAAAAACAAAAAATAGCCAACCGTACCAACGGAGGCCCCGCAACCCATCCTGTCATGGGGGATAGTGGGGTCTTTTGCTGTATACAAACATTTCATCACAGAGGTGACTCCCTTGCGAAGATCAACCAGCCTTTCCTTCATTCTGTTGACCCTTGTTTTCGTGGTGGCCGCGCTGATTGCCGGTTGCCAACCGGATGCCGCGACACAGCAAGAGAAGCTGATCCGCATCGGGTACCAGAAGTTTGGCAGTGTAAGCATCCTCAAAGCGCGCGGGACTCTGGAAAAGCGGTTAAATCCTTTGGGCTATCGGGTTCAGTGGGTTCCCTTTCCCGCCGGGCCGCAGTTGCTGGAGGCTTTGAATACGGGAAGCATCGACATTGGCCATACCGGGAACACACCGCCCATCTTCGCGCAAGCCGCGGGTAGTTCCCTTGTCTATATCGGGGCGGGTTCTCCCAAACCGCAAACGGAAGCGATCCTTGTCCATAAAGATTCCCCCATCCGGCGGGTGGAAGAGTTGAAAGGCAAAAAAGTGGCCTTGAACAAAGGATCCAACGTTCATTACTTCCTGGTCAAATCCCTCGAAAAAGCGGGGTTGCGTTACCAGGACATCCAGCCGGTTTACCTGCCTCCCGCGGATGCCCGCGCCGCCTTCGCCAAACACAGCGTGGATGCCTGGGTCATCTGGGATCCTTACTATTCCGCCGCCGAAGTGGACTTGGGGGCAAAAACCCTCGTCAACGCGGATGGGATCACCTCCAACCGCGAATACTTCTTCGCCACAAAGGCCTTCAGCGAAAAACATGAGGCGGAAATCGACATCCTCCTGGATGAGTTGAAGAAGAGCGCCGCTTGGTTTGCGAAACATCGGCAGGAAGCCGCCTCTTTGCTCGCCAAGCAGATCGGGATGGATGTCAAGGCCGTTGATAGGGCCATTCGCCGGTCGGACTATGGCATCGAAACCTTCCAACCCGCCATCGTCTCTGATCAGCAGTTGATTGCCGACACCTTTTATGACATCGGCTTGATCCCCAAGCAGATTCAAGTTAAAGAAGCCATTTGGAGCAAGGGCATTCAAAAATAGGAAGAGGGTGTGCATCCATGAATATATTCTGGTTTATCCCGACCCATGGGGATGGAAGATATCTCGGCACCACCATCGGGGGACGTTCTGTCGATTTCGCATATATGCGTCAAATGGCGCAAGCCGTAGACCAATTGGGTTACAGTGGCGCGCTGTTGCCGACGGGACGATCCTGCGAAGACGCTTGGATCGCCGCATCTTCTTTGATATCCGTCACAGAGAACATGCGTTTTTTGGTGGCGGTGCGCCCCGGATTGATTTCTCCCACCGCCGCGGCCCGAATGGCCGCCACCTTTGACCGGTTGTCCGGGGGGAGATTGCTGGTCAACGTCGTGACAGGGGGCGATCCGGTGGAACTGGCGGGTGACGGTCTCCACCTCGATCACGCTTCCCGGTATCGGCTCACCGATGAATTCCTCACCGTATGGCGGCAACTGATGCAGGGGGAGGAAGTGCATTTCTTGGGCGACCACCTCAAGATCGAAGCGGGCAAAGTCTTATTTCCACCGGCGCAGAACCCCTATCCCCCTTTATACTTTGGAGGTTCATCCTTGGCGGGGCAGCATGTGGCCGCCAAACATGTGGATGTCTACTTAACTTGGGGGGAACCCCCGGCGCAAGTCGCCGATAAAATCGGCCTCGTGCGCCAACTGGCCGGTGAACAGGGAAGAACGGTCCGTTTCGGCATTCGCCTCCATGTCATCGTGCGGGAAACAGACCAAGAAGCGTGGGAAGCCGCCAATCGTCTGATTCGTTATGTGGATGATGAAACGATTGCCGCTACGCAAAAGATATTCAGCCGATATGATTCGGTTGGTCAACAGCGCATGGCCCAACTCCATCAAGGCAGTCGGGCGAATCTGGAAATCAGCCCCAACCTCTGGGCGGGGGTGGGGTTGGTTCGTGGCGGGGCGGGCACGGCCCTGGTGGGAAGTCCCGAAACCGTTGCGGAACGAATGAAAGAATACGCCGCCTTGGGGATCGACACGTTTATCCTGTCCGGCTATCCCCATCTGGAAGAAGCGTACCGGGTAGCGGAAACCCTCTTTCCCCTTCTTCCTTTCACGCCACATAAAAGCAATTTCCTGTCTTCCATCCATCAACCGCGAGGGGAACTCATGGCCAATGACATTTTTCCGACGCAAACAGGGGGGATTCGATGAACATCCTCATTCTGCTCCGGCGCGCGGGAAAAGCGCTCATCCCCTGGAGCGTCCCGGTCCTCTTGATCCTTGTGTGGCAAAGCTTAAGCCATATCGGCTGGATCTCCAATCAGACGTTGCCCGAACCGCTGGCCATTGTCAAAGCGGCCATCCAGCTCTCCGCCTCGGGGGAGCTTCCCCATCATATCGGGAACAGCATGCACCGCGCTTTGCTTGGCCTCCTCATCGGCGGCTCGATCGGGCTGGCGCTCGGCCTGGTCAACGGGCTGTTCACCCTGGCCGAGAAATTCCTGGACACCACCGTGCAAATGCTTAGAAACATCCCGCATCTCGCTCTCATTCCCCTGGCGATTTTATGGTTCGGGATCGGAGAAGAAGCGAAGTTGTTCCTGATCTCTCTGGGCGTGTTTTTTCCCATTTATCTCAACACCTTCCACGGCATTCGCTCGGTGGAAGCCGACTTGGTCGAAATGGGTAAAAGTTATGGGTTGGGACAGAGGGAGTTGTTTTGGCACATCATCTTGCCGGGTTCCCTTCCCTCCATTTTGGTCGGCCTCCGTTATGCCCTTGGCATCATGTGGCTGACCCTCATTGTGGCGGAAACCATCGCGTCTGACACCGGGATCGGATATATGGCGATGAACGCGCGTGAATTTATGCAGATGGATGTTGTCGTGTTAAGCATCTTGATCTATGCCCTTCTCGGCAAATTGGCGGACACCTTGGCCAAAGGACTGGAAAAAGCCTGCTTGCGATGGCGGATCAGCCGCACAACCTTACACTAGGAGGAAGGTCATATGAGCCGCACAAACCAAGGCATTGCTCTCACCATCCGGAAAGTGAAGAAACAATACGGACAACGGCAGGTTTTGCATGAAGTGGACCTTCAGGTAAAGTCAGGGGAATTCATCGCCATTGTGGGCCAATCCGGTTGTGGCAAAAGTACGCTGCTGCGCTTGCTGGCGGGCTTGGAAAGACCCACGGCGGGCGAAATCCTGCAAAACGGCCAGCCTCTTAAGAAAATCAACGGCATGGCGAGAGTGATGTTTCAAAATCCACGCTTGCTGCCATGGAAAACCGTATATGGGAATGTGTCCCTTGGCGCAAGGCATATCCAAACGAAAGAAGTCAAAAAAGCGCAGATTTTAACCCTCTTGGATCGTGTGGGATTAAGAACCCATGCCGATGATTGGCCTGCGACTCTCTCCGGCGGGCAACAGCAGCGGGTCGCTCTCGCCCGCGCCCTGCTCAGTCGCCCCCCTCTCTTGTTGCTGGATGAACCCTTGGGCGCCCTGGATGCATTGACGCGCATGGAAATGCAGCAACTCATTCTTCAGCTGTGGCAAGAACATCGCTTCACCGCCTTGCTGGTTACGCATGATGTGGAAGAAGCGGTGGCTATGGCGGACCGTATCATTTTGTTGCGGAACGGAAGAGTCGCGTTGAATGCGCCGATTCCCCTTCCGCATCCCCGCCAACGTAGCCAGCCGGAGTTTGCCCAACTCGTTGGGGAGATATTGAGCGAAGTCATGAATCCCGCTTCCCTCGCTCATCAATCCCTGCAAAGAAAGGATGAGCCCGATGAGTTACATCAATCTGAAAGAGAGATATTTTCTGGCCAAGAAACTGATGAGATTGTTAGATCACTCACGGCAAGAACGTTCTTTGATCGCATCCATTTTAAATAAATTCGGTTGTCCCGACATCTTCCTCACCACAGAGGAAACCCGCTTTTTGAAGAAGCAAATCCATGTGTATCTCGATGAAGCCATGGAAAGCCGCGATGATTACCATATCGAGTTCCTCAGCCAGTTACAGAAGAAAATATAGCGAACGAAGACGAGGTGCCATTGTTAAGAATCGGCACCTCGTTTTGTCTTGTCACTGCTCTTTGCTTTTTTCAAAGATCAACTTCATATCGGGAGTGATTCCGCCATTCTGGGCGTAGGTGAAATTTCCCGCTCATGAGGCTGATGCCCAGTCCCGCATGTATTCTCCACATTTATAAAAATTGAAAACATGACTTGAAAAACTTTCCCACTCCCTTCGAACCTTGAAAAGCAAGGGGCCCCTTGGGGCATCCTAAGTGTCAAAAAGGATCCCTTCATCTCAATCAATCTTGTCTTGACGAGACGGGTAAACCTAACGATAAAATGGTCTTATGCCTTTATCAATCCATTGAAGGAGATAAAAAATGGTTTCGAAAGAAAGCAACTTGCGCTTGGTCGTCATCGGCTTGATGATGGCCATCTTGATGGCGGCCATGGACAACACCATTGTGGCGACCGCCATGGGAACGATCGTGGCCGAGCTGGGCGGATTGGACAAATTCGTCTGGGTTACTTCCGCCTATATGGTGACGGTGATGGCCGGAATGCCGATTTTCGGCAAGTTGTCCGATATGTACGGACGCAAGCGCTTCTTCCTCTTGGGTCTGGCCGTTTTCCTATTGGGCTCGATCCTGTGCGGAACGGCCCAAAGCATCGTTCAGCTCAGCATCTACCGGGCGATTCAGGGGATTGGCGGGGGCGCATTGATGCCGATTGCCTTCACCATCATCTTCGATATCTTCCCACCTGAACGGCGCGGCAAGATGACCGGACTCTTGGGTGCGGTATTTGGCGCATCCAGCGTATTCGGCCCGCTCCTGGGCGCTTACATCACCGAATACATCAGCTGGCACTGGATTTTCTATGTAAATGTTCCGCTCGGCTTGGTCTCGATGATCCTCATTCTGGTGGCGTATAAAGAATCGCCTGAGTACAAAGAGCAAAAAATCGACTGGTGGGGCGCGGTTACGCTGGTGGTCGCGGTGGTTAGCCTGATGTTTGCCCTGGAATTGGGCGGCAAGGAGTACGCTTGGGACTCGGCCCAAATCATCGGCTTGTTCGCCGCCTTTGCGGTCTTCTTCCTGATCTTCATCTATGCGGAAACGAAAGCTTCCGATCCGATCATTTCTTTTTGGATGTTCAAGCGCCGTTTGTTTGCCGCATCGCAAGTGATCGCCTTCTTATACGGCGCAACCTTTGTCATCTTAACCGTCTTTATCCCGATTTTCGTGCAAGCGGTGTATGGCGGTCCCGCCACAAACGCCGGTCTGGTATTGACCCCCATGATGTTGGGTTCGGTGGCGGGGAGCGCAATCGGCGGGGTGTTCCAAACCAAATTCCGCTTCCGCTCGCTGATGGCGGTTTCGATCATCGTTTACTTCTCCGGGATGGTTCTGCTAAGTACCCTGACGCCCGATACGGCACGCTGGTTAGTGACCGTCTATATGATCCTCGTCGGCTTTGGTGTGGGATTCTCTTTCTCGCTCTTGCCAACGGCATCGGTACACAACATGGAACCCCGTTACCGCGGTTCGGCCAACTCGACCAACTCGTTCTTCCGCTCGCTCGGCATGACGTTGGGGGTTACCATTTTCGGCTCGATTCAGAACAAGGTGTTTACCGACAAGCTGGCGGAAGCCTTTAAAAGCATGCAGGGCGCACCTGGCGCTCCAGGGATGAATCTGGCCCATATCGAGGATCCACGGGCCATCTTCGAAGCGAGCCAACGCGCTAAGATTCCCCCGATGATCCTGGACAAAATCGTTGACGCCCTGTCCGCTTCCATCACCTACACCTTTCTCTTGGCCTTGATTCCGGTCGTCCTTTCCGCGATCGCCATTGCCTTGATGGGAAACAGCAAAGTGGAAACAACCAAACCTTCTTCCTGATTGGCCGGTCCAACGTTTTGGCCCCTCTTCCGCCGGGCTACATCCATTTCCCCCTTCCTTGCCCGCTTTCAGCCAACCGGCATTCCTTTGCTTGACGCGGAACCGCACCTGGCAAGGAAATGGGGCGGGGTTGTATTCCAACCCACCGCTCGATTTGTTATCCTGAATAGGAACAAAATCTTACCAGCAAAGGAGTTTATTGCGATGCTGATCACAGGCGCAATATTGCTGTGTGTCTTTCTGTGCCTTTTCGCCTTTTTCGCCACGTTCCGCTTGGGATCAACCCAGTCCCAAGCGAAGAATGAACAATACAACCGGAGCAGAAAGAAGAGCATTATTCTGCTGTCGGTCATCTATGTCATCGCCACCCTCATCGGCGTCTTATTTGTCTATCTCGTCTAGCGCGGCAAAAAAGCGAGTCTCACCAAGGACTCGCTTTTCCTTTTGGGAAAGCGTGAGACACTCAATCCGATTTCCCATTCCTTTTTAAGCGATACCAGAGAAAAAACAACAGAGCGAAGCCAACCGCGATGCCCCCCGCACTCCATAAGAACCCGTCACTCCGCCGCTCTGCTTGTGTAAGAGGCCCGGGCGACTTTGCCTTCTCGGGATGCGCAACCTTTGTCCCCTTGCCCAAGGCCTGCAAGTCCCCGCCCGCATCTGCCAACCGCTTCGTCCTGAAACAGAGGTTGGTGTACAATCCCCCTTGATTGCTTTTGGCATAAATGAGATATTCTTGATCCGGCTGAAAATCAAAACGGCACATTCCCTCTTGCGGAGGTGTTTTAATCCATATCTCCTGTCGCTTCTGTCCCTTCCACACCGTATCCACTGCCACCCGCACCGACAAATCTTCCATCCCAATCGATTTCCCTTTCACTTCGATCACTTTTCCTGTGAAAACCGCCGCACTATCCGCCAACGCTTTCTGGGGCGGCAACGGCTCGATGCAACTGCAAGCGACGGTGTGGCCGGGAAAAGCCAACAAACTTGCTCCCCAAACAAACATGGCGCATAGCCAGACAAACCTCTTGTGCATGGGACCCACTCTTTTCGGATGATTTGTTATTTATACCATAAAGACGGATTTCAGGTAAAATTGTTTCAGTTCAAACAAAAACCAAGCCACCTGGTCTCCAACACTTCAATATTTCCCAGGCAAATGAAGGCCACAACCAATCAGGTACGGCGAGGCGACATAGCGCGGAATCACCTTCAAATGGACGGTTCCGTCTCCGCGATCCATTCTACCCGGAAGGTTTCCCTTTCCTGTCGGTCGCAAAAGGGGCAGATTGACGAAGAACGGGAACGCACTTCACTTTTCCAATATCGGAACATGAAGGAAGGCAGATTATTCATGTGGTTCTCTCCCGGTACATGATATGGCACAGCCACCCATCCCATTTTAATCTTAAATAATAAATCCCCTAATTAATTCTTTTATTAAATAAATGTTTTACATATTAACAACAAAAACCCCAATCTGTTATAATACAGTTGAATTCAAAATGTTCTATCAACAAGGGGGTTGTTTATGAAAAAATCGTTTGCTTCCCTGAGTGTCGTTTTCATCCTTCTGGTTGCCATGCTTATGCCTCAGGCCACATCGCATGGTGGTTCGATCTTCCCCATCGTGATCGGGATCCCGGGCACTCCCGGTTCTGTCTACATTGGCGATGCGCCCGCCCACCCCGATCCCAATAAGCCTGTGGTTGTGTTCGTCCAAGGGTTATATAACTCAGCCAGTATCTGGTACATCTTGAATGACATGTATCAGCGCACGCGGGACGCCGGTTTCGAAACGGCCTTTGTCGAACTCCATGACGCAGGCGGCACGCCCCGCAGCAATTGGGCAAACGGCAACATGCTGGCCGATCAATTGCAACAGATCTCCGATCACTTTCACGGGAAGAAACTGGTCGTCGTCGGCTACAGCAAGGGCGGCATCGATACGCAAACCGCTCTTGTTCATTACGGGAAACACCCTTTGGTATCCAATGTGATCACGATTGGCACGCCCCATTATGGAAGCCCTCTCGCCGACCTGGCCTACAGTGATTGGGTATGGTGGCTGTCCTCCCTCATCGGAACGAGAAATGAAGCTGTCTATAGCTTGCAAACCGGCGTCATGAATTCGTTTCGCGCCCAAACCGACAACATGCCGGAAATAAATGAAAACGCTTACTTTAGTATTTCGGGAAACAGTTGGGGACCATTCTTATCCCCCACGTGGTTTGGCGGCGTCTACATGAATGTGGAGAGCGATGGCGTCGTGCCGCTTCACAGCACCATCCTCCCTTATGGCAAACACCTGCGAACCGGCAATTGGCATCATCTGTCCATCTTTCAAGGAAGTCCCACCTTCGAGGTTTTCAAACCATACCTGACCACGGAACGACTGCCCACAGCCGCTGCGGCTAAACAGGAAGACGCCCCTCCCATCCCATCCGCTAACGATGTCTACCTTACCGGGGGAGAACAGGACGGGTCCAAGGAAGAAGCCTTCCCGGTCGAACCGGGAGCAACCCGCATCACCCTCAACTGGATGAGCAGCCAACCCCTCAGCCGCATCGAGCTCATTCGCCCGGATGGCCAAGTTCAACCCGCCCAGTTCCAAGTGTCTCAAGACACCGATACCATCTTCAAAGGCTCTTGGCAACATATCGTCCAGATTGACCAGCCGCAAGCCGGCACTTGGAAAATACGCACCTCCACATCGCATAAAGCCGCCTATGCCCTGATCGTCACATTCGATTCCCCTCTGTCCGCCCAGCTTCACCTTCAGCAAAGCCGTCCTTATGCGCCTGATTTTCAACTGACCACCACAGGCACAGGGAAGAGACCCAACTTAATCAAAGAGATCCGAACAGAAGCGCAAATACAACTCATACCCGATCCGCAATCGAACAACAAGCGGGAGCGCGTCATTCTCCGCAAACGCAGCCCGATCCATCCCGGCTCCATCCGGATCCCCGCCACGAAAGGCACCTACAACATGACCATCAACATCCGTGGAGTCACCGCCACCGGCTCCCCCTTTGCCCGCACCATCGTCAAATCGTTCGTTGTGGACAAGCAGGGCCGTGTTTATGGCGGCCAATGACGCGCCGCTGCGTTTTTTGGACAATCCATCCCCTTAAGATCCATCGATCTTAAGGGGATTTCTATTCTAACGGCATTCTCCCTAGCTATTTTCATATATATTCCATTTGATGAGAAACTACCCCATCTTAAAGAATGGGCTATAATGAAGACACCCACTATCTTTTGACAACATATGATTTTGATATTTTTATTCATCATCATATCCACGAAGGGAGGCAAGCCCTGATGGCATATTATCGCAAGTGGGTCTATTCATTCGGCCTCTTCCTTTTGATTCTCTCCCTCTCTCTTTCCATTGCGTTCAGCGCGAAAGCGCTTCAATATAACCGCAAGTTGGCGAAGCGTCCCAACACCCCTGCCGCATCATACCACTTTGTCCTGATCCCGGAAGAGATGGATAATGACTATTGGCGGCTCGTGGAGAAAGGGGCGAGGGCGGCGGAAAAAAAGCTTCCTGTCTCCATCGAATACAACGGACCGGAACAGGCCGATATCGAAACCCATCTGAAAAAAATCGACATGGCCATTGCTTCCAAGGTGGATGGAATTATCACCCAAGGGTTGAATGAAAGCCAATTCACCCCTTTGATCAACAAGGCGATCGCCAAAGGCATCCCCGTCATCACCATTGATACCGATGCCCCCAACAGCCAACGGATCGCTTACATCGGCACCGACAACTACCTGTCCGGCTACCTGGCCGGCCAAGCCTTAATCAAAGGCACCCATGGCCAAGCCGTCGTCGGCATCATCACCGGCCGCTTCGACGCCGAACACCAAAAACTGCGCGTACAAGGCTTTCGTGACGCCGTCAAGCAAGCGCCGGGCATCCGCATTGCCGCCGTGGAGGAATCCAATATCACACGGATCGAAGCCGCGGAAAAAGCGAGCAAAATCCTGCACGAACATCCCGATGTGACCGCCTTTTACGGAACAAGCGCCTTAGACGCGATCGGGATTGCCCAAGTGGTCGAGGAAATCGACGACAAGTCCTTTTACATCATCGGGTTTGATACCCTTCCCGAAACACTGGACTTGCTTAAACGGGGCAAAATCCAAGCCACGGTGGTGCAAACCCCTTATGAAATGGGCTACAAGTCCGTCAAGCTCATGCTAGATATCATCAAAGGCAAACGCGTTTCAACCGTGAACCATACGGAGACCAAAGTGATTGGCAAAGAGGATCTGCCCTTGCAAGAGGCAACCGTCGAATGGAGCGTGCCGGCACCATGATTCGCATACGTACCAAAATTATGATCTATTCCTTGATTCTCGTCGTCCTGTTAAACAGCGTCGCCTTTTTTCTCTTTCATAATAGCCAGAAATCAATTGATCAGTATAATGAATTGTTGCAACGTTTTTTCTTATTGAACGAAGTGTCCCAACACACCAACAACGTTTACCAAGCACTTAACGCTTATCTTGTGGAACGGTCACCTGAACACCTGGCGCGCTACAAGCGGGAACGCCAACAGCTGAATTTGCTGCGCACCCGCCTGAAGAACCAACTTCCGCAACAGTCGATCCCCGTCAAGAATTATCAGAACTTGATCACCAGCTTCCTTGACGAAAGCGAAATCGTGATCGACGCCTTTAAAAAACAGCAACTGACCACCTATTCGACCCATCTGTCCGAAGCGCAAAACATCTCCCGCTTCATTCAGGAGATGACCTTGACGCTCATCAATGACGAATTGACCAACTACCAAACGTTTTACCACGATATGAATGAGCAACATCAGTTGTTTCAAGCGATGGGCATCTCCATCTTCGCTTCGACCATGATCTTTAGCGTCATCTTCGCCCTCTGGTTTTCTGATGGCATGACCCGACCGATCCGCCTGCTCTCCAGCGCGGCCAAAGAGATCTCGCTCGGCCACTTCGATGGGAAAGAAGTGCGGGTTACGACCAATGATGAATTTCGTTTGCTGACGGACACCTTCAACCGCATGCGCTCAAACATCCGCCAGCTTGTGCAGGAAATCAAACAAAAATCAGAATTGGACAAGTTGCTCAAGGAAATGGAATTAAAAAGCTTACAGAGCCAGATCAACCCGCACTTCCTCTTCAACACGCTCAACACGGTGTCCAAGCTGGCGTATATCGAAGGGGCGGAAAAGACCAGTGATCTGCTTCACTCCATCTCCGCCTTGTTGCGCTACAATCTGGGCGACCTGAATAAACCGACCACCTTGAAAGAGGAAGTGGCCGTCGTTCAAGAATACTTTTTCATCCAACAGACGCGCTTTGGCGAACGGGTCCAATTTTCCACTTCCATTGATGAATCTTGTTTGGCACAACCCATCCCCAGCTTAACCTTGCAGCCGCTGGTCGAAAACGCCTTCATCCATGGGATCGAAGGATATGAGACCGACGCCCTGCTCACCTTGACGATCTCCTCACATCCGGATCATGTGCGGGTGCAAGTGACCGACAACGGGGTGGGCATGGATGAGGAGACAAAACGGCAACTCCTGAGCAAAGACGCGGATCGCGTCGCCAGCGCAAGCCAAGGCGGGCACTCGACGGGCATCGGGTTTAAAAATGTTCGCAAACGCTTGGAACTGTTTTATGGTCAAGAAGATCTCGTCACCATCGAGTCGGCTCCGAACCGGGGGACGACCATCACCTTAAGACTCCCCGTTCGGCATGGGAAGGAGGAACCGCGTGATGTATACCATTCTGATCGTTGATGATGAAGGTGTGGAAAGACAAGCGCTCAACATGATCATCTCCAAACATCTGCCTGACGTCCAAGTCATCGGTGAAGCGGAAAACGGGCGCCAAGCGATCGACCTGGCCCGCCAATGCAAGCCGGATGTGATCTTGCTGGACATCAAAATGCCGGGCATCGACGGGGTGGAGGCGGTCAAGCAGATCAAGCAGGCCTTGCCCCACACGAAGTTCATCATGGTCTCCGCTTTCGACACATTTGAATACGCCCGCCAAGTCATGCAACAAGGCGTTAAAGAATACTTGCTCAAACCGGCCCGCACCGAAGAAATCGTCCAAGCCATCCGCCGCACCCTGACGGATCTGTCTCAAGAACGGGAAGCCCAAGCGGAGCAAATGCGCCTGCGGGAGCAACTGGAGCAAGCGCTCTCCTTTGAACAAGCGAAAACATTGTTTGAACTCATCAAGTGGGGGGACGTGGAAGGGGCGCTCACGCACTTTGACCGGTACTTTGAAGACTTCGTCCGCACCGTTGGCGAAAACGAACAAAAACTGAAGCAAACCATCACCGATCTTTTCAGCTTGGTCAGCTACATGTTAAAAGAATGCCACTTGGACGGGGACATCGAAATAACATGGCGCCCATCCCAATCATTTGCCGAAATCAAACAACAGACCCGCGCCGAGCTCACCCGATTGGTGGAACGGGTCACGAACAGACGCGCCCTGCACGCCCATGACCTGTTGCACAAAGCCAAACAGTATATGGATGAACATTACACCAGACCCCTGTCACTCGAAGAAGTGGCCGCCCATGTGCGGTTGAGCCCACACTATTTCAGCAAGTTGTTCAAAGAGCGGTTTCAAATGAACTTTATGGACTATCTGACCGGACTCCGCATCGAACAAGCCAAACAATTGCTGCTCCACTCCGATTGCAGTTTGAAAGAAATTTGTTTCAGTGTCGGGTATAAAGACCCCAACTACTTCAGCCGCGTCTTTAAAAAGATCACGGGCGTCAGCCCAAGTGAATACCGCCGTGGCCTCCTTCCGCAGAACGGGTGACACCTTGACAAAAAAGTGAAGAATTTCGCAACTTAGTGAAGACGATTCCATCTTTCTTGTCCCTATATTCGTGATACATTGATAATTGAAAGGGTTTTCATACGAATGTTGCATGATAAAGGAGGATCAACATGAAAAAGGCATTATCCATCCTATTGATCGGTTCATTGATGGCGACGGCGGCTGTGGGTTGTTCGGGCAATCAAAAGAGCGGAGAGAAAACGATCGGCGTCGCCATCTACAAATTTGACGACACCTTCATGACCGGTGTGCGCAACGCCATCTCCGAAGCGGCAAAAGGCAAAGTGAAAGTCGATATCGTGGACAGCCAAAATGCGCAACCCACGCAAAATGACAAAGTCGACCTCTTCATCACCAAACGCGTCAGCGCCCTGGCAATCAACCCGGTTGACCGCACCGCCGCCGGCGTATTGATTGACAAAGCGAAACAAGCCAACATCCCTGTGGTGTTCTTAAATCGCGAACCGCTCAAAGAAGATATGCAGAAATGGGACAAAGTCTACTATGTGGGAGCCAAAGCGGAAGAATCCGGCACCCTCTCCGGTGAAATCATCGCCGAATACTTCAAATCCCATCCGGAAGCGGACAAAAACAAGGACGGCGTGTTGCAATACGCGATGCTGAAAGGTGAGCCGGGCCATCAAGACGCTGAATTGCGCACCAAATACTCCATTGAAGCGGTGCAGAAAGCGGGCATCAAGGTAGAAAAACTGGCGGAAGACACCGCGATGTGGGACCGCGTGAAAGGCCAAGAGAAAATGGATGCCTTCTTGTCCGCGCACGGCGACAAAATTGAAGCCGTTTTCGCCAACAACGATGACATGGCGCTCGGCGCGATCGAAGCATTGAAAGCCAAAGGCTACTTCAAAGACAACAAATTCATGCCCGTCGTGGGTGTGGACGCAACCGCTCCCGCCCTGCAAGCGCTCGAAGAGGGAACCTTGCTTGGAACCGTGTTGAACGATGCGAAGAACCAAGGGAAAGCCACCCTGGAACTGGCCAAGGTCCTGGCTGACGGCAAGACGCCGAACAAAGCGAACACCGGCTATGAGATCACCGACGGCAAGTATGTCTGGATTCCTTACAAGAAAATCACCAAAGAAAACATGAATGAAGCGAAGTAAGCAGACTTAAAGCGAGACACGGAAAGAAAGAGACGGATCAGGCTGAAGTCTCTTTCTTTCTGCGCTCATGCGACTGTTTTGACTGAGGTTCATTCCTTCGCAAAGGGGGTCTCGATCATGACAACTCATGAATTCGTCTTAGAAATGAAGCAGATATCAAAAGAGTTTCCCGGCGTCAAAGCTCTTGACGAAGTGACCTTGCAAGTGCGTCCCGGCACGGTCCATGCCTTGATGGGTGAAAATGGCGCCGGCAAGTCCACCTTGATGAAATGCCTTTTCGGCATCTACAAACCGGACGCGGGCGAAATCGTCGTGGATGGGGAGAAAGTCCAGATCCACAACTCCAAAGACGCCCTCACCCATGGCATATCCATGATCCATCAAGAGCTTCATCCCGTCCCTTACCGCAACGTGATGGAAAACTTGTGGCTCGGGCGTTTTCCCACCAAGCGGGTGGGCTTCATCCCATTTGTCGATCACAAGCGGATGGAGCAAGCGACATGGGAACTGTTCAAGGAGATTGAGATGGATATCGATCCCCGCGCCATCGTGGGCCATCTCTCCGTTTCCAAAGTTCAGATGATCGAAATCGCCAAAGCCGTCTCTTTCCAAAGCAAGATCATTGTCATGGACGAGCCGACCTCTTCCTTGACCCGCACGGAAGTGGAGCAATTATTCCGCATTATCCGCAAGTTGAAAAGCCGCGGCGTCGCCATCATCTATATCTCTCATAAAATGGAGGAGATCCTGCAAATCTCCGACGATGTGACCATCATGCGGGACGGCAAGAAGATCGGCACATGGCCCGCCTCCGAGCTGACCACCGACATGATCATCTCCCGCATGGTGGGGCGTGACCTCACCCAGCGTTTCCCGGATCGGGCCAACCAACCCGGGGAGGTGCTCTTGCGGGTGGAAAACTTGACCTCGGCCGTGCCGCACTCGTTTGAAGATGTTTCCTTTGAACTCCGCAAAGGGGAAATCCTCGGCATCGGCGGATTGGTCGGAGCTCAGAGGACGGAACTGGTGGAAGCCCTGTTTGGTCTCGGCAAAATCAAAAGCGGACGCATCCACATCCACGGCAAAGAGGTCCACATCGCTTCCCCCGTCGATGCCAAACGCAACAAGATGGCACTCTTGACGGAGGATCGGCGGGGGACGGGCATCTTCCCCATCTTGTCGATCTTGGAAAACACCACCATCGCCAACCAGGCGAGCTATGAAACGCCAACCTTTCTCTTGGACGATAAAAAACGGCTGCAAGACACGTTGGACGGCATCACCAAGTTGAAAGTGAAAACGCCTTCCCACAAAACAGCTATTCAAAACCTCTCCGGGGGAAACCAGCAAAAAGTGCTGCTGGCCCGCTGGCTGCTCACCCAACCGGAGATTTTGATGCTGGACGAGCCGACGCGCGGGATTGACGTGGGAGCCAAATACGAGATTTACACCATCATCGCCGACCTGGCCAAACAAGGCAAAAGCATCATCATGATTTCCTCGGAAATGCCGGAATTGATGGGCATGTCCGACCGGATCATGGTCATGTCCAACGGCAAACTCTCCGGCATCCTCGACAGAGACGAAGCCACCGAGGAAAAAATCATGAGCCTGGCTACGAAGCATATGGGTTGACAGAGGAGGATCGCGAACCATGAACCAATTAAACGCCAAAAAAGTGCAAGGCTTTCTGGGGCAAAACGCCATCTACATCGTCTTGGCCGTGCTCATTGTCGGCATCGCCATCTATGACACCAACTTTTTGTCCATCATCACCCTGCGCGACATCTTGTTGCAGTCTTCCACCCGCATGATCATCGCCCTCGGGGCCGCCTTTGTCCTGATCACGGGAGGCGTCGACCTGTCCGCGGGACGGGTGGTCGGTTTCACCGCCGTCTTGTCCGCGTCGATGTTGCAGATGGAAAACTATCCACGCAAATTCTTTCCCGACCTGCCGGAAATGCCGCTGTTGATCCCCATTCTCCTGGCCATCATCGCCGGTCTCATCATCGGATTGATCAACGGGATCATCGTGGCCAAACTCAACGTGCCGCCCTTCATCGCCACGCTCGGCACCATGGTGGCCGTCTACGGCTTGAACTCCATCTACTTTGACCTGCCGCCCAACAGCTCCCAACCCATCGGTGGCCTGCGCAAAGACTTCGGCGACCTGGGAACGGGCGCCATCGGCGGTAGCACCTACTCGCTCCCCTATATCGTGATCATCGCCATCATTGTCGCCGCGATCGTCTGGGTGATCTTCAACAAAACCCGCTTCGGCAAAAACATGTACGCCATCGGGGGCAATGAACACGCCGCCAAAGTCTCCGGCATCAACGTGGCGCGCAACCTCATCGCCATCTACGCCATCGCCGGCGCCCTGTATGCCCTCGGCGGTGTCCTGGAAGCAGCCCGGACCGGCGGGGCGACCAACAACTACGGGAACATGTACGAACTGGATGCCATCGCGGCCTGCGTCGTCGGCGGCGTCTCCACCTCAGGCGGAATCGGCACCGTCGGCGGCGTTGTCACCGGGGTGCTCATCTTCAGCGTCATCAACTACGGACTGACCTTTATCGGCATCAGCCCCTACTGGCAATTAATCATCAAAGGCCTGATCATCGTCGTCGCCGTGGCCTTCGACATCCGCAAATACCTGGCCAAGAAATAAAAAAGGATGGGGGACTCCATTCCCTCATCCTTTTTCATTGCAATTATTCAGCTGCTCCACGGCTGGGAACCATGCTTATCTTCCGACAATGATTGCCCCCGCAAACCATCCCCGATCATGTAGGACTTTGAAGATATTCATCGAAGTTATATAACCCTATGAATATTCGGGATCAAATCCACCTGTTTTTTCCAAGGAGTGATCTTCTATGAATCATTGGTTCAAAGAATCAAAAACGGACATCCAGCCCAAGCACCCCAAATCAAATTGGGCCACTGGGCCCGAGGGCAAGTATGATGGGAAAATGGGAAAAGGCTATTCAGAAGCGAAAGCGGACAATTTTTTGAAAGAATCGCGTAAAAATCCTTGGGACAAATAAGCAAATAAAGGCTTGTAGAATAGATAGCCATTTCATTTTGAAATACCAGTATCTTCAGAAGGCTCCCTTTGATCGGTGGGGGCCTTTTCCATATGGCAACGGTTTGGTGTACTATGGGGACAAGTCAGAACAGAGCACAAATGGACAGGATTCATCTTGAAATCATTGTTAGAATCTATGTGAGGAGTGAAAACCATGGCATGGATTGAATCATTGCAAAAGGCGATCGATTACATGGAAGAACATTTGCTGGACAATCTAACCATCGAAGAGATCGCCAAACAGGCGAATGCGTCGCCTTTTCACTTTCAACGCACCTTTGCCCTGTTGACCGACATCTCAGTCGGTGAATATCTTCGACGCCGGCGATTGACGTTGGCCGCGCAGGAACTGTCCAGAACAGACTGCAAAATCATCGATATCGCCCACAAATATGGTTACGACACTCCCGAGGCTTTCGCCAAAGCTTTCCGCAGACAACACGGCCTGACGCCGAGTGAAGCGCGAAAGTGCAAGGGGAAGCTGAAATCTTATAACCGCCTGATGATCCAGGTGAGTCTGAAAGGGGCTGAACCCATGCAATACAAAATCGTTGAACGGGACTGTTTTCAAGTGGTAGGGATCAAGCGGGAATTTTCCTTCTGCGACGGGGAGAATCTGGTGGGCATTCCATTATTTTGGCAGAAAGTGAACGAGGATGGAACGGACGATTTGTTGTTTAAGCTGAACAACGGCCAAATCAAAGGGGTGCTGGGTGTATGCGTCGATAAAAGCGATGCGCGGTCGGAGAAAATGATGGATTATTGGATCGCCACAGAATATGAGGGGGACACACCCAACGGATTATTGAAACTGGAGATACCCGCATCCAAATGGGCGGTATTTGAAGTTCACGGCCCGATGCCCCATGCCATGCAGCAAGCATGGAAACAAATATTTTCTGAATGGTTTCCATCAAGTGGGTATGAGCACGCAGGCACACCAGAATTGGAAGTGTATACAGACGAAGATCCGTCCAGTCCTGATTTGTATTCAGAAATCTGGATTCCGGTGAAATAGAAAAACGGTTGAATCGTGGCGGTGAATTGACATGGTTTAGGGATGGCACCGGATTGCATGCAAAAAGGATGAGAGAAACTCTCCCATCCTTTTCCCTTTCATTATTCAGCCGCGCGACGGTTGCGAACCATCAACACTGCGCCACCAGCCAACAGAGCCAGACCAGCTACGGCGCCCATTGGGTAAGAAGTAGCGGTTTTTGGCAGTTTGCCGCCTTTAAGCTTCTTCACGCCCTCTTTCCCTTGCTCAGGGGTTGGTTTGGCCTCAGGCTTTTTGTCTGGATTTGGTTTAACGTTCGTATCATTCCCATCTTCTTCTACATTCAAGAAGTCATAACCAAAACCTAATTGGCAATCTTTCCCGTCGATTTTCCCTTCAAAACCAACATAAATTACGTTTTCTCCAGCTTCCAACTTGGTGATGTCCAATTCATAAGTGAAATTCACACTGTTCGCTTTCACTTCAGCTTCAACCGCTGGAGCATCAGCTTCTTCTTTACCAGCCGCGATGTACCAAGTACCTTCAGCGGTTTTGCCATCCAACTTCGCGGTCACTTTCACTTTGTTGTTACCGAGGTCTTTGATATCAGTGATGGTGATTTCATGGAAATCCGCTTCATCTGGTTCAGCTTTGCACTCTTCAGTTGGTTGCTTTGGTTTCTCTTGCTTTGGTTGTTCTGGATTGGTCGTAGCCGGTGGGGTGGTGGTGTTCGTATCTTTGCCCTCTTCACCCGTTGCCGGCTTGGTTTCTTCTCCTGCTGGCTTCTCACCGGTTTGTGTATCGGTAGCCGCACCCGGTTTTTGTTCCGTTTCCGGAGCGGTGGTCGTCGTTTCCGTTGCCGGTTTGGTTTCTACGGTATTTTCTTCAGCGAAAGCGGCGAGTGGCATTGAAGCCAATGCAAGAGCAACTGCTGCCGATGCAATAGAAATCTTTTTCATATCTATTTCTCTCCTTTGCATATTAAAAATACATTTTGTTTGAGTTGTTTACATAAAGTTATTCGTCGGCAATAGTCGTTTTTATGGTTCATTTTTAAAAGAAATTGTTTGAATGATTTGTGTCAGAGAGAAACAAGGACAAAGTCCAGTAAACACAAGGGGTTTCCTACATTGAATAGGAGAGGGGTGGGTGAATGGATCAAAATGTTCATCTGAAAACGGGACATAAACGAACAGCTTCCATCGTAAGAAGCCGACATTTTTAAAAAACATTCTGTTCATTCAACAAATCATGACAGGTCGACCATTGATCTTGGATAAGGACGTTCTGTCCAGTCGTGCAACTTGCAACCCATAAAAGGTTAAATATTCCAAATGAACAATCCATTATTCCATGTTTTGTGAGATAATGACATGGACCAACATGAACAGGAGGGTGCAGCATGGCGGATAATGAATGGGTGCTTTTTCTCTTGCATTGCTTTTTGGCTCTCTTTTCTGGCGGGGTGTTCTTCTTTTTCCTTTACTCCATGCGCAAACTCTCCTCACCCAAAGAATGGACACTCCCCATTTGGGTCGCTTTGATCTGTGCCCCCATTTTGCTTGCCTACTCCATTTTTGCAATCGTTTTTATGCTGGGCGAACCTCTCAATAACTGATGATCAGCCCGGCTCGTTTTCATTGGCAAGACACATAATAAACGTAACTTCACTATGTCGAATGAAATGCAAAAGAACCGTTCTGAGCAAATCGTTGCTTTGAACACAAAAAAGGCAGGAGTGGATTCACCCTGCCGATGTCATGAAGCAAAAGAGTTATTGTGCAACATTGGCCCAGCCGGCGACATACGTTGTCGCACTGACATCCTCCAGCTTGGTCAATTTGCTGCCATCTTCCTTGATGGTATAGATGGCTGTCCCCGTCGTCTTGGCCAGCTCCCCGGAAATGACCAAGGTGTCCCCATCGGGACTCCACGCCGAATCCCCGCCAAAGGTAAGGCCCGGGGTCACTTTCGTTTCCGCTCCACTTGCCACATCCACCGTATAGAGATCATTCACGTACTTTTGCAGACCGGCATCATAGTGGCGTCGGAAATAAGACACCTTATCCCCATCGGGAGACCAATGCACATCGTACTCGCTTTCCCCATTACTGGTCAAGGGTTTGACCATGTTGCCATTCAGGTCGATGATGTACAACTCTCCATAAACGGAGTCATGATCAGACTTTACCACCAACCGGGTGCCGTCCGGTGACCAGTCCAGGTCATCCACACTGCGGTACAGCGAGTTCTTCACGGTATCCGGGTCAAATAACTCCTTTTGCTCTCCCGTATTCCGGTCCAAGACATAAACATCTTTGCTGCCGTCCGGGTCTTGCTTGATAAACGCGATCTTGCTCCCATCCGTGGGAGAAAATCTGGGCTCAAATTTGTCTCGCGCATCATCATTGGCGATCATTTGCGGAAGCTCCGGACTCCCGATCTTTTTAATGAAAAGCGCATAATCTATCCCGCCATCCTGATCCAAATCATCCGTCTGGCCAAACATCACCACTTCCGTGCCATCGGGGGAAACGGAACCGAAATAGCGGCCCCTCAAGGTGGATTGGGAAAGATTCTCCTTTTGGCTGCCATCCGTGTTCATCATATAAACATTGGAAGGCCCCTCAACATCACTATTGTAGAAAATCTTCGGCGTCCGGGCCGCAGCCGACGCGGGCGCGCTCCATGCGGCAACAACCAGTCCAACGGTTAGCGCGGCAATGGCAACTTTTTTCATGAAGATCACTCCAAGTTGAAGTTTTGTCGCACACATAGGATTATTCGGAAGGATGTTTCGATTTTGTGTCTCTTTCTATAAAAAACCTGCTATCCAGACCCCAGATAGATATATCCGCAAAATCCGTCTTCTTTTTCACGATCCTGAATCAACAGGGACTTCAATCGCGAGAAGCCCCTATAATGAAAATGATTCCCCTTCATTTATTCCGAACCATTGCAGGTCGAGTGATTTATCCTGGATAATATATTTTATCTTGCTGACTCCAGACTCTATTCTATCGCCAAAATAAGTATCAATATCCATGTCTGAAGGATATTTCGGACCCGAAGTACGCAACCATTCTTCTACAAACACTTGTTGGATCATTTTCTTCTTCTCTTTTTTACCACGTATAATGAGATAGTCATAATCAGGAGCTTTAAAATCAATATGATATAACAAAAAAATATTTTTATCCTCTGGATGTGAAATGACTAAATCAGTAAATCGGTCTTCCGATTCCCAAGCCTGTTCGAACCTCTCTTCTACCTCTTTTGGATCATAAGGAATTTCTAATACATTCAAAATCCTTGCCAGCTGCCCCTCTAATGCGGTGATCTCATAAATGGGCCAGGTATGTTCAAACTGGCAATAGTCAGTTAGTTTGCTCAATCCCTTCAACTCCCTGCTAGCTTCTTATATATATTGGGATGTTTTTGTTTTACCAACTCTGGATATTGCTTAAAAACCAACTCCGGAAAATCGTCTATTCCCTTCCGAATCAACTTTCTACCCTTACTATCATACATGACAATGGTTACATTAGGGTGTTTTATTGAGAATTGCTCAATCACCCCTAAATATGGCTTCTTATTTCCATTCTTGTCAAAGACATATCTATTTACGCCACCACAACTTGGACAAACATCGTATTCAGAAAAAGCCTCAATATAATCTGTGTCTTGTCCCGGATTTCCATCACCCAACCGTTCCGATATTTCACTGAACACTTTGGGTTCAGTCAGTTCTTCACGGTATCCGGGTCAAACAACTCCTTTTGCTCTCCCGTGTTCCGGTCCAATACATAAACATCTTTGCTGCCGTCCAGGTCATGCTTGATAAACGCGATCTTGCTCCCATCCGTGGGAAAGAACCTGGGCTCAAACTTGTCTCGCGCATCATCATTGGCGATCATTTGCGGAGGCTCCGGGTTCCCGATTTTTTTGATGAAAAGCGCATAATCTAACCCGCCATCATGATCCAAATCATCTGTCTGGCCAAACATCACCACTTCCGTGCCATCGGGGGAAACTGATCCGAAATAGCGGCCTCTTAAGGACGATTGGGAAAGATTCTCCTTTTGGGTGCCATCCGTATTCATCATGTAAACATTGGAAGGCCCTTCAACATCACTGTTGTAGAAAATCTTCGGCGTCAGGGCGGCAGCCAATGCGGGCGCGTTCCAAGCGGCAACAGCCAGTCCAACGGTTAGCGCGGCAATGGCAACTTTTTTCATGAGATCACTCCAAGTTGAAGTTTTGTCGAAGACATAATATTATTTGTAATGGTGTTTCTATTTTGTTTCTTTTTATAAAAGCTTGGTATCCAGAACGAGTGGATGGCGAACCGGTTTTGATAATGACGAATCCATACAAAAAAGGACGCTTCATATGTGAAACATCCTTTTGTGTTTACCTTTTATCATAACGCGCTATGCTATTGTTCAGTATATTTTTCTTCCGTAGATCCCGACAACTCCATAATACCTCTCATATCTAACTGATAATCACTCATTATTTTAGGTACCCAGTTAAATTTAGCATCATGTAGTTTATTGGAAAAATCAGGTGTAAGTGTTCCTGCTGCAATCTTGGCCATGTGACCATATTTCCATAGACTCAATATCTTGGACTTCACTTGTGCTGTATACTCTTTTTTGAAACGAACGACAATACTGTCAAATTCTCCATCTGCTAAAAGCTGTATTAATATAAACGTATCAGGATCGACTTTCGCATCGCGAATTAAATAAGCATGATCTTCATCCCTGTTAAACCATTGCTCTTCAAAATCATCTATGTCATAAGGTAACTCTAACTCTCTTGCTAAATCACCGACAAAATCTGGTTCTAGATCGCGTGAAGGCAACGAAAATTGATATTGAATATAGTTATTATACTTATCCATTAATACTCATTCCCTTATACTACGGTTTAAATGGTTTTCCGCCTTTTAAAATCAGCTTTCTTCCTTCTGCATCATATACAACTACTTCAATATTTGGGTACATTTCACTGAACTGATCGATAACTCCATTATATACATCTTCACCTTCCTCCGTTATCAACTTTCTCCCTTGACCCTGACAACTTGCACATGCTCTTTTTTCTGTAAAAATAACTACTTGGCCTTTAGCATTTCTATTACCACCTAATTTACTCGCTAAATACTCAACTATTTTTACCTCTGAGTCTAATCCTCTATAATGTCCTATTTCTTTCGAGTTTCCCTTATAATCACTTGAAAATACATCTTCTTTTCCTTCTTTAGCTATAACTTTGACACAATTTCTTGTTAAAGAATATCAAACAATCGCAAAATCGATTAAATATATATCTAAACAAATAAATACATTACGAAAACATCATAATAATTCTATAATTATTACTATAGATAAGCAACGAGGTGTGAACATCATGATTCAGTTACAACGATACCAACAATATTCAAGAAAAGAAGTACATGATATATTTGACCCTTATTCCCCTTTCACTCCAAGCACCGGAACTTGGGGCATGCAAGGAATTGTGAAAATCCCCAATCGCTTGAAGGACTATGTATTCTTCGTAACGTTCGGACAAAAACAAGGAGACCATACATTTGATGAGAGCATTACGGAGGATGGCATACTTACTTGGCAATCACAGCCGAAGCAGGGTTTGCATGATCAATCCATTAGAGATTTTATCAGTCATGATCATCTTAACCACAACATCCATTTGTTTTTACGCACCCGCAAGATGGACAAAACAACGAATAAATCTATGCCCTACACTTATTTAGGCAGGCTCGCATACCTCTCCCATGATCCTGAGAGGGAAAAACCCGTTTACTTCAAATGGCAAATCCTAGATTGGGAAATCACGCCGGAATTAGCGAAAGAAATGAATTTAGAGATTACCAAAGTAGTCATGGATGAGCAAGATTATACCTACCGACAACAATTAGTGCAATCAGAACCACCGACTAACCAATCTGTGAAAGAGCATGCAAATCATTTTTCAGCACGTTTGGTAAACTACGCGGAAGAAAACCAAAAGAAGAGATCCATCGGACTAATAGGTGAACAACTGGTTTTGGAGCATGAAAAACGTCTGTTACGAGATGCAGGTAGGCATGATTTAGCAGATAAAGTTAGACATGTTTCTGTCATTGAGGGGGATGGGGCTGGTTATGACATTCTATCTTTCACACACGAAGGGCAAGAAAAATATATTGAGGTAAAAACAACATCTGGAGGAAAACATACACCTTTCTATATGACGATTAACGAGGTTAACTTCTCAAAAGCCTACGCAAACCAATATTATTTATATCGAGTCTATAATTTGAGGCCAGACATTAAGTCTCCGGAATTCTATATAATAAGGGGAGATATTTCATTACAAAAACAGTTGGTTGCCACTCAATTTAAAGTGTTTTAAACTGACTCAAAAATAAAAGAATCAAGGCTCTTACTACCCAATGTAAGAGCCTTTTATTATGGGTTATCTCAAGGATGCAAACCCTTCATAAATATGACCAATCCATGCTTCCTTCCCTTGGTCATCAATCAACACATATTTCTCGTGTATGTCAAATATCATCTGCTTTTTCCCATCCTTCGGGATCATCATCGTATTCTTTTTCGGTCAGTCTCCACAGTGCGTCAAATAGCGGTTTTGCCTCTTCGAAGTGCTCCGTCGGAATAAAATCACAATGGATCCACGGGAAATCGCTATTTCCGTTGGGATAGAGGGTTCCCAACAATTTCTCTCCGCACTTCAAGTAGTAAGCCATTTTTCTTGCACCCTCCCCCAGTCAATTAACCCTTATTAATGAACCAACTTCAACGCCACCACTGAAAACACAATCCCCAGGATGCCCCTATATCTCCTCCGTCACGGTTGCCGTATCACGCAATTGGTTCACGCCTCTACATTCATACCCACTTAGGCCTCTAAAGCAAACTTATATGATACCGAAATGTAAAGGGGATAGCCGCAAACCCCCATCCCCTACTGAATCCACTCCATAAACCGCCCAAATGCCTTCTGCACCTCAATCGTCTGCACTTTCACTTCATGATCCACCTTCACCGTATACCCCAGTCCAGCTTGGTAGCTCACCTCCACGATCCGCAAGTCCGGCGTAATCACTTGCAACAGCCCGCCCGAGGTGCGGAGGTCGCAAAACTGGTTGAACAGTTCCACCCGGTCTTGCTGCAACCCCGCCGTGGCAATGGTGGGCAAGGACTCTTTCCACTTGCCATTGATTTGGCGCAACAGGTCGTCGACCAACGAGAGCTCATCGTGCAAGACGGCGAGATAAAACTTCTGGGGCATCGCGTTCATTTTGCGGTGGAGCTTGTCTTTATAGCGCTTCAGGTTTTGCACCAGCAGGCGTTTGGCGTCGTTGTTGAGACTGAGCCGAATCTCCCGTTTGATTCCATAAGCCACTTGAACCCCTCCAAACTTTTCCATTTGTTTGATAGACTCAGTATAATGGCGTAAGCTCAAGGGGTTCAATCGATTATCGGAATTAGATCAAGTTCTTCGTTTTTCTTGGAATAAAGAGGAATGTCGAGTGATTTCCAGCACATCTCCGACGATGTTCTTGTAATTATCAGAAAATCAATTTACAATGATTGGTAAGTGGCGAGTCGCTGATTGAACGGATGAGGGGACGGGTGCAGATGGATTTTGCGCGGGTGGGACAATACATACGCAAGGTGCGCCAAGAGCGGAGGATGCGGCTGGATGACCTGGCCGATGAAGTGATTCCGCGGGCGACCCTGTCTGCGATCGAGCGGGGATTGACGCATAATGAGACGAAGGTACGTTATGTTTTGCGAAAGTTGGATGTCTCCCTGGCTGACTTATCCGAGAAGGAGAAGGAAGCGGAAGAGAAGCGGGAGTTGGATTTGCTGTTGATCGAGCAGCAAATGGATACTGACCCCGCCAAAGCATTAAAGTTGCTAGCTAAACTGCCTACAGGGTATCATGGTCCTTATTTTGATTATCTTAAAGGTCTTGGTTACTATAAATTAAAAAAATACGATCAAGCTGAACCCCAATTTGAACAAGTAATTAAAAAACTTGAATTACTCCCGGATTTAGCTCAAACCAATCTAGCTTCATGTGCCTATAATCACTTATCTATTATCAACTATTACCGCAAAAATAAAGAAAAAGCACTCTGTTATGTCAATGAGGGCATACACCTATTTGATCTACAAAGCGGCGTTCGTAAACCCTATTATGTTACTCTTCTGGTGAACAAGGCTATTTATCTCAGAAGTATGGGACAAGCAGAAAAAGCGATAGCCACACTAGAAAAAATAGAAGTGGATACTATAGATGTTAATATCGATGCCGCTTTAAGTTTATACGAAATTCAAGCCAAACTTAAAAAGGAAATTAAACTGTACGATGAAGCAATCACTTTTGCTAAAAAAGGACTTTATCTCGCCATTGTCAACCATACACATGAGCGGCAATTGGCATTGCTTATTACACTGGGAGATATCTACAAAGAGAAGAATAAATTGAATGAAGCTAAAAAATGCTTAGAAGCAGCGATCAAACTCAAAGAGCAAATTACAAGAAGGGATTGGTTGTTATTACATGCTTATTTGGAACTAGGGGATGTTTATTTCCGTCAACAACGTCTTCAAGAAGCCCAAAGTACATTTCAACACGCCGCTAAAATTGCGAAGAGTGAAAATAATATGCTAAAATATGCTCAAGCTTTGTTGTCTTTAGGCAAAACACTTATATCTGAAGGCAATTATGAAGATGCTCATAAATACTTTTTAGAAGTGTACAAACTCAACATCAAGGAAAACGACATTACAGCACAGTCCCTATACCATTTATCCCGGACATCTCTAATGATCGGTGACCAAGCCAACTACCAAGTTTACTCCCAGCAATATTTCAATCTCGAAGCACTTGGGAGGTGAAGGTGATGATTAAAAACATCTGCAAAAGCAATGACGATATAGATCCGGCAGACTAACATCGTTATCCACGCAATGAGTTTATTGCTTTGAATTTCTAGGAAAGTCGAGGTGAAAATAATGATGACTTTCCACATGCGAAGCAATGACGATGTTGATCCAAGTGGTGACTAACTGTTGGTAGCCCTAGGGCTACCTTTTTTATGCCCGCATTAAACGAGATGACCATTTGTGGAAAGCACTTATCAAGGAAACGCACCGGAAACCCAATTTCTTCAATCAGTGGTGTAACACTCCCAAGGCAAAAGCAATGCGGCATAAGTCGGTCATTGCAAAATCCCCTCGCATTAAAAATCAGATTCGAGTGCGCCGTCCAAACCAATAACCCAAGATCAATCCAATTGCAATGAAAAAGATAGAGAGAACGATGCTATAACTGTAAAACCGTTCCGGATTCTCACAAAAGCCATGAATATATTCCCACATGCTGCTACCCCCTTACAATTAGACTCTCGGTACATATGGCAATGGATCGGTTTGGCAGGGCTGAATTCGATATCGGAGAACGCATCATGGTTGGGTTGGCGATAAACACAAGCCGTTTGTGCCATGATACATTTCCCAGCCCTCTCTAAAGATTGGACTGCTTATTGTTAAATAAGCCCTTGGTTTCCCAAGAGCTTCGTTTTCTATATCTATGCACCCACTCATTCATCTACTGCACCTGCTCCACCACTTTTCCCGAAATCCAACCGACCACGCCCGAATCCGTCTCCACCTTATACCATGTGCGGCCGTCGTCGTCGGTGGCTTCTTCGCCCAGATACTGCACCGTCTCGTCTCCCTTGATCTCAGCGAGGGGCCTGGCGTCGAGGGAAGCGGATTCCCGGACATTGGCGCCGTTATGGTATTCGGACTTCAGCTTCAGTCTCGGCCCGGCTTCGGCGGCGCTTTCTTTTTCCATCTGTTCCAACATCGCCGTCAGCTGGGTGGCGGCTTGCTCCGAAGTGAGATATTCAGCGGAGAAGGCCTTGGTCACAATCCACTTATCCACCTGAATCCATTGGTTGCTGATGGCGGAAGTCGGCGCGAAATAGACGGACAGGAAAAGGACGACAGTCACTCCACCCAGGATCTGATGGTAGCGCCGGGTGACCAAGGTCCGGTTGCTGAAAGTTTGCGCCACCTTCTCGCCGGTGCCTTTGATGGTGACGAGCACCTTTTCGATGGTTTCTTCAATGGAGTGAATCCCGTGAAAATGCGTTTTGTCCCGTTTCCTCTGTTGAACGACGATGATGCCCAACACGACATACACGAGATGCGCCAGCACTTGCAACAGTAGCAAGACCAGCCATGTCACGAAGTGAACCAGGGAAGGAAAGTACTTGATGATGACTTTGCGTAGCAGGAATAATGGAACCAACAGGATGAGCAACCGAATGTGGGTCGGTATGCATAACCATAGCAAGATGAGGAATTCCATCATTGATCCCGTTCCTCTTCCATTTCTTCTTCCAACAGCTCATCAAGTCCATCCCACTCCGCATCCACCGGCTTCTCCTTCGCCTGTTCCAGTTGGAGTGGCTGTTCGCTTTGTTGCGTAAGGTCTCGCATCCCGACCAGCTTCATCGTGTTCATAATGTCATCAATATCGGCGTTGGGTGATTGGAGAATTCTTTCAACCGCCTCTTTCTGAAGCGACTTCAAATCATCCAGTTCTTTGAAGAGAAGGCCCATCAATTGTTGTTTGCTCGCCCCCTCAACGATTCCACCGTAAAGTCCATGTTTCTGCAAGGCTTCGAGCAATTTGGCTTTTTCTTCCGCTTCGATCTTTTTCTTGAGTTCTTGGTCTTCCAACGCATACTCTTGCTGCTGTTTTTCAAGCTCCCGCTTTTTTTCCTGTTCCAGCTTGGCATACTCGTACTGCTTCTTCAAATCTTCCATTTTTTTGTAGTGTTCCCAATCCTCTTCGCTCAAGCGCACATGGGCCAGCACTTGATTGACCGTCAAGCCGCGGCTTTCCAGGTTGCTGCGAATCTCGGAACGCTGGTCAATCTGCTGGATCACGGTTCTGACTTCTTTGAAGTCCTGCACCCCATACTCCGCCACCAAGGGTTGGATCCAATATGGCATGTTCCTGTCCAAGTAGCTCTGGAGATCGTTGATTTCATTTTGCACGACGGCGACCGGGTCTTTGACCGAGACCGACATCTGCAAGGTGACGCCAAAACTCTTCCCTGGGTCTTTTGATTGATACTCGCGCTCATGCTTATAGTCGAACGTCTGCCGCGCCACCTCAAAACGCAAGGTATAGTTTTTGGCGCGCAGTTCGGCGCGGGTGAGCTGTTCCCCATCTTGGACTAAGCGGTATTCCCCTTGCGTGTTTTTGTAGACATAGGCCAAGGTGTTGCTGGAGATGGGCTCTTTGGAAAACAAGCTGAATTTTACCGGTTCCACCTGTTTGATAATGACCATGCGGTTATCTCCTTTCTAGCTGATCAATGATTTATACGGTAGATAGAGTTCCTCGTCTTTGCGCAATCCTTTTTGGATGAAACGGACAATTCGGCTTTTGACCCCTTCATCCCCCTCCCGATAGACGCGGGCGAAGAGAGTGGCCAACCGCTCTTCCCGTTTAGGATTCCCGGAGGCGGCGAGCACCCAACGCTCCAACAGGATGTAAGTCGTGTTGCGGGAGATGCGATCCTGATAACAGAGACGGATGAAGCGAACCCAGAATTCCAGCGCCCCTTTGGAAGTGGTATCCAAGAATAAGGCCGGATGGCTCAGGAATACGGTTTGGGCGAACTTATAGGCATACGACTTGTCTTTGCCGGTGAGCCGTTTGAACCACTGAAGCCAGAACCGATAGTAGATGAGCTCATATCCGGGAATCTGCAAAGGCAAACCGCTGAGATTTTGCAGACTGCGCCCGATGGCATAACGCAACTTATAGCCAGTGGCATAAGCTTCTTCCAACAGTTTCAGGCTGTGCGGGAAATAGAGGGCCCCCGCTTGCGAGCCCAACAGCGCGATGGCTGTCCAGCGCAACCGCCCATTGCTGAATTGGCGCAACCACGATTGGATCAGCCGGAACACCACATGCGACCAATCCAGATCGAGGCTGAGCCACTCCAGCATCCTCACGACCAAGAATTGCTCTCTTTTGCTCTCCGACATGGCCCACGGCTGAATCAGGGCATGGCGGACCGAAGAGAAATCCCGCTTCAGCAAGGTGATAACCATCTGCGAGATCTGGTCTTCGGCCCAGCGATGCCCTTCCGCCAGCAATTGGTCAAACCATTCTTTCATTGCTTCGCGATAAGCGGGAAACTGCGTCCAAACGTACTCCCAGATGTAGGTGGCATCTGACTCGGAAGAAAGGAAGATTTGCTCCTGGAGTTCTTTGCCCACTTCCGTTACCTTCCATCCGGTCTTGACCGTGGCATGAAACATCAGCAAGCATTCGTCCCTGGCGATGTTGTGCAGGCGACCGTCCGCCTCTTTGCCGATTCGCTCCGCCAGGATCGATGCAAGCTGACGCGCTTTCGCGGTGATCGTATCGTAAGGTTGCCCTTGGAACAGGCTGACCGTCAGATAAAAAGCGATCTCTTCCAATGAACGCTCTTGCTTGAACCAACCATTCACCCGCCCTTGCACATTCTCACGCAATGATTCCATAAAGGCATGCTCATCCAGTTCCCCGCGCACCAACTTCCTGATGCGGGTGACGATTTCCGGCGCTTCCCGCGGCTGGGCGGGTTGGGGCAACTTCCCTTCCGCCGCTTGGTCCCTGATCCACTGGGTGATCTGTTCTTTCAGTCCGGCATCCTCTTCTTCCACATGATTAAGCAAAAGCTGTTCCGTATCTTCAGGCGGGCTCACCTTGACCGAATAAGGCAAAAAATGATCTCCCGGTTCATCGGTTGCGATGAAGAGGAAGTAAGCCCGTTTCTCCTTCAATTGCTTTATGTAAGTGTCCAACATCGATTCTGAAGCCGTTTGAAAGAATTGGGGCGAACCAATCTCAATGAGATATCCCGCCCGCTCTCGAAGAGGGTGTTGGAAAATCTGGTTGAAAGTGGCATCCTTTGACCACTCATGGACTTCCTCGATCCCTAAACGGGAAAACAAAGCCAACGCCGTGGAATATTTCCCCGTATGGTAAGGGTGGTGCAGATAAAGCAAATGATGATCGGTCAAACCCCGCTCCATCTTCCCGAACTCCGGTGGCGCGACAAACCGTTGGCTTGTTTTGCGCAAGGTGTCAGGATGGGTGCGGTACAGCAAGACGTTGGAGGTGTCGGACACGACCTCCAATTGTTTGAAAGAAGGGGACCGCTTGATCTCCAACTCCAGTTCATGGCCGTGCAAGTTCTCTCCGAGGTAAGTGGCCAATTCCGAAAAGCCTTCTTCCTGTGTGGCAAAGGAGGGAAGGTTCACCCATTGGATATCGCATAGGAAGAATTCCAGGTTGGCGGGAATGGGGGAACCATCCACCAACACCGGGATCACAAACTTGCTGTATGCCAGCGCCCGTTCCACTTCTTTCTGGACAAACTTGGCCTCGCCCACTTTCTCCGTGATCAGCACCACGACAGCAGCCGCTTTTTTGAGATTTTCCACGATCGCCGTCTGATAGTTTTTGCCGTAGGGAATATCCCGTGGCGCATACCAGCAACGGAGATTCCTGTTTTCCAGATATTCCACGATCGGGGCCATTTTGTATTGGTCATCAAACGCATAGCTGATAAAAACATATGGCCGTTCCTCCGCCATCGATCCACCTCGTCTCCCTTCAATTGATCCGATGATCCTCATCATTCTGACTGTCGAACTTCCTTACGAACATAGTTATTCAGTCTGAGTCGGGACGGATTCCCGCTTCACAATCTCGTAATCGATGGTTTTCCACATGTCGTATAATTGGATAATCGTGTCCCGATCATATTTTTTGTAGTTCTCCCCCACCAACTCCATTACGCGATCCAGCTCTTCCCATGAGACAAGGCATCCGTGAAGCTTCCGTTCTTCGTCCCGGGTCTTGTCCGGCGTAGGCGTGGGGTACACGTCCCAACCCCGCAGGTAATGAAAGGCATTCCAGCGACGGTGCTCCACCTCGGCCAGTTTCTCCAATTGATCACTGATTTCCAGCAGATACTCCTCCTTGCTGAGAACTTTTCCTTGCACCTTCTCGGCTTCATCCTTGGGCACCGCATCCAACCCGAGCAGCATGAGTTTGGTTAAAGCATGGTTGAATTGCGAGCGATTGGACTCCCGCTTAAAATCGGTGAGTTGTTCCCAACTGGGGAGATTGGCGGCGGCAGGACTCTCCCTCCGCTTTTGCTCCTGATACCGCTCGTGGATGAGTTTGGCCAACTTGTCCTGCTTCTCGTTGATGAACACCTCTTTGTTCAACACTTCATGGTAGTAACCGAAGCAGTACAGGTTCGCCAGTTCCTGCGTCTTTTGGTAAACCTGATAGCTGAGCAACCCTTCCTCTTTCACGTTGATAAAGATCGGCAGGTGATTCAATTGTTTTGACAAACGGATGCCTTCCATCATGTTCAAGTAATCATCACCCGTCGACAGAAAGACATGGGTAAAAGGCTGACCATCTTTAAACAACCACTCCAACGCTTGGGCGTGGATATCAAAGGCGCGGAAATGAAAGTCAGCGACATGGTGGCTCTTGGGATATGTGCGGAACCACAATTTCTTCACTTTCTCGATCTCTTTGTCCAACACGGTGATCGAAAGCTTGTTCTTGTTGTAAAAATGGGCGCGTTCCATCGCTTTGAGCGCCACTTGCTGGTTGGTCTCATCAAAACCGACAAACAGCAAATGCAACGCATCACCGGACGGGTCTTTCACCCACTCTTCATAATGAAGATACAGCGGATACGCATTTAATAGATTATCCGCGATTAAGCGGTGCGTATTGACGATTCGGACCACCGTCTCCTCGGCTTTGCTCATTTCTTTCTCAATTTCCTCATACAGGATGGTCGATTGTTGATCGGTTAAATGAAGAAGGATATTCAATGGCTCTCCGCTTCGGCGTTTCTCCCGAAAATAATCCCTGATGGAAATGAGTTCATCCAAGTTGGACGGGTCATCCTCATGGAACAGAATGCCATACCTGGCCCGGTGCAACCCGGCTGTCTCATACAAGTCATGATCCGTTTTGGTGCCAACCAACACCATGACCCCCAATTCATCCAGGTACTCCTTCTCGGAAGAGGCGAGCCCCTCCGTTAACAAAATAACCCGTTCCCCTTGATCACGCAGGTTTTGGAGCAAGATTTTGCTTTGTTGGTGATAACCGACGACCACATAGTGGTTACCCAACAACTTATAGAAGAAAAGCTTGATCGACTCATTGAAAAACGAATACGCAATTTGAAAGATGGTAGAAATCAGATAAAGAGCCGCGGACCATCTCGCAATCTCAATCGATAAGGGATATGCGACGAACTTGTCGCCCGATTTGGTAAAAACATTATCCACATCGATCATGAATAAGCGAAACGTGGAGTACAGCGCATTGATGAGGGGATAATCCTTATATGCGTAATGTTCGAAACCGTACACTCCCGTAAGCAGGGTGAGCAGAAACAGAAAAATCTGAAAAGAATACCGATTGGTTATGAGGAATATGAGCGAGAACAATAGCAAATAAGCCGTTAGCATGAGGGCCAAGTTCTCTTCCATGAGGTGATAGTGACTGGCTAAAATCCAAATCCCGACAGCCACCGGGATCATGATGAGGTAATAATACAAAAACAGCGTTTTATTTTTTCTTAGTCTCTCCACCATTTTTTCACCTGCAATAATAATGATAAAACCATTATACGTAAATCTATTTGCCATTGACATGCTACACATTGTATATTATGTTAAATTTCTAAATATAACAAGAGGGTTTCTTTCATGTCCATTTGTAGAGTAGGGAACTGAAACTTTTGGCGACCTTTCGGGTCGCCTTACTCATTTCAACTCCCCCTC